>DASWKK010000110.1:0-34727 GCA_036396655.1 Acidimicrobiia bacterium
CGCTTCGAGCCCCGTCGGCCAAGGAGAACTTGAGAGTGCTAAAGGGCCGGCGACCCCAGCGGGTCACCCTGGCTCCGTGGATGATCATGGTCCTCATTGGAGTAGTGGCCTTCCTGGGACTGGGTTTTGCCCGCACATCTCTGGACAAATCCGCCTTCGAGCTGGACCAGCTCACCCGGGCGATCGAGGAGCAAGGAGCGATCAACGAACAGCTCCGGCTCGAGATCGCCCGTCTCGAGAACCCGGCCCGGATCGCTCCGCTCGCCGAGGAGTTGGGTCTCGTGATCCCCGTCGACACCCGCCAGCTCCTGGTCGACCTCGGTCAAGGCGCCGCGGTTGCCTCAATCGACAACGAAAGCGAAACACAATGATGACCCGACGGCGCGCTGGAGCCGGGCTCGCGGACGGAGCAGATCGCTTCGAACCACCGGAGTCACGGCTGGGAACCTAGGTCGTGGCCAGCGGCAAGGCTACCGGCCGACCCACATCGGGCAAGGTGCGTGTCGCACTCATCGGATTGTTCCTGGTGGCGGCGTGGCTCGGCATGGCTTATCGCCTGGTGCAGGTGCAAGTGGTGCAGGCGGCGGATCTCGCCGATCAGGGCCTGAGCCAACGACTCGTGACCCGTGACTTGGCTCCACAACGAGGCAAGATCTTCGACCGCAACGGCGAGCTTCTGGCGATGACCGTCGAAGCGCAGAGCATCTGGGCCAACCCGGCCCAGATCGAAGAGCCCCTGTGGGTAGCGCAACAGATCGGTGGCTTGCTCGGGGTCGATTCCGAGAGCCTCTACCAGCGACTGACCTCGGATCGTGACTTCGTCTACTTGAAACGTCAGGTTGAGCCGGGTCTGGCCGAGCAGATCACGGCCCTGCAGGTCCGTGGTCTTCATGCCCATCCGGAGGCGACCCGGATCTACCCCGCAGGCGAGGTGGCCTCACACGTGACCGGTTTCGTCGATATCGATGGCAACGGGCTGGAGGGCCTCGAGTTCGTGTACGACGAGGAGCTCCGCGGCACCCCGGGCAAGGCGGTCTTCGAGCGTGATCTCGAGGGCCGAATCATCCCCCAGGGCATAAGCGACATCGTTCCCGCGGTGCCAGGCACCGATCTCAACACCACCGTCGATCTGCCCCTTCAGTATCAGTCGCAGCAGGCTTGTCTGTCGGCGGTTGAGCGGACCCAGGCCGACTCGTGTTGGATTGTCGTGCTGGATGTCGAGAATGGCGGCATCCTGGCCATGGCCGGGGCTCCGGTGTTTGACCCTCAGACCCGAAAGACGGTGGACGCAACCTGTGACCTGGAGGCAGACCCGACCTGCCACAGCTTCTCCAACTTCATAGTCCGCAACGTGTACGAGCCTGGATCGACCCAGAAGCTGATCACGGTGGCCGCGGCCCTGGAGGAGGGCGAGGTCAGGACTGGGACCTGGATTCCTCAGGTTGCCGACGTCCTGGAGCTACGCGAAGGCGCCTGCCGTGACGGAGATGATGATGTCTACGGTTGCTATCAGGACTTCGACAAGCACGACACGGCCGACATGACGGTGGCCGACATCTTCACCCGCTCTTCGAACGTGGGCACCATCCTGATCGGCGAGAAGCTCGGCGAGGACCGACTCAAGGGGTATATCGAGAAGTTCGGGCTCGGTTCGATCACCGGGGTGGATTACTCGGTCGAGGCACCGGGTTTCCTCAACTTCGAGGCGGGTTGTGAGACATGCTGGGCGTCGGCCGCCATCGGCTACTCGGTCGCCGCCACGCCCTTGCAGATGGCCGCGGCCTATGCGGCCATCGGGAATGACGGGGTCTGGACCAAGCCACACATCGTCGCCTCGAAGACCGATGTCGATGGCAAGGAGGATGTCAGCGGTCTCGAGACCAGACGGGTCGTCTCCGAAGAGACGGCCCGGCTGATGCAGGAGCTCCTAGCCAACGTGGTGGACGAGGGCACGGGTCAGGCGGCCGGCATCGATGGGTATCGGGTCGGGGGGAAGACGGGAACGGCGAATGTCTTGAGCGACGACGGGCGGCGGTACACCGAGGTCACCCGCGCCTCCTTCGTCGGTATGGCCCCCATAGACGATCCCAAGGTCGTGGTTGCGGTATTGATCGACGCACCATCCTTCGAGTACCGCACCGGTGGAGCGTCAGCTGCTCCCGTGTTCGCCGAGGTCATGGAGCAGGCGCTTCACCGGTTGGGAGTCACACCCGATGCCGACAATGGGTAGCACGCTGGGAGAGGTCTCCCGGCGGGTCGGAGGCGAGGTGATAGGTGACCCCGACACCTGGCTCGCCGATGTCACGCACGATTCGAGGAGCGCGGGTCCCGAAGTGCTCTTCGTCGCGGTGCGCGGAGCCGAACACGACGGTCACGACTACGTGGAGGCCGCGGTGACCTCCGGCTCACCGGCAGTTGCCGTGGAGCATCCGATGCCGATCGACGCCGGCCAGTTGATCGTCGACGACACCAGAGCGGTGATGTCGGTGATCGCGGCCGAAGTCCACAACGACCCATCCCACCAAGTTGCGGTGATCGGGGTGACGGGGACCAACGGCAAGACCACCGTCACTCACTACATCGAATCTCTGATGCGATCTGCCGGCCGTGTTGCCGGGCTCATCGGCACCGTCGAGACCAGGGTCGGGTCGACAGTCATTCCCTCAGAGCGCACGACTCCTGAGGCGACCGACTTCCAACGGCTGCTCGCCACCATGCGAGATCTTGGCGCCGAGCTGATCGCGGCCGAGATCTCCTCGCACGCGCTCGATATGAACCGGGTGGCGTCTACTCGTTTTGCCGTGGCGGCATTCACCAATCTCTCCCAGGATCACCTCGACTTTCACGGGACCATGGAGTCCTACCGATCCGCCAAGGAGCGTCTGTTCCGTGACTTCGACGTCGGCACCTCGGTCATCAACGTCGACGACCCCGTCGGGGCTGACATCGCGGATTGGGTCAGGGGACCGAAAATCCTGATTGGGCGGCACGGCGAGGTGAGCGCCGGCGACATCCACTCTTCGTTCGACGGGACGTCGTTTCAGCTCGTCACGCCCGTGGGCACCGCGGTGGTCAGCTCGTCGCTGATAGGTGCGTTCAATGTCGAGAACGCGTTGGTGGCGGTCGGTTGCTGCCTCGCCTTGGGCTCGAGTCTCGATGAGATCGTCCTCGGATTGAGTGAGTTGAGGGGCGTCCCGGGCAGGTTCGAACTGGTAGGGGAGCGGGAAGGGATCAGTGTCGTGGTCGACTATGCCCATACGCCGGATGGAATCCACGAGGCGATCTCGGTCGCCCGGGCGCTCTCCGACGGTCGCGTCATCGCCGTGGTCGGGGCGGGAGGCGATCGGGACCGTGAGAAGCGGCCGCTCATGGGCCGGGCCGCGTCGGAAGCGGACGTCACCATCATCACCAGTGACAATCCGAGAACCGAGGATCCCGATCGGATACTGAGTGACGTGGCGGCCGGCGCCACGACGGCTGAAGCGGTGCTCGAGGTCGACCGGCGTCGCGCCATCGCCAGGGCGATTGGCTCGGCTGAACGAGGCGACGTCGTGCTCATCCTGGGCAAAGGTCACGAGACAGGCCAGGAGATCGATGGCCGTGTGTTTCCGTTCGACGATCGGGATGTGGCGAGGGAGTTGCTCGGCCTTGGTGCGAGTTCCCCCGAATCCGGGCCCGATTCAGGGAGCATGTCCCTGTGATATCGCTTCTCATTGCCGCTGCGGTCGGTCTTCTGGTGTCGATCTTCGGGACTCCCTACGCCATTCGTTATTTCCGTCGCCGCGAGATCGGTCAATTCATCCAGGACGAGATCGTCGGGATGCATGGTCACAAGCAGGGAACCCCGACCATGGGGGGAGTGGTGTTCGTCTCGGCGGCGATCATCGGCTATACCGCGTCACACATCCGGTTGCTCGCTCCTTCGGGGCGGATCGAGTTCGAGTTCCAGCCGATGAGCTCGGGGGGTCTTCTTGCCGTGTTCGCTCTCGCCGGCATGGCCGTGGTCGGGCTGCTCGACGACTGGATCAAGTTCTCGAACCAGAGGAGTCTCGGGCTGTCGAAGGCGGCGAAATTCGGAGGCCAGTTGGCGATCGCCGCGCTCTTTGCATGGGGAGCTTCGATGGCCGGGGTGGTCACTGAGGTCTCCTTCGTTCGCCCCCTTGGCATCGATCTCGGCGCCTTCTTCGTGATCTGGGTCCTGTTCATGCTCACCGGTGCGGCCAACGGGGTGAATCTGGCCGATGGAATGGACGGGTTGGCCGGTGGGGCGTCGGCCCTGGTGGTGGCCTCGTACACGGTGATCGCCTTCTGGCAGTTCAGGAACCAGCCACCGTTCCGCGATCCGGGGGTCTATCAGGCGGTGGATCCACTCGAGCTGGCGATCGTCTCGGCGGCGATGTTCGGTGCGATACTGGGCTTTCTCTGGTGGAACGCGCCACCGGCCAAGATCATCATGGGGGATGTGGGTGCCCAAGGCATCGGCGGCCTGTTGGCAGCACTGGCCTTGCTCACCAACACCCACCTTCTCCTGGCAGTCCTCGGCGCCATATTCGTGGCGGAGACCGCTTCGGTGATCCTGCAAGTGGCCAGCTTCAAGATGTTCGGCAAGCGGATCTTCCGGATGTCGCCGCTGCACTACCACTTCGATCTCGGTGGTTGGCCGGAAACGACCGTGGTGATCAGGTTCTGGATCTTGACCGGTATCGGTGTCGCCCTCGGGCTCGGATTCTTCTACGGCGACTTCCTCCTTCTCGAGGGGCTGTTGTGACGCGGGTGCTGGTGCTCGGCGCCGGGGTCTCCGGTGTGGCTGCGGCCCGGCTGGCCCGAAGTCGTGACATGGCGGTCACCGTCTATTCCGAGGGTCCCTCCCTGGGACTATTGAATGAGGGTTTCTCGGTGGCCGGCGGCGAATGGGACCCCGTTCTGCTCAATGGGGTCGACCTGGTGATCGCCAGCCCCGGATTCTCCGAGCGCTCCCTACCGATCGTGGAGACGTTGGAATCGGGTCTCCCGGTCTGGAGTGAGATCGAGTTCGCCTGGCGCCATCTCGATGTCCCTGTTGCGGCCATCACCGGAACCAACGGCAAGACGACCGTGACCGAGGCCACCTCGGCCATGCTGATCGAGTCCGGGATCGATGCGCCGGCGACCGGAAACATCGGATCAGCCCTGTCAGATCACGTCGACGAGGGCCACGAAGCCGTTGTGGTCGAGGTCTCCAGCTTTCAGCTTCGGTTTTGCGAGCAGTTCCACCCGATTGCCGCGGCTATCACCAACGTATCGGTCGACCACCTCGACTGGCACGGTTCCGAGCACTCCTATCGATCGGCCAAGGCACGGATCTTTCTCAACCAGGGCGAGGAAGACCTCCTGGTCTATGACGCCGACGACTTGGGCGCCTCCTCAATCGTCTCAGGCGCCAGGAGCGAGCTGTTCCCGGTATCGGGGGATCATCTGCCCCCAGGGGGAGGGGGAGTCGATCACGGTCGCCTCGTCATCGGGGAGATGTCGATGTCGATCGGCGATCTCACATCGAACGACCCCACACATCTGGTCAACCTGGCAGCGGCCGCCGCCCTCGCCCTGCGCATGGGTGCCAGCCCCGAAGCGGTAGTCAAGACGGCTGGGACCTTCACACCGGGCCCCCACCGGCGAACGTTGGTCGCTCGTGCCCATGGGGTGACATGGATCGACGATTCGAAGGCCACCAACCCTCATGCCGCCCTCGCGTCGATTCGAGCTCATGACTCTGTGGTGTTGATTGCCGGAGGGCTATCCAAGGGTCTCGACCTCCGACCGCTCGCCCTCGAGCCACGGGTTCGTGTCTTGATCGGCATCGGAGACGCCGGGCCACTGCTGGTCGAGGCCGCCGGGGAACGGGGCCGGCTCGCCGGCGATCTGGTGAACGCGGTGGAAATGGCCTCACAACTGGCGGAGCCCGGCGACACGGTGCTGTTGGCACCGGGGTGCGCCAGCTTCGACCAGTTCGAGTCGTACCAGAGCCGGGGCGAGAGGTTCTCGCAGCTGGTCCGGAAGATCACCGAGGAGGCACCAGCCAGATGACAGCGAACGTCACTTCGATCGCCCGGGTGCGGGCGGCGGCGCGAGACCGGGCCGAGTTGCTCAAGATCAACAATCGAACGGCGACCACGCTTCTGGTCCTGGTTGTGGTCCTGGTCGTGATCGGTCTGGGTGCCACTCAATCGGCGTCCTCGGCAGTGGCCATCGATCAAGGGCAGGATCGATTCTTCTTCTTCAAACGTCAGCTGTTCGGGGTGGGAATCGGCACGATCGCCTTGTTGATCACCAGCCGGATCCCCTATGGCTTCTACCGGCGACTGGCAATCCCGGCGTTCGTGGCCTCGGTTGGGCTCCTGGTGGCAGTCCTCGCGATGGGACCGGTCATCGGTGGGGCCCAGCGGTGGCTGTACCTCGGGCAGTTCAGCTTCCAGCCTTCGGAGCTGGCCAAGGTCTCGGTGATCGTCATCCTGGCCTACCTGCTCGAGAAGAAGCACAAGCTCCTGACGACCTTCGGGCACTTCGTGGTCCCCGTCGTCTTCACCGTTGGTGTTGTCGGCGGCCTCGTGATGCTGCAGCCAGACCTGGGCACCACGATCATCATCGGTGCCGCTGCCATGGCAGTGATCCTGGCCTCCGACGCCCCGTTCAAGTATGTGCTCCTTCTATCGGTGATGGTCGTCGGGGTGGCCTGGCTGTTGGCCTTCAGCGATGAGTACCGGGTCGATCGAATTGCCGGGTTCCTCGACCCTTGGGGTAACGCCAGCGGGGATGGCTACCAGCTGATCCAGGGTTACTACGCCCTGTCCAACGGTGGGATCTTCGGCGTGGGGCTCGGTGCGAGCCGCGCCCGCTGGTTCTACCTTCCCAACGCCCACACCGATTTCATCTTCGCCATCATCGGTGAGGAGACCGGGCTGATCGGCGCCCTGACGGTCATCGGCCTCTTCGTGGTGCTGGCCCTGGCCGGTTGGTTGGTGGCCTCTCGTGCCCCCGATCGATTCGGGAGAATGGTCGCCGCCGGCATCACGGCTTGGCTGTCGTTCCAGGCCCTGGTCAACGTTGGTGGTGTGCTCGGTGTGATGCCTATCACCGGAATCGCTCTCCCCTTTGTCTCGTATGGGAGCACTGCGTTGATCGTGTCCATGGCCGCACTCGGCATCCTGGTCAACATCGCCCAGGCCGGAGTCCCGCCGAAGACATGACTTTTCTCATCGCCGCAGCCGGCACCGGTGGCCACGTGTTTCCTGGGCTGGCGGTAGGCGAGGCTCTGATCGAGCTCGGAGTCGACCGCGATCTGGTGCTCTTCGTTGGTGGGCAGCGGATCGAGGCCAATGTCTATCCCGATGCCGGTTTCCCCTTCCTGGGTCTCGAGCTGAGGGGGCTGCAGCGATCCCTGACCACGAAAAACCTGGGTCTGCCTCAACTGGTGTGGCGCGCCAGAAACGAGGTCGTCCACCAGATCCACCAGCGTGAAGTCAAAGCTGCCTTGGGATTGGGTGGATATGTCACGGTCCCGACGGCCCTGGCCGCTCACAAGACGCGAGTCCCGCTGCTCCTCGCCGAGCAAAACGCCGGCGCGGGCCTGGCCAACCGTCTCGCCTCGCGTTGGGCAGATAGGGTCTTCGTCTCCTTCCCCCACACTCATGGGTTGACGGATGGCGAATGGGTGGGCAACCCGGTGCGAAAGGCGATGGTCGACTTCGACCGAGATGGACTTCGACCCAAGGGTTTGGCGCGACGCGGGCTCGACCCCGGCCTCCCGGTGCTGGGTGTCGTCGGGGGGTCGCTGGGAGCGAGTGTTCTCAACACTGCCGCTCGAGATCTTGCTTCTTCGTGGCAGGGCCCCACCATCCAGATGCTCCATCTCACCGGACAAGGGAATCTCGGCCCGGGCGAGCGATTGAGCGGGAATGTTCGGTGGCATCAAGTTGCCTTCGAAGAGCGCATGGAGTTCTTCTACGCGGCGTGCGACCTCGTGGTCGCCCGCGCCGGTGGTGGTGTGGCTGAGTTGACCGCCACCGGGACCCCGTCGATCCTGATCCCCGGGGCCTTTGGCTCCTCAGGCCATCAAACGGCCAACGCGGCGTTCATCGCAGGGTCCGGCGCCGCCCTGGTCCTGCCCGAGGATCGGATCGGAGAGCTGACCGGGCTCATCGAGCGGACGCTCCTCGACTCCGACCAGTTGCGAGCGATGAGAGCTGCGGCGCGCGCCATTGCCAAACCCGAGGCGGCGATGACCATTGCCAGGGCGATGCTGGAATTGGCGTGATGAGAATCGAATATCGCCGGGTGCACCTGATCGGGGCCGGGGGAGCGGGCATGAGCGCCATAGCCAAAGTGCTGGCCGGCATGGGACATGTGGTGTCTGGATCCGATCTGCGTGGAGGCTCGACACTCGATCGACTGGCCGACTTCGGCATCACCATCTACACCGGGCATCATCCTGAAGCTGCTCGCGGCGCCGACCTGGTCGTCGCTTCCTCTGCGGTGCCCAACCATGACCCGGAGCTGGTCGCTGCGACCGAGGCTGGGGTCCCCGTATGGCGGCGTCCCGAGTTGCTGGCCGCCCTTACCGCCGGCATCCCCACCGTCGGGGCCACGGGAACCCATGGGAAGACCACCACGACCGCGCTCCTGATCTCGGCGCTACAAGCGGCCGGGGAGGACCCGAGCTTCATCGTCGGCGGGGATCTAGCCGACTGGAACACGAATGGGCACTATGGGTCGACGGATCTACTGGTTGTCGAAGCAGATGAAGCGTTTCGCACCTTCGAGAGCCTGCATCTCGTCGGCCTCGTCATCACCAACATCGAGGCGGAGCATCTGGAGCATTTCGGGACCGAGGATGATCTCGCCGCCAGCTTCGTCAAGGTCGCCAGGTCCGTGGCCGGGCCGGTGGTGGCTTGCGCCGATGACCCCGGCGCGCTCGCCGTCGCCCGAGAGGTTGGCGCAATCACCTATGGCATCGACGCCGGCTCAGACTGGCGGATAGACGACCTCGTGGCTTCGAACGGGGGCATCGAGTTCGACCTGGTCGGCCCGGACGGCACGACTCGGGTCAGTCTGAACAGACCGGGCGCCCACGTTGCCAGGAACGCGGCAGGTGTGCTTGCCCTCACCTCAGCCATGGGGCGTGACATCGAGGCATCGGTGCGGGGACTCGCCTCGTTCCGGGGGGTGGGTCGCCGATGGGAGCACCGGGGGACGGTCTCGGGTGTGACCCTCATCGACGACTACGCCCATCATCCGACCGAGGTCGCTGCCACGCTGGCCGCCGGCTCGGGCATCGTCCCGGGCCGGGTGTGGGCGGTGTTCCAGCCTCATCTCTATAGCCGGACCGCAAGGTTCCAGCAGGAGTTCGGCGCGGCGCTGAGCCAGGCCGACGAGGTCGTGGTAACGGATGTGTACGGCTCGCGGGAAGAGCCCGTTCCCGGTGTCACCGGACGGCTGATCGCGGACGCCGCCCGGAGCCACGGGGCGAGCGTTCACTACGTGCCCCATATGGTCGACCTGGCGCAATTTCTGGCGGAGCGGGTCGAAGAGGGCGACCTGGTCCTGACCATGGGCGCCGGTGACATCACCTTGGTCCCCACCGAATTGGCGCTGAGACTCGCGGAGAGCAAATGAGCGGGTTGGAGGCCCTGGTCGCTTCCGGCTCGATCGTCGAGAACGTGGCCCTGGGGCCTCTGACGACATACAAGTCCGGGGGCCCGGCGCGATACCTGATCGAGGTCGAGAACCTCGAGGGTCTCGAGCGTCTGACCTCCAGCGACGTCCTGTCCGACATGCCGGTCCTGGTGTTGGGCCGCGGGTCGAATATCGTGGTCTCCGATTCGGGTTTTCCCGGTCTCGTCATTCGTCTCGGCCCCGGGTTCTCGAAGGTCGAGCTAGACGGGTCGGTGGTTTCCGCCGGCGGCTCGGCCCCGCTCGCCCAGGTAGCGAGAGCCAGTGTCAAAGCCGGTCTGACCGGTCTCGAGTTCTTCGTCGGCATCCCGGGCTCGGTAGGCGGTGCCGTCCGTCAGAACGCAGGTTGTTTCGGGGTGGAGACGAAGGACCGGCTGATCGAGGCATCCATCCTCGACCTGGTCTCAGGTTTGATCGAGACCAGAGGCCCCGATGATCTCGAAATGTCGTATCGGCACTCCAACATCGACGCTACCCGGGTGGTCCTCACCGCCACCTTCTCGACCCGACCCGGCGAGGTGGCGAAGGGGCTCGAGGAGTTGAGACGGATCACGAGGTGGCGACGTGACAATCAGCCCGGCGGCACCTTCAACGCCGGCAGCGTCTTCAAGAACCCACCCGAGGCAACGGCCGGCGAGCTCATCGACTCATTGGGGCTCAAGGGAACCAGGGTCGGCGACGTGGCAGTCTCCTCCAAGCACGCCAACTTCTTCGTCGCCGGCCCCAATGCCACTTCGAGTGATATTCGGAGACTTGTCGATGTGGTGAAAGACCGCGTTTTCGAGGAGACCGGCACCATCCTGGAGCCGGAAATCCAATTCGTGGGATTCGAAGATGACCATTGATCCGCGTTTGACCGAACGTCGTCGAGAAGTTGCAGAGGACCGAGCTCGAAGAAACGTTCGTCGCCTGATCCGTTTCCTGATAATCCTCGGTCTGGCAGGAGCGGTGGTATGGCTGTTCCTGTCACCCCTCTTGAGTGTCAAGGAGGTGACCACCACGGGCGTTGTCGCCAGCTCGACCCACCTGGCCCTGGCCGAGGACGGTGTCCTGGCGGGCACGCCGATGATCCTGATCCGCTCCGGAGACATCGCCACCGACTTGGAGCGGGATCCTTGGGTCCGAGAGGCGGTGGTCGAGCTCGATTGGCCAAACCGAGTCGTGGTTCGGGTGGAGGAGAGAGTGCCGGTGGCCTGGGTCGAGACCGAGGACGGTTGGGCCCGCCGGGCGATCGATGGCGTCGCGGTGCCTTCGTCGGGCGAGCCAGACGACTCGTTGCCGTGGCTGGACTTCTCGACGATCGAGGACTCCGAGGCTTCCGGCTCCAGACAGGTGCTTGGTGCGCTCGAATTCGCAGCCGCCCTTCCCGATGAGCTCATATCGGGCACCCGGGTGTGGCCCGAGGCAAACGGCGAGATGTGGGCCGATGTTTCCGGGTTCGATGTCAGGTTGGGGCGACCGGTGGAGATGGCCGCCAAGGGGCTCAGCTTGGCCGCTCTGCTGCGCGAAGAGCCGCCTCCGGGCTCGATCCTGACCCTGATTGCCCCCACACATCCCGCTACCTCCTCGGTTGTGGAGGAGCCGGCCGGCGAGGACGAGGAACCCTGAAGGTCTAGTTGAGGCTTATGGATTATGACTTTACTTAAGCAAACCCGAACGGTAAACCTCTACTTTAGCTTCGTATTTGAACTGGAGGACTTGTTGTGAGCACGTCGAGCGGTGGCTATTTAGCCGTGATAAAAGTGGTGGGGATTGGTGGTGGTGGGGTCAACGCCGTCAACCGAATGGTGGAGGCGGGCATTCGTGGTGTCGAGTTCATCGCACTGAACACCGACGCTCAAGCTCTACTTATGAGTGATGCCGACGTGAAGCTCGACATCGGTCGTGAGGTGACCCGCGGGCTGGGCGCCGGAGCCAACCCGGAGATCGGTCGGGCCGCCGCCGAGGAGCACAAGGCGGAGTTGGAGGACGCTCTGAAGGGCTCGGACATGGTGTTCATCACTGCCGGTGAGGGGGGCGGAACCGGGACCGGTGGTGCCCCGATCGTGGCCGAGGTCGCCAGGTCGGTCGGCGCCTTGACCGTAGGTGTCGTCACCCGGCCATTTGGCTTCGAGGGGAGACGGCGGGCAGTGCATGCCGAACAGGGCATCGACCTGCTCAAGGACTCGGTCGACACCCTGATCGTGATCCCCAACGACCGTCTGCTCGACGTCGGAGACCCGACGGCGCCGATCACCGAGACCTTTCGTCTCGCCGACGATGTCCTGATGAGCGGTGTGGCCGGTATCACCGACTTGATCACCACTCCAGGTCTCATCAATGTCGACTTCGCCGACGTCCGCACCATCATGGCCGATGCCGGATCGGCGGTGATGGGGATAGGAAGAGCCACCGGTGAGAATCGGGCCAAGCAGGCAGCGGAGCGGGCGATCTCGAGCCCGATGCTGGAAACCTCGATGGAAGGGGCGAAGGGGGTCCTGCTCTCCGTGGCCGGTCCTTCATCGATGACATTGCACGAGGCCACTGAGGCCGCCCGGGTGATCTCTGACCACGCCGACCCCGAGGCCGACATCATCTTCGGCGCCATCGTCGACGATGACCTCGGGGAGGAGATGAAGGTCACCGTGATCGCGGCCGGATTCGAGCGACGCCGCTCGTCGGGCCGCCCGGCGACGTCACGTCCATCCAGACCGGTTTACTCGGGTATCGACGACGAGGACGACAGTCTCGACATCCCGACCTTCGTACAGGGATGAATCGTCCCCCCGGCAGGGACGGGGTGGCGTTCACCGACGGAGCCGAAGGCGACCAACGCCACGATTTGACCGCCCGCTCGGCGGTCTCGTCTTGGCTGGGCATATCACGGCGATGGGCCACTGTCAGGCAGGTGCACGGTGCTCGGATCGTCAAGGCCGAGGAACCGGGCGAATTGGGCGAAGCCGACGGCTTGTGGACCGAACTGGTGGGGCTGCCTCTGGCCGTGTTCACCGCCGATTGTTTCGCGGTGGTCTTGTTCTCCGAGGGGGCGGTCGGGGTGGCACACTCCGGATGGCGCGGGGCGGCGGCCAAGGTGGTGACCGCGCTTCGAGTCGAGATGGAGAGCTCAGGACACGCTCCAACCGGCGCCGCCGTCGGCCCGGGGATCGGCCCTTGTTGTTTCGAGGTGGGCCACGAGGTGGCGGAGATGTTCCCGAGGGACGTGGCCTCGACGACCTGGGGAACATCATCTGTCGACATCGCCAACTCGATCCGTCGTGAGTTGAGCGGGCTCGAGGTTTGGATGGCCGGTGCTTGCACGATGCACACCCCCGGATTGCTCAGCCACCGGGAAAGCCAGACACGGCTGAGGATGGCCGGCATCGGCTGGTTGTCATGAGCTACCAGGACGTGCTGGACCGCACCGCTTCTGCCGCCCGTCGGGCCGGGCGCGACCCGTCGTCGATCACGGTGGTCGCCGTGTCGAAAGCGAAGCCGGTCTCAGCCATCGAGAGTCTTTATGAGCTCGGTCATCGGGACTTCGGGGAGAATCGGGCTCAGGAGATGTCCGAGAAGGCAGACCTGCTCCCAGCCGACATCCGTTGGCATTTCGTCGGTGCACTTCAGTCGAACAAGGCCCGTTTGGTCCGGCCGATCACCTACCTCCTCCATTCGATGGACCGAGAGTCCCTGGCTGGAGCCTGGATCAAGGGCAACGGTCTCCCACCACCGGTTCTGGTCGAAGTGAACACCGGTCGCGAGCCCCAGAAGTCCGGCGTGCTCCCCGAGGACGCCGTCACTTTGATCGACCGATTGACGGCCCTGGGTCTCGTCGTGCGCGGCCTGATGGCAATCCCACCAGTGGCCGACGACCCCGAACAGCAACGCCCCCACTTCCAAGCTCTGCGGCGGCTGCGTGATGGCATGGCCGATGATCACCCGGGGCTGGTAGAGCTGTCGATGGGTATGACCGACGACTTTGAAGTCGCTGTAGAAGAGGGCGCCTCTATGATTCGGGTCGGACGGGCTATCTTTGGTGCCCGCACGTAACGGAGCGATCGATGTCGTCACTGTTCTCAAAAGCCCTCGTCTACCTGGGATTGGTAGATGAGGATCAGATGGATGAAGAGGGCGGCGGAGACCGCCAGCAGCCCGACTACATCGAGGCACCGACCCGAAGGGTGGAGCCGAGAAGAGTCGAGGCGCTCCCTCAGAGTCGAAGAGTCGAGCCGCCACCCACCTCACGGGCAGCCACCCGGCCCCAATCACGATACGAGGGGAACGAGGGGGTCGGGCTGGTACGGCCGGTCGAGGTCCAATCGGACGTCATCCTGGTCGAGGAGTTCGGCGACGCCCGGATTCTCGCCGACCGGGTTCGAGAACGCATTCCGGTGGTGCTGGACATGAGGGAGTCCGATCACGATCTAATGCGCCGGGTCATCGATTTCTCCTCCGGTCTCATCTACGCCCTCGACGGGTCGATGAGAAAGGTCGGTGACGGGTTGGTGGTGGTGTTGCCGCCACGGGTCACACTGAGTAGGGACGAGAAGCGTCGTCTTGTCTCACTAGGGGTCTATGAGCTCGACGACGTCGATCACTGACCCGTGATCATCGGCGACGTTCTGGTGCTGCTGCTGCAGGTCTACTTCTATGCCGTCCTGGCGTGGGTGATCCTTTCCTGGATCCCCACCTCGTCGACCCACCCCCTCGGCCGCGTCAATGTCTTTCTCGATCGGATCATCTATCCGGTGATCCTCCCGCTGCGGAGGGTGATCCCACCGCTCCGGCTCGGCGGCGGCATGCTCGACCTGTCCCCGATCGTCCTTCTGATCGGGCTCAACATCCTGATCGGAGTGGTGTCGAGGATCTGATCCTTGGCGCAAGCTCCCCGCGTTCGTATCCTCCCACCAGAACCAAGGGGAAAACGGAATGGCTATCACACCGGCTGAAATCGAGAAGAAGACCTTCTCCACCGCGCTGCGGGGTTACGACCTCGACGAGGTAGACGACTTTCTCGACGAGATGGTGGTTGCGGTCAGGGAGCTGGAGACCGAGCTGATCCAGGCACGGGTCCGAATCGCAGAGCTGGAACGAGACCCCGCCGCCCCTGCCCCGGCTCCGGTCGCGGCTACCGGCCCCGACGAGTCAGCAGTAGGACGCGCCCTGGTGACGGCTCAGGTGGCCGCCGACCGGCTACTCGAGGAGGCGCGACTCGAGGCCGATCACAAGCTCTCTGAGACCCAGGCCGAAGCCGATCGCATCCTGGAGGGAGCTCGCACCGAGGCCGACAATTTCGTCCGGGACCGTGACGAGAAGAAGTCGGCCATCGAAGCCGAGATGGCGCAGTTGAACAGCTTGGTGGCCGGAGTTCGCACCCGCCTTGCCATGTTGGCGACCTCGGTGGCGGACAAGCTCGACGAGATGGACGCGGTCGTGGCCGGATCGTTGGCTGCCAACAATGCACGATCGGACGCAGATCTCACGGGTGAAGAGCCGAGCGAAGGTTTGAGCTTCACCGCGGATGAGGAGATCGGCTTCGACACGATCGACCTTGGTGGCGACGGTGAGGTCGAGGTCGAGGTTGATGTCGATGAGGAGCTTTCTGCCGAAGCAGGCAACGACGATGTGGTCGAAGCCGAGCTCGACCTCGATGCCGACGAGGACGACGAGGTGGCAGGCCTGTCTCACATCGAGGGTCTTGTCAACGCTGACGACGACGAAGCCGACGCCGACGACGAAGCCGACGCCGACGACGACGACGAGGCCTGAATCTGCCGGGTCAGACGCGGCTGATGCGGAGCGCGACCTGCCGGTCGTCGATCTCGAACTGTTCGTCCAATTGATCGGCCTCCTCCACCAGCGCAGCGAGCACCTCTGACGCCAGGAGCTGGCGGTGGGCTGAGATCGCCGACCGGATGGTGGGGTCCTCGCTGGACCATGAGACCGCGATCCGATCGGTGACGTCCAGGTCGGCCTCCCTGCGCATCCTCTGCAGCCTGCTGATCAGCTCCCTGGCGACGCCCTCGAGGAGAAGCTCGTCCGAGATGCGGGTGTCGAGCGCCACCGCGAGGTGGTTGCCGGTCTCGACCATCGTCCCTTCACGTGCCGTTCTTTCGATGAGAATGTCGTCGCCGCCGAGCTCCCGCCCGGCTGCGGTCACCATGCCGCCCCCGAGGACCGACTCCAGGTCGGCATGGTCGAGCTCGGCTATGGCGGCCGCCACCTGATTCATGTCGGCGCCGAGCAAGGGCCCCAGCTTCCTGAAGTTGGCCTTGGCCGAGAGAACCACCAGCTCGCCTTCATCCGAGGAGGTCACCACCTCTTTCACATTGAGCTCCTCGGCGATGACATCGGTGTGTGCCTCGATCGATCTGGCCAAGTTCGGGTCGCGGGTCAGCACCGTGAGCCGCCCCAAAGGCTGGCGGACCCGGTGGCCCTCCTTCTTGCGCAGGGTGCGCCCGAGGTGGACCACCTCGCGCACCACCGCCATTGCTTCCTCGAGCCCGGTATCGATGAGTGAGCTGTCAGCGTCGGGGAAGTCGCGATGGTGAACGCTGGAGACCGAGTCGGGATAGTGGCGCGCCACGAGATCCTGATACAGGTGCTCGGTGATGAATGGCAGCACCGGCGCCAGCACCTCGATGAAGGTGGTGAGCACTTCGTACAGGGTGGCGAAGGCCGCCAGCTTGTCGGCATCGCCTTCACCGGATTCACCCCGGGTGCGCCAGAACCTGCGCCGCGAGCGCCGCACATACCAGTTGGTGAGATGATCGATGAAGCCGAGGGTGGGGGGCACCACGTTGTACAGGTAGTAACCCTCCATCTGCTCGTTGACCTCCGATACCAGGCTCTGCAACACCGACAGGATCCAGCGATCCATCTCCGGACGATCGGCGGGGGCCGGTGCAGACCTAAGGTCGGCGATGGTGATCCCGTCGGCCTGGGCATAGGTGGTGAAGAAGCTGTACGTGTTCCACATCGGCAACAAGACCGTCCGCACGACGTCGGCCACGCCGTCGCTGGTGAAACGAAGGGGCTCGGCTCGGAGCACCGGTGAGTTGATGAGGAAGGCGCGCAAGGCATCCGCCCCCATCACGTCGAAGACCTCGGAGGGGTCGGGGTAGTTCTTGAGGCTCTTCGACATCTTGCGCCCGTCCTCGGCCAGGATCAGGCCGTTGACGACACAGTTCTCGAAAGCGGGTTTGTCGAAGATTGCCGTGGAGAGGACTATCAACGTATAGAACCATCCCCTGGTCTGGTCGAGGCCTTCGGCGATGAACTTCGCCGGGAATGCTGCCTCGAATCGCTCTGCGTTCTCGAACGGATAGTGGAGCATCCCGTATGGCATCGATCCCGACTCGAACCATCCGTCCAGCACCTCGGGGACCCGGATCATCGCCCCGGCACAAGAGGCGCATGGCCAACCGATTTCGTCGACCACGTGTTTGTGCAGGTCGTCGGGCCGCTGGCCCGAGAACGCCTCCAGCTCGTCCAGCGAGCCGATAGCCACCTGTTCATCACAGCGATCGCACTCCCAGACCGGGATGCAGGATCCCCAGTAGCGATTGCGGCTGATCGCCCAATCACGGGCGTTCACCAGCCAGTTCCCGAACCGTCGGGTGCCGACATAGTCGGGAACCCAATGAATCGTGTCGTTGAGCTCGACCATGCGCTCACGGAAGCGCTCCACCGCCACGAACCAGGTGGGGATCGCCTTGTAGATCAGCGGGGTCCCGGTGCGCTCACAAAAGGGATAGGAATGGACGATCCGGGACGAGTGGACCAGATCGCCCGAGGCCTTCAACAGCTCGATGAGGACTGCATCGGCCTCCTTGACGTTCAGACCGGCGACTTCGGGCACCGCTTCGGTGAAGTTCCCCCCTGCATCGACCGGATCCACCAATGTGTCGAGACCGGCGTGTTTCAGGGCGTAGAAGTCGGCCTCGCCGTAGGCAGGGGCCATGTGAACCAACCCGGTGCCCTCCGAGACGGTTACCTCCGAGGAAGCGATGGTCACAAACGCCCCGCGTTCTCTCTCCCCGGCGAAGTAGTCGAAAGGAGGCTGATAGGAAACACCGAGGAGCTCGGAACCGCGGGCCTTCTCGACCACCAAATGGTCCTCGCCAAACACAGTCGACGCACGCTCGCGCGCTATCCAGTAGTGGTCGCCGTTGTCCTTCACTCGCACGTATTCATTGTCTTCCCCGACTGCGACCGCCAGGTTCCCGGGGAGGGTCCATGGCGTGGTCGTCCAGATCAGCAGGTAGTCCCCCGTCTGAACCGGCCCTGCCCCGTCCAGCACTACCAACCGGACGGTTATCGAAGGGTCATCCACATCGCGGTAGTCCTTGTTTGCCTCGAAATTGGACAGCGGGGTGGCGGCTCCCCAGGAGTAGGGGAGCACCTTGAAGTCCTTGTAGACGAGTCCCTTCTCCCAGAGCTGCTTGAAGACCCACCACACGGATTCCATGAACTCGGGGTCCATGGTCTTGTAGTCGTTCTCGAAATCGACCCATCGGCCGATGCGCTCGGTGAGAACCTCCCAGTTCTCGGTATTGGCCTGGACCACGCTTCTGGCGGCTTGGTTGAATCGATCGATCCCGTACGCGGCGATCTCATCGGGCCCGGAAATGCCGAGACGCTTCTCCACCTCCATCTCGATGGGCAGACCATGGGTGTCCCAGCCGAATCGCCGCTCGACCCGGTAGCCACGCATCGTCCAGTAGCGAGGCACCATGTCCTTGATCACGCCGGCGAGGAGGTTCCCGTAGTGTGGGCTGCCGGTGGGAAAGGGCGGCCCATCGTAGAAGATGTACTCGTTGTCGGCCGGCCGCCGGCGAATGGACTCGGCGAACGCATCGGTGTTCCGCCACAGCGCGAGGACCTCCCGCTCCATGGCCGGGATGTCCACAACCGGATCGACACGGGAGAAGCCGGTATCGGGATTCGAAAGGTCTTTTTCGTCAGACGGCATGGGAGACGGGAATGGTAGGGCTTCGCCCGATTTCGATTGCGATAGCGTGACATGGTGACCGAAACGCCATTTACCGCCCACCCTGAGGGGGTCCTGGTCAAGGTTTGGGTGGTGCCGCGCTCCTCGAGGTCGGAAGTCAAGGGTGTGCACAACGGTCGGATCAAGGTGCGGGTCGCGGCACCTCCCGAGGAGGGGCGCGCCAATGCCGAAGTGATCCGCCTCCTCGCCGAGCATCTCGAAGCGGAGATCGAGCTGATTGGTGGTTTAGCCAGCAGGGACAAGCTGTTCCTTGCCCACGGCATCGACGTCGAAGCGGCCCGGGCCAAACACGCTATGTAACCGCCGGGCGTTGGTAGGGTTTCCGCCCTTCACCAGGGGAAAGAGCCGTGGCGCGACAACTTGCCAAATCAACTGTCGAGAAGTTCCAGGCACGGCTCGAGGAGGAACGGGTGCGTCTCCTCGGGCTGATCGAGGACTATGAGCAGGAGCTGGAAGATGCCCGGCTCTCCGAGAGCTCTTCGGATCGAAGCCCTGACCCGGGTAATGCCGAGGCCAGTTCGACCAAGCTGGAATACGCCAAGGAGCTTTCAATAGAGCAGAACACCCTCGATCTGCTGGGCAAGGTGGAACGTGCCCTGGAGATGGTGAGGGCCGGGTCGTACGGGATTTGTGAGAGTTGCGGCAAGTCGATACCCCTGAACCGGCTCGACGTCCTGCCCTACGCGACGCACTGCATCGACTGCGCGCGCAAAGCTTGACGCGAAGGGTCGCCGTCGCCGGCGGTATCGCCACCTGCGTGGTGCTGCTCGACGTGTTGACCAAGCGTCTTGCTTCGATCCGCTTCGTCGACAGCCCGGTGGTCATCATCCTGGACTTCTTGGTGCTCACCCACACCGAGAACCCCGGCGCCGCCTTCTCGCTCCTCCAGAACGCGGGCCCGGTCCTCGGGCTGGCCGCCATCGCGGTGAGCATCGGGCTGCTGTGGTCACTTCGCATCGACCGTCCTTGGCCCGAGACCGTCGCCTTCGGGCTGATCATCGGAGGAGCGTTGGGCAACCTCGTCGACCGGGTATTCCGGGGATCAGGCTTTCTCGACGGCAAAGTGATCGACTGGATCGAGCTGTGGTGGATCCCCACGTTCAACATCGCAGATATGTCGATCACGCTCGCCGTCGCCCTGCTACTGATTCATGGGTGGCTGACTCGCTGAGACTCGAGGTACCCGAGGAGCTGGCTGGAGAGCGTCTCGACAGGTCACTGGCCATGCTGCTCGGGGTGAGCCGAGCCCAAGCGCGCCAGCTCATCGAAGCGGGAGTGAGGCTCGACGGGCGGGGAGCGAAGCCAAGCGATCGGGTGACCGCCGGGGCAATGATCGAGTCGCCCGAACCCGCTCTGGTCATCGAGTTGAAACCCGAGCCGGTGGCGTTCGAAGTCATCCACGCCGACGAGCAGTTGATTGTGGTGGACAAGCCGCCCGGACTCGTCGTTCACCCCGGCGCCGGGAGGACCGAGGGCACACTGGTGGCCGGGTTGCTCGATCGATACCCGGATCTTCTCGGAGTGGGCACCCCCGGGCGCTGGGGTCTGGTCCACCGGCTCGATCGCGACACTTCGGGCGTGTTGCTGGTCGGCCGGACTGCCGAGGCCTATGAGAAGCTCACCTCCGACCTGGCCAGACGACGCATCGGTCGGGTCTACTACGCCTTGGTGAAGGGCAGGTTCGCCACCCAAACCGGGACCATCGAGGCGCCGATCGGGCGCGATCCCGCCCGGCCCACCCGAAGGGCGGTCATCGCGGGCGGGAAGCCGGCGACGACTCACTATGAGGTGGTGACCGAGTTCCCCGGAGCCGATGTCACCCTGGTGGAGGTGAGGCTGGCGACCGGCAGAACCCATCAGATAAGGGTCCACATGGCGGCGATCGGGCACCCGGTCGTCGCTGATCGGGTCTATGCGACCTTCAACCAGCCGGTCAAGTCGCCCCGTATCTTTCTTCACGCCAGACGGGTCGAGCTGAACCACCCGGGAAGTGGCATGTCTGTCGCCTACGAGGCGCCCCTACCCGACGATCTGACGAGGGTCCTGGATGGGCTGACAGCCACCGGGTCCGGATAACGCGATGACCGATCTACCGTTTCGTCTTTGACCCAGGATCACACCACTGCCATGCCGGTTTGCTACCGGCATCCAGATCGTCAAACCCTGCTCGGCTGCAGCCGTTGCGGGAGGCCGATCTGCTCGGACTGCTCGACAGACGCTCCGGTCGGCCAGCGCTGCCCCGAGTGCATCCGTGCCGAAGGGACCCAGAAGGTGATCCCGACCGGCTCGCGGCGAAGTGCCCTTGCCTCTGCGCGTGCCCCCGCCACTCTGACTTTCATCGGTCTGGCGGTGGGATTCTATTTCCTTGGTGCTCTCGGGCTGGAGGAGGAGCTGATTCGACGGTTCGCCCAGATCAACGCAGCGGTGGCTGCGGGCGAGTGGTGGCGCATCTTCACGGTGGTCCTGCTCCACGGGACGATCACCCACATCCTGTTCAACATGTGGGCGCTGTGGGTGCTCGGGCCGCAGGTCGAGCGGGGAGTAGGGACCCGGCCTTTCATCGGTTTGTATCTCGCCTCGGCCGCAGTCGGTGGTGCATTCGCCTATCACCTCGGCAACCCGGGTGATATCGGCGTTGGCGCCTCCGGTGCCATCTTCGGGCTATTCGGGATTTGGCTGAGTTGGGCCCTGAACCGCAGGAACACGATGCACGGGCGAGCCCTGCTCGGTCAATTGGGCTTCCTCCTGCTGATCAATGCCACAATCCCCTTCATCTTCAGGAACATCTCCTGGCAGGCACACCTCGGAGGCATCATCGCCGGCTTCGTGCTCGGTGAGCTCTGGAGCCGGATCAAGGGACCCGATGCGGATCGTCTGAGGACCGCGGCGGCGCTGGCCGTTGGCGTCCTGGCCACGATTTCGGTCATGATCTAGGCGACGGGGCGGCCGGCCTGACGCCGCGTCGGCCAGGCGTTCGGGGCCCCACCCGGATTGGCTCCGGCCCAGACCCTGGCTCGAGGTCAAACTGTTAGTCTGAATGACAGCCGTGTCATTCGCCCACCTCCACGTTCACACCGAATACTCGATGCTCGACGGAGCGGCGCGGATCAAAGACGTGATAGCGGCCGCCGCGGCCGACGAGCAACCAGCGATCGCCATCACCGACCATGGCGTGCTCTATGGAGTGGTCGACTTCGTCAAGGCCGCCAAGACAGCCGGGATCAAGCCGATCATCGGGATCGAGGCCTACTTCACCGACGGCTCACGCTTCGACCGACCGCCGATGAGCGCCAACAAGCGCTTCCACATGAACCTCCTGGCTGAGAACGAGGTGGGGTACCGGAACCTGCTCCAACTCTCCTCACGGGCGTTTCTCGAGGGCTACTACTACAAGCCACGGATGGACTTCGAGCTGCTCGCCGAGCACGCCGAGGGGATCATCGCCACCTCGGGCTGTTTGGGCGGGCTGGTCCCGCAGTTGCTCGCCCCTGATTCGATGAGTGAAGAAGGGAACAAGGGGCAGGTTCGGGACTTCGACGCCGCCCTGGCCGCCGCCGGCAAGTTCCAGGACATCTTCGGTCGGGACAACTTCTTCATCGAGGTCCAGGATCACGGCCTCGCCGCCCAGCGGGCGATCATGCCCGATCTGCTCGAGATCTCTCGCCGCACCGGAGCCCCCCTGCTGGCGACCAACGACGCCCACTACACCAGCCAGGCCGAGCACGAAGCGCATGATGTCCTCCTCTGTATCCAGACCGGGTCGCTCCGGGACGACACCAGCCGACTCCGATTCGAAGGGGACGCTCATTACTTGAAGACGGCGGCGGAGATGCGCCGGCTGTTCCCCGACGACCGCTACCCCAAGGCGTGCGACAACACACTCTGGATAGCGGAGCGCTCCCAGGTCGACCTCGAGTTCGGCAAGATCCTGCTGCCGAGCTTTCCTGTTCCGTCCGGCGAGACCGAGGTCAGCTATCTGCGCAAGCTGGTCGACATCGGTGCACGTGAGCGCTACGGGCCTGACCCGAGCGACCCGGTCAGCGAACGCATCGAGCACGAGCTGAAGATCATCGAAGAGATGGGATTCCCGGCCTACTTCCTGATCGTGTGGGATTTGATCCGCTACGCCCGGGAGAGCTCGATCAGGGTCGGTCCCGGGCGGGGCTCCGCCGCCGGATCGATCGTCTCATACTGTCTTCGCATCACCGATCTCGACCCCTTGGCCTACGGTCTCATCTTCGAGCGCTTCCTCAACCCGGGTCGGGTCCAGATGCCCGACATCGACATGGACTTCGACGAGAGATACCGCTCCGAGATGATCCGTTACGCGGCGGACAAATACGGGGCAGACCGCGTCGCCCAGATCGTCACCTTCTCCACCATCAAGGGCAAACAGGCACTGAGAGACGCCGCCCGTGTGCTCGGCCATCCCTACGGGGTGGGTGACCGGGTGGCCAAGGCCATGCCTCCTTCGATCCTCGGCCGAGAGGCGACCCTGCAACAGGTGTTGAGGGCACCTTCGCCAGACGCCGACTCCACGATCAAGGATTGGTACGCCAACGGCCAGGGTTTGCGTGATCTCTACGAGAACGATCCCGCGGTCCGAGAGACGGTGGATGCCGCGGTGGGTCTGGAGGGTCTCCGCCGCCAGGACTCGATCCACGCCGCCGCGGTGGTCATCGCACCCGAGCCGCTGATCAATATCGTCCCCATCCAACAAAAGGGCGACGGGGCCGAGGTGGTGACCCAGTTCGAGATGTATGGGGTCGAGGCTCTTGGGTTGCTCAAGATGGACTTCCTCGGGTTGCGCAACCTTTCGATCATCGAGCGTTGCCTCGAATTGGTCGAGGAGAGCACCGGTGAGCGAGTCGACATCGACTCGGTTCTTCTCGATGACGACAAGACGTTCGAGCTCCTCCAGTCGGGCAACACGATCGGCGTGTTCCAACTCGAGGGCACCGCGATGCGATCACTGATCCGGTCACTCAAGCCCGACTCTTTCAACGATGTGATCGCACTCGTTGCCCTCTACCGCCCCGGGCCGATGGGGGCGAACATGCACAACCTCTACGCCGACCGCAAAAACGGTCGGGCACCCATCGAGCAACTCCATCCGGCGCTGACCGACAAACTGGCAGACACCTACCAGATCATGGTCTACCAGGAACAGGTGATGACGGTGGCCCAGGAGATGGCCGGCTACTCGATGGTCGACGCCGACAATCTGCGTCGTGCGATGGGGAAGAAGATCAAAGCGGTCATGCTCGCCGAGGAGGAGAAGTTCGTCGCCGGGTGCCGGGCCCAGGGTCACACCGAAGAAGTGGGGCGGGAGATATTCGGGCTCATCGAGCACTTCGCGGGTTATGGCTTCAATCGCAGCCACAGCGCCGGCTACGGGTTGGTTGCCTACCAGACCGCCTATTTGAAGGCGCATCATCCCGCCGAGTACCTGGCGGCGCTCCTCACCGCCACCAAGAAGGACAAAGACCGGACCGCGGTCTATCTCAACGAGTGCCGGCAGATGGGGATCAAGGTGCTCGTCCCGGATGTGAACGAGTCCGATTCCGACTTCACCGTCCGCGACGGTCGGATTCGCTTTGGGCTCTCGGCGGTGCGCAACGTGGGCGAGGGGGTGGTGGAGAAGATCGTCGAGGCCCGGGCAGACGGCCCCTTCGCCACCTTCCAGGACTTCGTGGACCGAGTCGACGTCTCAGCCCTCAACAAACGGACCGTGGAGTCCCTGATCAAGGCCGGGGCCTTCGATGGGACCGGTGAGACGAGGAAAGGCCTCACCCTGGTCTACGAGCAGATACTCGATGCAACCCTGGAACGAAGACGTAATGAGGACATGGGCCAGTTCAGCCTGTTTGCCGGTGACTCCGAAGCCGTCTCCAACAGCCGGATCGAGATCCCGGATCTGATGTGGCCCCAGAAGATTCGCCTCGCTTTCGAAAAGGAGATGCTCGGCCTCTACGTTTCCGATCATCCCCTGCTGTCGGTGGGCCAGGCGTTGGCGGCGGCCACCACCGTCACCATCAGTCAGTTGGAGGAGCTATCGGATCGGGCCAATGTCACCGTTGGGGGTCTCGTCGCGTCGATCACGAGACGCTGGACCCGGAACGGAGACCCGATGATCTTCTTCCAGCTCGAGGATCTGGAGGGCTCGGTCGAGGTGGTTGCATTCCCCAGGACGGTCGCCGACTACGGCCAAGCAGTCATCGAGGACGCGGTCGTCGTAGTCAGTGGCTATCTCGACCACCGCGGCGACGAGGTCAAGGTCATGGCGCGCGAGATCAAAGAGCTCGAAGTTCGTGACGACACCATGGTCCGTCTCAAGACGCCGGCGGCAAACCTCACGCCGGAGATGGTCTCGCGGCTCAAATCGATCCTCTCGAATCATCCGGGGCCGGCGCCGGTGTACCTCAACATGACCAGCGAGCAGGGGATAAAGGTCCTGAAGCTGAGCGACGCCCACCGGGTCGAGCCCCGGACCGCACTGTTCGCCGAGCTGAAGGAACTGCTCGGGCCCAGCGCCATCATCTGATCCCGCCGGGGGAGGGCACTAGCCCTTGCGAACCCGGATCTGTCGTTGGGCCATCTGGGCCAGGGCGCTGGCGCGCCCGTGCTTCCGACCCAGGGCATAGGCCAAGGCGGCAGCGGAGGCGCCCACCGTCGACATGGCGCTCACGGCGATGGCCCGTTTGGTCTTCCTGGCAAAGATGACCACCGGCCAGGCGCGCTCGTGGGCCAGGGCGTCGAGCTCGGAGTCGGGATTCACGGCAACGGGGTGGCCTACCGTTTCCATCATTGGGAGGTCCGAGATGGAATCGGAGTAGGCGTAGCTGCGCTCCAAGTCATAGCCACGGTCAGAGGCGAGCTTCTCGACAGCTTCGGCTTTGCCGGCGCCATAGACGAACGGACCGTCCAGCTCGCCCGTGTAGTGGCCCGCCACCACCCGGCCCTTGGTTCCGATGGCGCCAGTCATGCCGAGAGATCGAGCCAACGGCTCCACGACCTCATGGGGCGCGGCGGAGACGATCCAGGTTTCGCGCCCGGAGTCGTGATGCATCTTGATCAGCTTCCGTGACTCCGGTCTCACCCTCGATACCAGCTTGGGGAGGACCGCGGCACTGACCACCTCGAGAGCGGCGACGGAGGCACCGGCGATCCGATTCAAGAAGTCGCCTTTCACATCGTCGGTGGCATCACCCTTGTCCCCGAGGAGTTTGAAGCTCAGAGCCGAGATTGCCCAGCGCCCGATATCCGGGTTGCTGGCCAATCCTTGGCGCCAGGCCTCCACTCCCAGGGGGAATGCCGAGGCGCCCGAGATCAGGGTCCGATCGAGATCGAAGAATGCGGCCGAGTTAGCCATCCACTCAGGATAAACCGGAACGGGCACTGATAAAGGAGCCTTCTGGTCGGTCCGATGATCTATGCGATGACCGAGTCTCCTCCTCTCTGCTCCCGGTGCGGTGTTCAGAAAGGAAGCGCATCCAGCTTCCGCCGACAGCTATGTGAGACCTGTGCCACCAAGCTGAAGGCGAACCGGCAGGTTCGATCCTCCATCGTCCACACCGCACTACTGCTCTCCGGCGTGTACGTGACCGTCACCGATCGTGAGGGTGTCGTGGCGTTTCTCCTCTTCGTCTTCGCCTTCTTCGACCTGATCGGATTCGTGACCAGCTTGGTCCACGAGGCAGCTCATGCTGTGAGCGGTCGGGCGGTGGGATTCCGTATTCGGGAGATCTCGATAGGGATCGGTCCCCGTCTCGGCAGTCTCACCTTGGGGGGAATGAAGCTCGTCCTCAGGCTCTATCCGCTCGGCGGGCACACCGCATATCTGCCGCGCGGGCGCGCCACACGGGCCCGGGCAATCGTGGTCACCGCGGCTGGGCCCCTTTCGCACATCCCGCTTGCCTGGTTGGCAGATCAAATCCTCAGTGCCGATCCGGGATGGCAGCCTTATGCCCCGTTTGCGGTGCGCTACATATTGCTGATGGGATTGATCAACCTGATTCCGTTTCGTGGGGTTGACGGCCACGCGATCCTGAAGTTCCTAGTCATGCCCGACGCCGAGGTGGCCGGCCTGCTCAAGACTGCGAGCGCCATGGAAGTGGCCATAGAGCTCCAGGCGGTCGAGCAAGGATTGGCTGCTCCGAGCGAATCTCACCGCGAGGCCTTTCTCGAGCACCTTTCCCATCCCAACATCTCCGACCGTGATCGGGCGATCAGCCTCAACAATCTGGCGGTGATCGACCTCGCCCTCGAGGATCCCAAGTGGCTTCACGAGGCGGATCGGGCCAGTGCAGAGGCCATGCAGCTTCTAACCGATATACCGGCCATCAGGAACACCCGCGGCGCGGTCTTGATCGGGCTCGGTCACGACGAGCAGGGCATCGCATTGATGGAGCCCACTCTGGAGTCGATCCCCTTCGAGCGGAGGGGCGCCAGCCACGGAAACCTGGCCCTGGCCTACGCCCGCACCGGAATGCTCTTCGAAGCGAGACGACACATCGCAGCCGCGCGCTCCACCGGTCTGAGCACCTCGTCGCTCGAAGCCGCTGAGCAGCTGGCCGGCCCACTCGAGGCGGAGGTGGCCAGAGAATATCTGGACGGTCGCTCGCCGGACGAGGCCGCGGCCATGGTCCGGGACGATGCGCGAGCTCTGGCCTCGACGATCGGCCACATCCTGCTTCGCCACATCGAGAAGACCGGCGAGGACGCCGACCTGCGGGCGATGGCCGAGACGCTGGTCTAGCTTCTGGGCAGCGAAGTTTGCAGTCAGCTGCCGGTTGCGGCGAGCCCGAGCTCGGCCCAAGGCAGGCCGTCGGCCTGATCCAGAAGCCCGGCGAGGCCGCCGAGGTCGGTCGGGGGAGCCGATGACCAACGGATGGTCGCAATGTGTGCCCCGTACCGGGATGAGAATTCCTCACGGGTATCTCGCTGCCTCACCGTTTCGGCGCTCCATCGCGCCAGGTTGGCCTCGAGGGCGGCCGAGGTGCCTGCCGGAGCGGTGGCGTCCGCCCAGTTGGGGGGGAGGATTCGGTTGAAGAGGACCGCCACCGGGATGGAGGCGAGACCGGGCAGTTCCCGGTAGAACTTGATCGCCTCGCGCACTGGTGCCGGGTCGGAGGTGGTGACGACGAGAATCGAAGCCGAGCGAAGGACTCCCTCTATCTCACGACCCCTCCTGGAGACGCCGTCGTAGGTGGTCCTGAGATCGAGGAGGAACTCGGCAACCCGTTCGAGCAGGTCGGAGCCCAAGATGGTGTCGGCGATCCGCAGCATCGGCCGGGCGGCGAGATTGAAGAAGACCCGACGCCCGGGAAGCGGCCCGCCGGTGATCCACCGGAGGAGCCGACCCCCAACCAGGTCGGCCATCTGGGCCGGCGCGGTGAAGAAGTCGATGCCGCCACCCGATGGAGGCGTGTCCACCACCACCAGATCCCAGGCTTTGGCCTGGACGAATGTCGCAGCTTGATCGGCGGCGGCGTAGGACTGTGACGCCGGAAAGTGCTCGGACGCTGCCCGGAAGAACTCGTTGTCGGCGAGCCGTGCCGCGACGTCGGGCTCGGCGTGCCGCATCGCCACCGCTCTCCACGATGCGGTGGCGTCGAGCATGGCAGCCCACAGGTTGGGCTCCTCGGCGTGGGGCTGGGGCTCGTTGCCCAACTCCTCGACGCCGAGGGCGCTGGCGAGACGCCGCGCCGGGTCGACCGTGACCACCAGTGTTCTCAGGCCGCTCCGCGCCGCCCGAACCCCGATGGCCGCCGCCACTGTGGTCTTGCCCACGCCTCCGCCGCCGGTGACCAGGAGGGTGCGTGTCATGCAAACGCCTCCAATTCGTCCGCCATGTGCGCAGCCACCTCGCCGGGGGTGAACAACCCGTAGAGATAAGGAAGTGAGTGGTCCGGGGGGAGCCGGTCCAGCCAATGCTGTTGCTCTTGCCACCAGGATCGGTGGAGGGCGGCAGCCTCACCGACCGGCCCTGGCGGCGTGTCGGGATCGGTGAGCTCCTCCAACACCCGGTTAGCGATGACTCTCGGCTTGGTCACCAAATCTTCCTTGGCCAGCCATCGCATGGTCTCTTCGGTCTCGGTCACCGGGAGCTCTTCCGGCAGGCACATCAGGATCAACTCTGTGAGCTTGGGGTCCTTGAGCGTTTCGCTCATGAAGTCGGCTTGAGTCCGAATCCGCCCGGTCGGCACCAACTCGGAGATGGTGACCGGGGCTCGGAGAAACGACCCGATCTGCCCGGTGGGGGGAGCGTCGGCGATCACGACGTCCCAGCGGTCCTCCCTCACCTCCCAGACTGCCTTGCCGATGGTGATGATCTCGCGGATCCCGGGGGCGGTGGTGGCGAGAGCGTCGAAGGCACGGGCCAGGGCGCCCAGCCGGCTCATGCCCTTGATGTTCAACTGGAGGGCCAGGTACTCGAGTAGGGCATCTGATCTGACCATCTGCATCGCGTGAAGACCGGGCCGCACCTCACGCGGCTCGAACTCGAGAGGTCCGGTGCCGAAATGGGCGGAGAGGCCGCCGGGGGAGTCCATCTCCATGGCCAGGACTCTCAACCCGCGCCGTTGACCGAGCAAGGCGAGCCCGGCGGCCGCCGCCGACTTGCCAACCCCTCCCTTGCCTGAAATCAGGATGAGTCTCTTGTCGAGCATGGGTGTGGTTAGCCCGGGCCGCCCAACGGGATGCGGAGGACGAGTTTGTCCTCTTCCACGGCCCATGCCGCACTCCCGATGAGGGCGTAATCGGTGTAGTCGATTTGAGCTTGTTCTATCAGCCGCTTGCGATCCTCACCGGCGACCGGTGGCAATGGGCGGTCCTTTACCGCCGCCGCCCGTTCCTGATATCTCTTGAGCATCGCATCGACGTCGAATTGAGCCATGGTCGAACGCTAACGCGTTGCCTTCTTCTGCTCAGCTTTCCGCTCCCCGGCAAGACGTTCCAAATCGACTTCGCTGTAGTCGACATAGGTCATTGCATCGGCGATCAGACGGTGCCCGGCCACGTCGCGGATGGCACGGTGCATCTCATGGGCTACTCGGCGATAGGCGGGATGTCCGGCGGCCTGGCTCCGCAACTCGATCAGGTGAAACGCCTGACGCGGGTTCATCTCCATCACGAACCGGACATTGAAGGCGAAGGGGACCACATATTGGGCGACATCGGGACCGAGGTCGGCTCGCAGGTCTTCGTAGAAGGCGCCTGACTCGTCCATGGCCGATTGCCATCGATCGACCAGCCCTCGTGTCTCCAACTCCGGCGGAAGGTCGTAGCCGAGCCTCGTCGAGAAACGCTGCCACTCGAGGGTCATCAGTCGATGACGTTGCAGGTCTCTGAAAGCGCCGATGTCGCAGCGCACGTCGAATCGATAGGTGGTCCGCTCCATGGGACGTCCCGGCTTGTGACGCCGGTTGGCCCGGTCACCCACCAGGGTTCCTATCAATTCGGCTCGCTCGACGGGGGTCATCGCCCTAACCACGTCGAGCAGCACACGATCCGGCAGCTCCGAGACCGCGTAGAGGGCGGCGGCGGAGATCTTCAGCTCCGCCTCGGGGTCCCAATCGGTGAGGACCACCGACGGGCCCTGGTCGCCGGGCGCGCCGAGCTCCCGTCCGTGTTGCTCGAGATCGTCCCGAACCTCCTCCAGGTATCGCGACCACCGAACACCACGATCCTGCAGATCGACACGGGTGAGAAACGAGGGGATGACCTTCCGCAACTCGCCCAGCATCATCGACCCATAGTCACGAACCTCACTCAGGGGGTGGGCCGCCATGCGAACTAGGGCCATCTCGTACGCCTGGCCAGTCGCATAGATCCCGACGTTGGAAAGGGTCGAAACCGGAAGCAGGCCACGAACCGTGTCGCACGCCTTGGCCCGGATGGTCGAGGTCCAGACCAGCTTGGAGTCCTCTTCGCCACGAGGATGGAGCTCCTCGTAGTGGGCCATCATCGTGGACACCATGTCCGAGTAGGTGTCGAAGACGAGCTCCATGTGGCGGAGATAGCGGTCGGCGTGAGAGGAGCGGGATATCTCATCTGGCACGAAGTAGCGGTAGCGGTCACCGAGTTGGGCGTCGTAACGGATGTAGCGAGTCGACTGCTCGAGGTAGGCAGCGAGGCGACCCCATTCGAGCACCTTGGTCAGCAGGTTGGACGCTTGCTCGCAGGCCAGGTGTGCCCCTCCCAATTGAGCCACCGAGTCATCGCCGTAGTCGAAGAAGATCCGCTGATAGAGCTGCTCTGCCTTTCTGGTCGCGATCAACGGGTCATCGCCGACGGCGAGCGCAATGGTGTCGATGCCTGATTCGGGGTCGGCCACGAACTCGTCCAGAAACAGTCGCCGCAACGACTTGGAGGTTCGGGAGTACCTGGCAAACAGTGCGCCCTTGACCACTTCGGGGAGGTTGACGAGACCGAACACCGGGAGGTCGAGGTTGGTGAAGAACCGTCCGAGCACCGCCTGCTCTTCAGGGGTGAACTCTTCCTGGTGATAGTCCGACACGGGGCGGCGATTGTATGCCGGGATCGGAACGCAGTCCGGTTACCGTTTCGTTGTTGTGCCTGTGTTCGTCATCCGTCTGGGAGTCGTCCTCCTTTCAGCCACCGCTATCGGCATCGCGCTGATTCCGATACTGGTGCTCATCGATCTGCTCGACGGCGGGACCGGGTGGGGGTTGTGCCCCGACGGCATCGAGGCCTGCGACAATCCCTACACAACTGCCGCCGAGTTCGCAGTGCTGCTCACCCTCGGGTTGTTGCTCTCGGTGCTGGGGATACGTTTGCTGATGAAGCTGGCGCGCCGTCTCCGCTCCGATGATTACCAAGTGAGTCAGTGAGCCGGGGAGACAGCCTCGGCCTCCACTGAGGCGTAGTCCTTCTGCTTGGTGAGCACGACGAAGATGGCAACGAGGATGAGCCCGGCTCCGCTCCATCCCCCGAAGGTGAGTCTCTCGCCCAACACGATCCATGCCGTAGCCAAGGCAAACGCAGGCTCGGCCGCCAAGACCACCGCCGCCGTGGTGGCGCCCACGATCGTCTGAGACCAGATCTGGAGGACGAAGCAGCCCGCACTGGCACCGAGCCCGGTTAGCAGGAGGGCGCCCCAGACGGAGGGGGGCGGCACGGTCTGCGTCTCGAGCATCATCGAGAGCCCGAAGGCGAGAACCGAGGTGACCGCCAGCTGCACGGTGGTGAAGGGGACTACCGGATGATGGCGGGCGAACCGCGACAGGGCGACGATGTGAAGTGCGAATGACAGGGCGCATCCCAAGGTGAGGAGATCCCCCTCTTGAAACCTGAAGCCATCGGTGTCGGTGAGGAGGATCAGGCCGAAGAACGACAGGGCCGCGGCCCCGACACTCCACCAGCTTGGTGTCCGCCGGGCGAACAGCGATGCCAGGAATGGGGTGATCACCACGTAGAGACCCGTGATCAACGCGGAGTTGCTGGCGCTGGTGAGGGCTAGCCCTGTCGTCTGCAGGGCATAGCCGGCGAAGAGGGCCAAGCCGGAGATCGAGCCGTGGAGCCACATCTTCTTGCCGCGAGGAAGGGTGAAGGCCGATAGGAGCAGGGCGCCGAGCAGGAATCTCCAGGCGACGAACGAGATTGGGGGGAAGCGCTCTATTGCCGACTTGACCACCACGAAGGTGGCCCCGAACAGAAAGGAAGCGGCGAGGAGGGCCAGGACCGCCCGGCTCCGGTCAGATCTGAACATTGGCGGGTGGGAGCGTAGGGGGCGAAGCCAATACGATGCCGCTTCATGCCGTTGAGCAGAGCAGACGGATCGATCCCTACCCGGGCCGAGAAGGGCAAGGCGCGCGCCGTCCTCAATCGGCTGCGCAGGCGATACCCGACCATCGGCACCGCCCTCGAATACCAGTCCCCCTACCACTTGCTGGTGGTGACTGTGTTGTCCGCCCAGACCACCGACGAGAACGTGAACAAGGTTGCCCCTGTCCTGTTCGGGGCCTACCCGACTCCGGCTGACCTCGCCGAGGCCAACCCCGAGGATGTCGAGCGGATCGTTTACTCGACAGGGTTCTTCCGCCAAAAGACCAAGTCGATCATCAAGCTCGCCCAGGGCATCGAAGACCTGTTCGGAGGCGACGTCCCGATGGATCTCGACGAGCTCGTCAAGCTGCCCGGCGTGGGTCGCAAGACAGCGAGTGTGGTGCTCGCCGAGGTTTGGGATGTCCCCGCGATCGCGGTGGACACCCATGTGAATAGGGTGGCGCGACGGCTCGGTCTCACCACCTGGGCCAATCCGGTCAAGATCGAGAAGGACCTGAAAGCCCTGTACCCGAAGAGCACGTGGTCCGGCTTGTCGATGCGGTTCATCCAATTCGGTCGCGACATTTGTGATGCGAGACGCCCCCTCTGTGGTGAGTGCGAGTTGTTCGGTCTTTGCGAATGGCCCGATCGATTCGAGGCTGCGGGCCGGGCTCCGAGGAAATGACCGTCGCCCGCGGCGGCAACCGGGCCATCCTCCGGCTGGCACTTCCGGCCCTGGGCACTCTCGCTATCGACCCGATCCTCACTCTGACGGATACTGCATTCGTGGCCCGGCTCGGGGTGAGCGAGTTGGCCGCCCTGGGCGTCGACACGGCAATTCTCGGCTTCGCCTTCTTCGGCTTCAACTTCCTGGCCTACGTGACCACCCCGCTCGTCGCCCAGGCTCTGGGCAAAGGCGACGGACCGCAGGCGCGCCGTTGGGTGGGGGATGCGCTGGTCCTGGCGGTGATCCTCGGTTTGGTGGCGATGGTGGTGATCCTGGTGCTCGCCCCGGGTCTGGTCTCCTTGATGGGCGCAGAGTCAGAGGTAGCCGGACCGGCCGTCTCCTATTTACGGATTCGGGTGCTGGCAACGCCGGCAGTGCTGATCGTGACCACAGGCCATGGGGCATTCCGCGGCTATCAGGACACCCGAACCCCGCTTCTGGTCGCGATCGGGGTGAACCTGATCAATCTGGTACTCGACCCACTGCTCATCTTCTGGGCGGGGTTGGGGGTGGAGGGAGCAGCCCTGGCCACTCTGGCCGCCCAGTACGTGGGTGCGGTTTGGTTCCTGCGGTTGCTCCGTTCTCGTCGCATGGCCGATCGCCCGGCGGGTCTTCGGGATGCGGTGCCCACCTTGCTGGCGCTGGGTCGAAGCGGAGTCCTGGTCGCCCTTCGCACCGGTGCCCTTCTACTTGCACTCACCTTTGCCGCGGCCACGGCCACCCGCATCGGCGCCGCTGAGATCGCAGCTCACCAAGTCGTGATGCAGGTATGGCTCCTGGCGGCGATGATCGCCGACTCGTTTGCCATTGCCGGCCAGGCCATGGTTGGTGATGCCGTAGGGGCTGGTGATCGCTCGGGCACCGACCGTTTGTCTTGGCGGCTGCTGCTGTGGGGCGGGGTGACAGGTCTGGTGCTGATGACGGTCTTCTTGATTGGGAACCCGCTGCTCGCCTCGCTGGTCGACGACCCGCAGGTGGCCGACCTGACTGTCTCGGCCGGCGAGGTGGCAGGCTGGATGATGCCGGTCGCGGCGCCTCTCTTCGTAGCCGATGGGATCTTCTTCGGTCTTCTCGCCTTGGGCACCGTCGTGGCATCGACTTCGCTCGGAGCAGTGGTGGTGGTGCTGTTGATCTCGTTGACGCCTTTGGGTGAGTCGCTCGACGGGATCTGGTGGGCGATCGCAGCAATGGTGGTCGCCAGAGGTCTGGTCTACCTGTTCGCTTATCGCCGGTCGGTGGAGGCCGCGGTCAGGTCCTGACCCCGGGTCTCGGGCAGCAGCAAGGTCAGGAAGGCCGCGGCTGCCATGCCGACCCCGAGTGCGGTGACGGTCTCGGAAAGACCGAAGCGGTCGATAGTGAAGATCCCGAGAATGAGCCCGGTGGCCGACCCGACGAGAGCAAAGTTGGTAGCCGCGGTGTTGGCGCTCGCCCGGAGGCCCGTCGGAAAGAGCTCGGCGCGATGCGACCCGCCGGCGGGGACGAAGGCGAAGGTCCCAAACGACGACACCATCACGGCCA
>DASWKK010000111.1:0-2247 GCA_036396655.1 Acidimicrobiia bacterium
CGGTCGTAGTCCTGGCTCTCCAGGCGATACGAGAGTTTTTGCACCATCTGGATGGTCTCCAGATGGGTGGCATTCATCTTCCAGTTCCCCACCATGAGGTTCTTGCGCCCGGTCATACCCACCTCTTCAGAACGTCCACCCCAGGTAGGGGGCGGCCTTCGAGAAACTCGAGTCCGGCTCCCCCACCGGTGGAAAGGTGGGAGACCCCGTCGTCGAGACCCATTTCACGCAGCGCGGCGACCGAGTCTCCCCCACCGACGGCGGTGAACGCCGAGGTCGAGACGACGGCCCGCGCCACCGCCTCGGTGCCGGCACGGAAGGCTTCCCACTCGAAGACGCCCATCGGCCCATTCCAGAAGACGGTTTCTGCCGTTCGGATCACAGACTCGAAGAGCATGGCCGTCTCCTTGCCGATGTCGAGCCCGATCCAGCCCTGAGGAATGTCCTTGGCGTAGACCTGGTGGTGCTCGGCGTCAGCGGCGAACCGATCGGCGACGATCACATCAGAGGGGAGGATGACCTTCCCTCCCTCCGACCCTTCGAGCAGGGCTCTGACCGTCTCGACCATGTCCTCTTCCACCATGGATTCCCCGATTTCGATTCCTTTCGCCTTCATCAGGGTGAAGCACATCCCACCTCCGATCAGCATGGCGTCGACCTTGGGCAGGAGGGCTTCGATGACTCCGAGCTTCTCCGAGACCTTGGCTCCACCGAGTACCACCACATAGGGGACAACGGGATCGTCGAGGAACCGGCTGAGCGCGGTGAGCTCCCGGTCGAGGAGTGGGCCGGCAACCGACTTGACCAGTTCGGCCACACCCACCGTCGATGCGTGTGCCCGGTGGACCGAGCCGAACGCGTCCTGCACAAAGAGGTCGAAGCCGTCGGCGAGAGCCGCCGCATACCCGGGATCGTTCTTCGACTCGCCTTGCTGAAACCTGGTGTTCTCGATGACCGTGATCTGCCCACCCGACCCGAAGGCGACGTCCTTGGGGCTCAGTTCGTTCATCCTCTCGGCGACCGGCCGGAGTGAGAAGGCGGGATCCTCCCCGTCGGGTCTGCCGAGATGGGAGCAGATGGTGACCCGGGCGCCCGAGTCGACCAGACGCTCCAAGGTCGGCAGGGCGGCGCTGATTCGAAAGTCGTCTCCGACAGCCCCATTTTCGAGCGGCACGTTCAGGTCGGAGCGCACCAGCACGTCGAGATCTTGGACTTCGACATCGTCGAGAGTCAGATAGTTCGCCATGGCTCAGTCCTCGGTGATCGCTAGCTCTTCCAGCACGCGGCCCAATTTGAGCGGATCGTGCACGGGCCAGTCTGCCTGGTTGTCGGCGACATCCGCAAAGACGACCCTCCAGCCATGGCGTGCGGCGTCGTCGGTGTCGATCATCACCTGCTCGTGTCCTCCGGGCACAGCGAGCGGGCTGCGATGTGCGATCACGACTCCCGGTCCGGTCACGCCGACATGTTTGGCGAGGGCGTCGAGGTGGTCGGCACCATTGAGGCCGAGTGTCTCACCGTCCTGGGTGACCAGGTTGAGCACGAAGACTCTCTGGGCCGCGGCCTCCATGATGGCGGTGGCGAGCATGTTCACTTTCAGGGCTGAGAGGATCGAGGTGTAGAGACTGCCGGGGCCGATGACGATCTGGTTGGCGGCCGCCACCGCGGCCAGTGCCCGCTGGGTGGCCGCGGTGTCTCTCGGCTCTATATGAAGCTCGGATATCTCCCCTGCTGTTGCCGAGATCTTCTTCTGTCCCACTACCCGGCGACCGTCGATGGTCGCTTCGAGTGTGATGGGATGGTCGGCGACCGTGATGACCGAACCCAGCGTCCCCAACATCTTCTCGGCGTTGGCAACCGCCGTCTCGAAGTCTCCGAAGATGTCGGTCAGCCCGGCGAGGATGAGGTTTCCGAGGGAGTGCTGGGCGACGTCACCACCGGTGAATCGGTGCGAGAAGAGCTCCGACCAAAGGCTCGGCTCGGGGGTGAGGGCGAGCAGGCAGCGTCGCACGTCACCCGGCGGCGGCATGCCGAGCTCGCTGAGCCGGCCCGACGAGCCCCCGTCGTCCGCGACCGAGACCAGGGCTGAGATCGATCCTGCGTAGCACTGGATCGCCTCGAGGGCTGCTGCCTGGCCGTGCCCTCCCCCGACAGCCACGACCATCGGCCCTTCGGGGTCGAGGAGAAGGGGAGCGAGAGCGAGCTCCGTTTGTGGCTTCACCGCTCGATGTCGCGATGACGAACCAC
>DASWKK010000112.1:0-10299 GCA_036396655.1 Acidimicrobiia bacterium
CCTGGGTCTCGAGAGCACCCGGGTCATTGCTTTGTTCCTGGAGACGATCCGCAACCCGGTGGGATTCACAGAGGCACTGGCCGAGGCACAGCGTCGTGACATCCCGGTGGTCGCTCTCAAGATCGGAGCCAGCGAGAGGGGTAGGGACGCAGTCCGCACCCACAGCGAGGGTCTCGCCGGTGACGACGCCGTGTACGAGGCTCTGTTCGAGAGGTATGGAGTGCACCGGGTGCTGACCATGGACGAAATGGCGGACACCGTCGAGCTGTTCGGCGCCGGGCGCCCCGCCACCGCCGCCGGGCTAGGCGCGGTGCACGACTCTGGGGGGGAACGGGCCTTGCTGATCGACACCGCCGAGCGGGTGGGAGTCCCGATACCGCTGGTGGGCGAGGAAACCTCCGAGCGTCTACAGAGATCTCTCGACCCTGGACTGGAGCCGGCGAATCCAGTTGATGCCTGGGGCACCGGGCGTGACTCCGAGACTGTGTTCGTCGAGTGTCTTCTGGCTCTGGCCGACGATCCTGTCATCGGCGCCCTGGCGTTCTGTGTCGATCTCACCCCCGAAGAGCTGCCGGACGAGGCCTATTCGCGGGCGGCGTTCACCGTGACCGGCGCCACTCTCAAACCGGTGGTGGTCCTGTGCAACATGGCCACCACCGTAGACCCGATCCAGGCCGGCTTCCTTCGGGACGGGGGCGTTCCCGTGCTCGAAGGAACCGAGACCGGTTTGCGTGCCCTAGGCCATCTGTTCGAGCATCACCGACGCACAACCACACCGGCTCTGGCCCCGAGACTCACCACCGCGGCCCTCGACCCCAGACCGGCTGTTGTTGGCCAGACTGCCGCTTTGGGTCTCGTCGCCAGCTACGGCATTCCTACCCCCTCAGTCATCGACGTCGAGGATGAGGTGACCCTTCTCGCTGCGGCAACCGACATCGGCTACCCCCTGGTGCTCAAAACGGCCGAGCCCATCGATCACAAAACCGAAGTGGGCGGAGTCAAGGTCGGGATCCCCGACGAGACTTCATTGCTCGATTCCTACCGAGACCTGTCAGCCCGGCTCGGGCCCAAGGCCATGGTCTGCGAGCAGATTCCGGGAGGCGTGGAGGTCGGGCTCGGCATGGTCACCGACGATCAGTTCGGCCCGGTGATCCTGGTCTCCGCAGGCGGGACGCTCATCGAGATGCTCTCCGATCGGGTGGCTCTCCTCCCCCGGGTGGACTCGACGAGTGCTTTGAGGGCGCTGGATCGGCTTGAGATTCGTCCCCTGCTCGACGGGGCCCGGGGCGCGAATCCGGTCGACATCGATGCCCTGGCAGAGGTGATCGTGCGCTTCTCCGAGCTGGTTGTCGATGGCGCAGACTTCATCGACGCGATCGACGTCAATCCGGTGATTGCGGGGCCGACCGGTTCGGTGGCCGTCGATGCTCTGATCGTGGGCCGACGATGAGCGAGCTTGTCCTCGTCGAGGATCGGGGCCCGATCCGTCGTCTGACCTTGAATCGGCCGGAAAAGCTGAATGCACTCAACCAGGAGCTGACCGACTCACTGTCGGTTGCGTTGGCCGAGGCGGCAGACTCCGATGAGGTGCGGGTTGTGGTGCTGGCTGGGTCCGGGCGGTCGTTTTGCGCTGGTTACGACCTCGAGGAAGGCTCGTCCACCGAGCGAGCTGCGATCCTGGAGTCTCTGACCCACAGCCTGGAGCGTCTTCTCGAGGTCTTCGACCACCCCAACCCTGTGATCGCCGAAGTCCAAGGTCACTGCCTCGCCGGAGGGTGTGACCTGATGATGATGTGTGACCTGGCGGTGGCTTCCGACAATGCGGTCTTCGGCCAACCTGAGATTCGGTTCGGGTCGACGGTTGTGGCCCATGTGATGCCCTGGCTGATCGGGGCGAGGAGGGCCAAAGAGCTGATCCTGACCGGGACCGAGATCTCCGCCATCGAGGCGGAGCGGATCGGTCTTGTCAACAGGGTCGTGCCCCGTGATCGGCTGGGCGACGAGACAATGCGCCTCGCCCGGGAGTTGGCCGTGGTCGACCCTGTCGCCATGCGTCTCACCAAGCGAGCCATCAATCGCTCATGGGAGGCGGCCGGCTTCCGCGAGGCCTTGCAGGAAGGTGTCGAGATCGGGGCCGAGATCGAGTCGGCCCGGGTGCCTGAACGTGAGGAATTCGAGCGGATCGCGACAGAGAGCGGCCTCAAGGAGGCGCTCCGCTGGCGCGACGAGCGGTTCGACGCCAACGACTGACCCGCTCAGACCACCCCCGTACAACCACGACCACCACCACCACCCGTTTTGGCGCGGAGAGCTTGACCTGTGGGTTCACATTCCCGCGCCAGAAGGGGATAGGGGTTGAACCCGGCGCCGGCCCGGCGCAGTCTCAGGGGGTGGACACGATGGGTGTGATCCGGCGCCTGGCAGAAGCGCAGCACGGCGTGGTCGGTCGTCGGCAGATGTGGGCAGAAGGCATCGCCAATGGGGTGCTCCACCATCGGGTCGAATGTGGGACATTGGTGCCGATGTCTGCACAGGTGTTGCGAGTTGCCGGCTCGCCGATCACCGAGGCCACGATGTCTATGGCAGGCGTGCTCGACTCTCCCGGTGACGCTTACCTCTCCCACGGCTCTGCTGCTGCGTGGTGGGGTCTTCCGGGCTTTTTCCTGAACAGCCCGGTGCACACCGTGATCCCGTGGCAAGGGACCACTCGGAGAACCCGGCTTGCCATCGTTCACTACCACCGCGATCTCCCAGCGGATCAGCTTCGGCTGCTCAACGGGGTGCCGGTGGCTTCTCCAGCACTCACCATCTTTCTGCTCGCCGGTGCCGTGCATCCTGGCCGTACGGAGCGCGCTTTGGACAATGCTTGGTCCATGGGGCTGGTGACTCATCGCGGCCTCAACGACCTCTTGCAGCGGTTGGCAGCACGGGGTAGGAACGGCATCAGGGTGATGCGGCGTCTGCTAGCCGAGAGGCCGGCGGACTACGTGGCGCCCCAGTCGGGTCTCGAGGCAAGAGTGAATCGACTGGCGCGCGATGTGGGGGTCCAGCTTCGCCGCCAGATCGACTCGGGGGATCAGGAGTGGATTGGTCGGGTTGACTTTGCCGTAGAAGGAAGCAACCGGGTTGTCGAGGTCTTTTCGCAGCGATACCACGGCTCGGTCCTGGATCGGCGCGCCGACGAGAGGCGGGTCTCGCGACTGACAGAGGCCGGATTCGAGGTCCTGACCCTTTGGGACAGTGAGGTCTGGAACGAGGCAGATCGGGTCCGAGACCTACTCGCGGCGTTCTCGCGCGAGGGCCTGAACCTGGAGGGCAAGGTCTCCGCGCCAGAACGGTAGGGGGGCATTCTCGCGCGAGGGCCTGAACCCGGAGGGCAAGGTCTCCGCGCCATAACGGTGGGGGGTTCTCGCGCCGGGGCCTGAACCCGGAGGGCAAGGTTTCCGCGCCAGAACGGGTGGGGGGCGTTCTCGCGCGGGCGCCTGAACCTGGAGGGCGAGGTTTCCGCGCCAGAATGGTGGTTGTGATGAGACTCGGTCTTCTCGTGTGCGACCACGTACGTCCCGAGTTCCTCGAGATCTCGGGGGACTACGAGGACATGTTCCGACGTCTCTTTGCGGGCCGGGACGACGTCGAGGTCTTGAGCTACGACGCCATTGGTGGCGAGCTTCCATCAGACCCCTTCCAGTGCGACGCCTGGTTGACGACCGGTTCCCGCCACTCGGTCAACGACGATGCCCAGTGGATACGAGACCTGGAGGACTTCGTCCGCCAGGTGGCGCGAACCGATGTCCCGTTCATAGGGATCTGCTTCGGTCACCAACTCATTGCCAAGGCCTTGGGAGGATCGGTGGTCAGGTCGGAGAAAGGTTGGGGGGTAGGGCTCAAGGAGGTCGAGGTGAGAGGCGATCTGGGTCTCGGCGACTCCTATCGGATTCTCACCAGCTACCAGGACCAGGTCGAGACCTTGCCTCCCGGTGGTGAGATCCTGGGCTGGAACGAGCACTGCCCTGTCTCGATGATGGCCGTTGGGACGATGATCGGGATCCAGGGGCATCCCGAGTTCGAGCCGGCATACTCGGGCGCCCTCATGGATGCACGACGCGGGACCATCATTCCTGAAGAGACAGTTGCGGCCGGGATCGCCTCCCTCCAGGGTCCTTCCGACGCTGATCGGCTCGGCGAGTGGATCTTGCGGAAAGTCCGCCGGGCGAGAGATCCTTCAAGCTGACGCAGACGGGGTCGACTGCTGGGGGCGCCGCGGAGAGGCCGTGCCAGATAGAATCGATCGTCCGATCACGGAATTGGAGGAGACTTGGCCACCAAGCAGGAAAAGCTCGACCTACTCAGCGCGGTGCCGCTTTTCAGCGATCTGAGCAACACCGACTTGGAAAGGATCATGAGCACGGCCAAGGAGACTTACCACAACTCCGGTGACGCGATCGTCACCGAGGGTCGGGGTGGGGTTGGCTTCCATCTCATCATTGACGGCGAGGCGAATGTGATCCGTGGGGGCCGCACTGTCGCCAAATTGGCGCCCGGGGAGTTCTTCGGGGAGATGGCGCTGGTGGACGACGCCCCCCGATCGGCATCGGTCGTCGCCGAGTCGGACCTGACCACCATCGTCATCTCGAAGTGGGAGTTCCGCCCGCTGGTCAAGTCTCACCCCGAATTGGCTTGGAAGCTGATTGAGCATCTGGTGGCGCGGGTCCGAGAGGAACAGACCGGCCGGGACGCGCTGATCTGCTAGTCGTCTTCCTCGTGTTCCTCGTCTATCTCGATATCCAGCAGACCGTTTGACCACTCGGCCTTGACTCTGAACTTGGCCGCCTCGCTGTCGAACTCGACATCGACCGCGGGTGGTCCCTGCTTCTTGATCTCGGCGGCAAAGCCTGCGGCGGGGGTAGCCGAGCTCAACACGACTTCTCCGTCGCGATAGCTCACAACCACGGTCCCGCCACCGGTGGGGATCGTCCGTGAAGACCATGGCCCTTCGGTCGTCGATGTGGATGTAGAAGACTCTGTCGTGCTCGACGGCGATGAGACGGTGCTGCTGGTTGTGACCGCCGTGGTCTCGGTCGTTCCCGGCTGGCTCGTCGATGTCGTCGAGGGACGCCCCGAGGTAGTGGTTGGTCCGGAGCTCGCGCCCGAATCCGGGGTGGTCGCCAAGGGAGCAGCGACCTGAAGCGGTGCCCGATCGCTCACCTGAGCGTCGGCTGCGTTGACGATCTGCCAGGTAAGGATGGTCACCAACGCCGTCACCGTCACCCAAGCGCCGACAATCCGAATTCTGCTCACTCAGCCATTCTCTCAGGAACCAGGAGCTGAGATCTCAACCGTAGCTCAAGGTTTTCTCAAGGTCCGGATGTGCGCCATGGTCGCCGATAACCTGCTCGCCATGGCCCAGATTGTGCTCATCGAGGACGACGTGGAGATCCGGCGCCTGGTAGCCGACGCTCTCGCCTCCCAAGGACACGATGTCGAGAGCGCCGCCGTGGCGCTCGATGGTCTCCAGCTGGCGGTCAAGGGAAGTCCCGATCTGGTGGTGATGGATCTTGGCCTCCCTGACCTGGACGGCTCTGAGTTGCTGAGGATGATCCGCGCGGTGAGCCAGGTCCCAATCATCGTGATCACCGCCCGGGGTGCCGACGAGGTGGTGGTCTCCACTCTCGACTCCGGAGCCGACGACTATCTGGTCAAGCCGTTCTCGGTGGCTCAACTCGAGGCCAGAGTGCGAGCATTGCTTCGCCGAGGTTCGGCTTCTGAGCCCGGGGATGTCATCCGGGTCGGTGAGCTGTCGATCGACCCTGCCGCCCGCGAAGCCACGCTGGAGGGGGTCAGTCTCGAGTTGAGCCCGAAGGAGTTCGACCTGCTCCGGGTGCTCGCCGAACGGGTCGGTGAGGTGGTGAGCAAGCGGGCTTTGATGGCGGAGGTTTGGCGCGAGCCATACGGAGGAGCGGAGAGGACCGTTGACGTTCATCTCTCGTGGCTGCGCAACAAGCTCGGCGAGACAGCCCAGGATCCGCGGTATCTGCGTACCGTCCATGGGGTGGGTGTGAAGTTGGTCGACCCGAGCAGGTGAGACGCCGTCTTGCCCTGGTCAGCCTGGCCACGACCGCACTGGTCGTCATTTCGCTGTTGATCCCTCTGGGGCTCCTTGTCCGCACACAGGCTGCCGACCGCGCCCGGCTCGAGGCCGAGCGAACCGCTCAGGAGATTGCCGGACTGGTCGCTCTCACCGTGACCCTCAATGAGGATCCGAGTGCTATCGAATCTGCACTCGGCCCGCTGGCAACTGGCGCGATCGTGGTGCTCCCAGACGGCTTGGTGTTGGGTGAGGTCACGGCCGGTCAAGGATCATTGGTCTCGACGGCGGTCGAGCGCCAAGCGACGATCAGCGAGCCAGTCGATGGGGGCTGGGAGTATGTGCTCCCCGTCATCGGGCGCGAAGGTGTAGCCGTTGTCGATGTGTTCGTCGGCGACGAAACGTTGGGGCGAGGGGTGCTCACCGCCTGGTTTCTTCTGGCACTGTTGGGCGTCCTCCTGATCGGTATCGCCGTCTGGGTGGCGGACCGGCTCGGTCGTACTCTCACGGGGCCGATCGGCGATCTGGCGACCGCCGCGAGACGCCTGGGCGGGGGAGACCTCCAGGCACGGGTGCAGATCGAAGAACCCGCGGAGATACGAGAAGTGGGTGAGTCCTTCAACTGGTTGGCGGGCCGTCTCGGAGAACTATTGGCCGAGGAGCGTGAAGCGGCTGCCGATCTGTCGCACCGTCTTCGAACGCCGCTGACCTCACTGCGTCTGCAGTCCGAGAGGCTCTCCGACGATGTGGAGCGACAGGAAGTACTTAGCCAGATAGACCGTCTCGAGAAGGCGATCGACCAGATGATCGTCGCTACCCGCTCGATCCCGATCGAAGTGGCGGGTTCGACAGATCTCTCTGCGGTGGTGTCGGGACGGTGCGCGTTCTGGGCGGTGCTGGCCGAAGAGCAGGGGAGGGAGATGACGGTGACCGTCGACGCCGAGCGGGTGCTGGTCGATCTTTCGGTCGAAGCGGTGGAGGCCATGGTCGATTCCTTGATCGGGAATGTCTTCGCTCACACCAGCCCCGCGACCCCTTTCGCTGTCTCCGTTGGCCAGCGAGAAGGACGGCCGTGGCTCGAGGTGAGCGATGAGGGCCCGGGGTTCTCATCGTCAGACGTCGCTGTTCGGGGGGTCAGCGGAGCGGGCTCAACCGGCCTGGGGCTCGATATCGTGCGGCGAACCGCTGAATCCGCGGGCGGTGCCATGGAACTCAACGACCGCCCCGGCGGCGGGGCGGTCGTGAGAGTCTGGATGGGATCGGTCGATTAGCCGTCCTTTGCCTCGACCTCGATCCGGATCCGGCCGTCACGGAGCTTGGCTTCGAACTCCGCTTCCGACTCGCCGCTCTCGAACTCAATCTTGATATCGCGGCCACCGGACTCGTCGACCTCAAAGCTCCAGCCTTGGGTTGCGGTGACGTCGATGAGAACGAGTTGCCCGGTGACGATTTGCACGGTCACTGTCCCGGCACCACCGACCTGGTAGCTGGTCGGATCGCTGTTCACCGGCGCCGGCGAACGGGTCTCGTCCTTGTCGTCCTCGTCCTCGTCGTCGTGGTCGTCGACGCTGGTGTTGGTGGTTCCTCCGTGATCGTCGACGGTGGTGTTGGTGGTTCCTCCATGATCGTCGACCGTGGTGCCGGTAGTTCCTCCGTGGTCGTCGACCGTGGTGTTGGTCGTGCCTCCGTGGTCGTCAAATGTGGCGCTGGTCGACGAGTTGTCGTCGAGGCTGGTGTTGGTTACCTGGCTCGACACCGACGGACTGGACACCGAGGTCACTGAGCCGGAGGTCGCCAACGAGCCCGAGCTAGCGAACGAGCCTGAGCTCGAGTCGTCGCTGGCTCGGTCCCCCGAGGCCCACGCCACTCCCACGAGTAGCAGGGCCGCAGCCACCGCGGTGAACACTCCGAACATCTTCCTGGCCATCACGAACCTCCTTGGTTGGTTTCCTGTCGCCAGTGTCCGTGATGCCGGTTCATGACCGCCTCAGCGGCTCATCAAGAAGGGGTCAAGGAGAAATCGCCGGCCCCACCGCAAGCCATTCATGTTTGAGGATGCCGTACACGTGGGCGTCAACCCACAGACCACTTTTGAAGTGGGCGGAGCGAATGGTCCCTTCGAGCTTCATCCCGACACTCTCGACCAGCCGAATACTCCTGGCGTTCGTGGTGAAGATCTCGGCTTCGATCTTGACCATGTCGAGCCCACCGAAGCAAAGTTCGAGCACCGAGCCGAGCGCCTCGGCCATGATCTGCCGCCCCCAATAGGTCTTTCCGAGCCAGTAGCCGACATCTCCCCTGCCCGGCTCACCGCTCGGCCGGGTGCCGATCATTCCCATGGATCGACCAGGTGATCCCGTGATGGCCCCGGTGCGGTCCTTGATCGCCCAGTGGAACCCAAAGTCGCCATAGCTCCGGGTCTGAGATTGCTCGACGAACAAGCGAGTGTCCGAGACCTTGTCGGGTCCGTCCCAGATCAGCCCGGCCATGATCTCGGCCCTGTCCTCTCCGCCGGCGAGATGGAAAAGCGCCGGCGCGTCATCGTCTCTGGGCACCTCGAGCCACAGCCTCTCGGTGGTAAGTCGGTGAGTGTTTCTCGAGTCTCTGTCAGGGCCGGTGCCGGGCATCGGCAGAGTATGGCGGCTGCTCGACCGCGTCAGCGGGTGAAAATATGAGCAGTCCAGATCGTGCCGCTGCTGTCGACCCATACTCCGACACCGAGGTGCGTGTAGTCGCCAAGCATGTTCGTCTTATGCCCGCTCGAGCCGGCGAGGGAGTTGAAGACTCCCTTCACCGAGCCGCCCATTCCCACGTTCTCTGCGGCAGCGGACCACGGTGGGAGGAGACTGGCGAGCTTCGAGTGGGAGAGGTCGCCCTGTTCGGCCATGCGCTCGGCCCACGACCGTGCCCGGCTATCCAGTGCCCCGTCACGGGAAAGGGCGTCGAGTCCGCTGCCGGTTCGAAGATTGTTGATTCTCGATGCGAACTGTGCTTCGAACTCACCGTTGGGCCCCGCCTGGGTGACGGTTGGTGCCGTAGTGGTTGTGGGAGGGGATGTCGTAGGGCTGCTTACCGCCCTGGCCGCAGTGGTCGGGGGTGAGGGACCGGCACTGGGCGCCCTGGCGCTCGCACTGGCCTCGGCCGGTGACTGGACCGTGGTGGTCGTGGCGAGAAGGTCGCCCACAGGACTGCCCATGGCGTCGACGTCCGGCTGACGATCTTCGACCGGGGTGTTGACCGTCGTGCTCGAGGTCGAGCCCGGATGCGTCGTGGTGGATGCAGTCCGCGGGTGAGCGGACGCCTCCAAAACGGTCGTTGATGGGTCGTCTCGTCCGAGCACCGCGATTAGTGCCATCGTGAGGATGGCAGCTGCGATGAGGCCGAGGGGACGTGCGTTTCGCATGGATTCACAGCGCTTGACCGCCGAGCGCGCCAGCCAACCTAAACAAATACCGGGTCCGCGCCAACCGATTCCGCGAAAACCCAGAAAAAGGGGTGTGTCACCCAATCCGTGGCTTGGCTCCGTCTTACGGGCATGATCACCGCGACAGGTGTGATGGACAACGAACAGGTATATCGCTCGTATGCGGTTGAGCTCACCAGGTACGCGACCGGTCTGGTGGGACCCTTCGACGCGGCCGATGTGGTGACCGATGCATGTTTGAAGGCGTTCTCTTCGAGGAAGTGGTCCGAAGTGTCGAATAGAAGGGCTTACCTCTATCGAACCGTGTTGAGCGTGGCCACCGACCACCACCGGAGCACGCTGTCCCGTCGTCTCAGGGAGATCAAGACGGCCGGACCTGAGTCGACGCTGCCACAGGAGGTGGACGTCGATGTTCTGAGTGCGGTGGAACGGCTCTCGATGCAGCAGCGGGCGGCCGTCCTCCTCACCTACTGGGGCGACCTCCCGGTCGAAGCAGTCGCAAGCCAAATGGGCGTGTCTACGGGGGCCGTGAAACGTCACCTTGCCCGAGCCAGAAAGCACCTCGAGGAGTGGCTGTCATGAGCGGATATGACGACCAGAGAATGAAGGATCTTGCGGACCGGCTGGTGGCGATGTCGCCCGAACCACCACCTTTCCCCGAGGAGGTCACAGTGACCCAACCCAGAGTCTCCAGATCAAGCCCTGTCCTGATGTTCGCCGGTGCCGCAGTGATCGTGCTGGTCCTGGCCGCCATCCCGCTGCTCCTGTTCCGAGGCGGAGGCAGCGTGGA
>DASWKK010000113.1:0-1904 GCA_036396655.1 Acidimicrobiia bacterium
GGCGGGTGAGAGTGACATGTGAGGACTGGTCGTGCTCGGAGGGCCCGCCCATCCCCAGGCTCTCCAGTCTCCTGAGGATGTCCGCATGGCTGCGCAACAACCCGACCACGAGTATCCCGAGCAGGGCGACCACCACCGCTAGAGCAATCACGACGGCGTACACACCGGTCATGCGGTACCCACCCCCAGACAAGGCGCCGTCTGATTCGCGGTGAAGTTGTCGCTGAGCACGGTGGTGCTGCAAGAGTCGAATAGAAGGTAGGGGGGCACGCAGGTCACCACCCGACACGTGACCGGGCCCGAGCATGCGATCTGGGTGTTGCACTGCCCGTACCGGAATCGGGCACAACATGCGTGACGCTGATCACATGTCCCTGTCGATGGGCAGTGACATGAGCAGGGCCAGCACGACGAGTCACAGAAGTTGCCGCAGCCATTGGTGCAGCTGCATCTCGGGTGACAGTCGATGTAGTAACGAGAGCCGGGTTGACCATTGACCAGGCAATACGAGGAGTTGGCCGCCTTCCACCAGCCTCCGACGAAGTGCCCCGGAGGGCAGCTGTTTACGCCTCGGTGGATCGTGCAGCAGAACGCGGTGTACCCGTCGGTGCAGCCGGGAGCCGGGCCGCACACCGCGGCGTACGCCGTCGTCGGCCGAAGGATGAACTCGAGCGGTGCCACCAGCAGTGCCGTCACTGCGAGTGTGAATCTCGACAGAAAGTCGCGGCGGCCCTGGTCGACCGAGCTTCCCACCAACTCGGTCGCCTTCCTTGTCAACCTCGTCATCTCGATCGAGCTCCAATGAGCCGCGCCCCATCGGTGAGGACAATGTAGGAGAGGAAGACGCCGACCGCTACGACTGCCACCTGGGTGGCACCCTCGAGGCCTGAATGGATCCGCAGTGCCGGCCCGCCGGCTGCGGCCAGGCTGGCCGACGCTGCAATCGCGTTGAGCACGATGTGTGCGACGGTTGGCGGCGTGTCGTCCTTGCCCAGGCATCCACAGCTTGCGATCGGCACCTCACGCCGGAGGGCCACCAATACCCAAATCCCGAAGACGACGAACAGGAAACCTTGCGCGATGAGGCTGGGCCTCCAGAACAGAGCCGTGGCCCCGACTGCTACCTCGACCACGCCGATCAAGCCACCGGCCCGGCGAATGATGGGAAAGCCCAGCGCGGTCAGGGCCCTTCCCACATCTCCAGGGCTCCTGATCTTCGCAACACCAGTGAGGATGAGAAGCAATGAGAAAACCGCGGCTGACGTCGCGAACATCCCGGACGAGGGTAACCAGCGTCAAACACGAAATGTGGAGCCACACAACCGACTCGGCGTAGCCTCTGGACGGAGGAGGATCGGATGCGAGGTTCCCGCCGAGCCATCCCCCCAATCTGGCTTGCGGCACTGTCGCTCCTGGTCGCCTGCGAGCAGTCGGCTGTGCCCACCACCGCGCCGACCACCACCGCCACCATCACCGCCCCGAGCTCGACCTCGCCAGCGACGACCACAACCACATCTGCGCCAACAACGACCACCACGGATTTCGAGCCGATCGAGACCGATCTCCTCGTGATCGGTGACTGGGGATCGGGCACACTTCCCCAAGGCGCCGTCGCCGGCGCCATGGCTCGATACGCGGAGACCGAGGTTGTTGAGGCGATCCTCACCACCGGAGACAACTTCTACTCCGACGACGCCGAATTCGTGATGGCGCCGTTCGACTGGGCCGCCGAAGAGGGTGTCCCCTTCTGGATCGCATGGGGTAATCACGACATCGAGAGCGAGAGCCGGATCGAGGCCGTGAATGAGGCCTTCGGCGATCCTCCCCGATGGGGAACATATGAGTGGGGAAACATCGACGTCATCGTGCTCGACTCCAACCAGGTGGACTCAGAGGAACAGATC
>DASWKK010000114.1:0-15566 GCA_036396655.1 Acidimicrobiia bacterium
CGATGGCGAGTTGTTCCATCCGTGCGGCCAAGGGATCGAGAAGCAACTCGGGGCACCAGATGATTCCGTCGACGATCTGTTCGACCGCACTTCGGTAGTCGGCCGCGGTCAGGGTGCCGTCACAGGGGCAGTAGGCGACACCCATCTGGGAGGGGGCGCAGCGAGCGGATCTAGTCCCGGGTCGGGAGGTGCAGCGGCGGATCAGGGTTGCGTCCCACAGGGCGGCCACCACCTGGTCGGCGGCGCGTTTGGATCGGAAAGGCCCGAGATAAAGCGAGACCGTTCTCTTTGAGTGTCCTCACCACCGAGAGGCGCGGGAACACCTCATCGGTCAGCTTTATCCAATGCGAGCTCTTGGGGGCTCGTGATCGCCGGTTGTAGCGAGGATGGTGGGCGTGTATCAGCCGCAGCTCGGTGATTTCGGCCTCGAGAGGAGTGCGACAGGCGATGTGGTCGACCGCGTCGAGCTCACGCATCAGGTTCCCGATGATGCGTCGCTGGTCGCCGTAGAAGTACTGGCGGACCCTCGCCCGTAGGTTGGTTGCCTTGCCCACGTAGATCACGTTGCGATGGCGATCGCGGAACAAGTAGACCCCGGGCTCTCTGGGTAGGGAGTCGGTGAGGTGGATCTTGGAGTAGTGCGCCGACCCCTTTGCCTTCGGCAATTGGAGAAGGTCGTCGAGATTGGTCACGCCAAGACTGCCCGCTCGCTCCAGCAAGCCGTGGAATACATGGGCGGTGGCACGTGCATCGTCGAGAGCACGGTGGATGGGTGCGACCGGGCTGCGGAAGTGAGCGGACAGAGTCTTGAGCCGCAGGTTTCTCACCTCTTCCCTCACCAGGCGGCGAGCGATGCCCACGGTGTCGACGGAGTCGTTGGTGAGAGGTTGGTAGCCCAGCTGCGATGCGGCCGCATGCAGAAAGGAGAGATCGAAGCGCACGTTGTGCCCGACGATCACGGAGTCGCCGATGAACTCGAGAAACGCCGGCAACGCCTCCTCGATCCGGGGTGCGTCGATGACCATGAACTGGGTGATCCCGGTGAGGATCGTGATCGAAGGGGGGATCGGCGCACCCGGATCGACCAGTGTCTGGAAGGTCCCGATCAGCTCGCCGCTCCGGTACTTGACAGCCCCGATCTCGGTTATCTCGCAGGTCAGGGCCGAGCCCCCTGTGGTTTCCAGATCGAGCACGCAGAAGGTGACGTCGAACAGCGGAGTGGACAGATCGTCGAAGCTCGGTTGAACCAGGGCTGACACGGCCCATTCGAGACTAAACCGAACACCTGTTCGATGTCAAGGTCTCGATCCCGCCGACTCAGGCTTGCCGCTGTCGGAGCGCCTCGTAGGCGAGGATCGCAGTGGCCACGGATGAGTTCAGCGAGTCGGCGGCGCCACGCATCGGGATCGACACGTCAAGGTCGGCCGCGGCCTTCGCCCGGTCGGTGAGCCCGTCGTGCTCTGACCCCACGAGCAGTGCGCAAGGCCCGGTGAGGTTCGCCTCCCAGAGCGGGGTCTTCCCCTCGGTGTCGGCGGCCACGATGCGGATCGATCGATCCTGAAGCCATCGGAGGGCTGTCTCCAGATCCTCGACAGCCAACGGGACCGAGAACAGGGCCCCGATCGAGGCTCGGATCACATTGGGATTGAAGGGATCGGTGCCCGGGTCGACTGCGATGACGCCATCGGCCCCAACCGCGTCGGCGGTGCGCAGCACCGCGCCCAGGTTGCCGGGCTTCTCGATGCCTTCGATCACCAGGATGAGCGGGTCGGGGCCGATCTCGAGTTTGGCCAGGGTCAGATCGAATTGGTCGAACACGGCAATCACGCCTGAAGACCGGCCCCGGTAGGAAGCCCGGTCCAGCGCCACCGGGTCAACGCTGAGCTCCAGGTCCGCGGGGAACGGCGGCTCGGCAAAGAGGGACGGGTCGTAATACAGCTCCTTCGGACGCTGGTGGGCGACTGCCCGTTCGATGCTCGCTCTTCCTTCGACGATGAAGACCGACTCGCGGTCGCGCGCACTTCGATCGCGCAGCTCCACCAGGCGCTTGATCTTGGGGTTTGCGCTCGACGTGATGTCCGCCGTCATCGCCTGCGAGTATCGCAGCCACGGGCCGGGCACCCCCCTAGGCTTTGCCTATGGACTTGGCCCGCGTCGACAGACCACTGGCCCGCGTCGGCACCTATCGCTCGATGACCGAGGCTCTCCTGGTCAAAGCCCGCCTCGAGGTGGGCGGGATCGATGCCGTGGTCCAGGCCGACACCGCCTCCGGAGCGGTTCCTGTCTTCGAAGCTGTCGAGGGCGTCCGGGTATTCGTGCGGCGCGAGGACCTGGCAGGAGCCCTCGAGGCATTGGAGAGGATGCTGCCGGCTCCCGATTGATCATTCCTGCCATGTCTCGCGGTGCACCATCGAGTCGCGCGGCCGGCGGCCCCGGTCGAGGCTGGACGAGCGGCGGTCCGGGAGGGGATATCCCACCGTGACCACACCGATCGGGGTGTGACGCCGGGGAATCGAGAGCAACTCCCCGAGGTCAGGAATGGAGTGGGCACCGAGGAACCCGGCACCGAGACCCTCGTTCACGGCGGCGAGCAGTATCGCCATCATCGCCGCCCCGGCGTCGACCCACCAATAGGGGACGGGCCAGTCCATCTCGTGACCATCAGGTCCCCGCTTGTCCGGCTCCCGGTATCGGTCCCGATACACCTGCTCGCTGACAGTGATCACGATATGAGCCGGCGCCCGCGAGATCCAGCGGTCGAAGCCGCGTGCCATGTGATCCTCCTCACCGGCAAGCTCGGCTATCGCCTTCCGGATCTCTGGCTTGGTGACGACAACGAACCCAAAGCCCTGGCTGTTGCCGGCGGAAGGAGAGCGCAGACCGGCGTCAACGATCCTGTCGAGAGCGTCGGGAGGCACCGGATCGGAGGCGTAGTTTCGGACCATACGCCTCTTGCGGATCAGATCGTCGAAGTCCACACCCCAATCTTGTCACCTCCCAACGCCATCATGTTCCAGAAACAGATCGGTGACATGAGCCGTTGAATCACTTATGGTGGCTGCGCCGGCTCCCAGGCGAGTCGCGGCCGATCAGGAGGGAGTGACCGGGTGACCCCGACGACAGGCAATGAGATGAAGGTGGTCTGGACCAGGGGCAACGGGTGCTCCGAACTTGCCGGGCTCCTCACCGACGGGCACCCCGATCGCATCTCTGGCGACCTGGTCGAACAATGCATCGACCTGCGGGCCGACCTCCTGATATCCCGCCGTTTCCCCGGCTCGTTTGACCTGGTCAACGTGGCCGTTCCCGTCGATTTTGCACCCGAGAACGTGCGAAGAGTGATTTCGGCCGTAGCGGGCGGCCCTCACTCATTCCTGGCGGCAGACACCGCCTCCAGGATCGGCCGACGACTCGGCGTCGAGGCCGAGATGATCTCGGCAATCCGACCCGGTGACGATCCCCGGGAAGCTCAGGAGCTACTCGAGCATATTGGCCTCTCCTTGCCCGAGATCGGGGGTCGGGTGGTAGAGGTGGATGGGATCTCCGACCTGATGGCTGGTCTCGACGAAGAGGCGTTGGTCGTCCTCGGCGCTCCCGGTGGATCATGGCTCCAGAGATCGGTGCTCGGGCCCGGCGCCCGTCTGAGGAGCAAGGCGCCTGCTGGTGCGATCATGGTGCGCAGCGCCCCCGACCGGGTATTTCGCTGGATGGGCGAGCCGGTGTTCGTCAGCCCACTTCGCTTGGCCGACGACACGCTTCGCTTCCATCCTCAGAAGGTCCTCGCCGTTGCCGACGAGGGAATGCTGGTCGGGTTGGTCCGGCGTGAGAGCCTGGAGTCCGCCGGGGCATCGGCTGTCGGCTCGGTCATGGAGGAGGCTGTCTCGGCCAAGGTCGACGAGACCATCGCCGAGGCGATGCAGCTCGAGCCGACATTTGGTCGCGACCCGATCCCGGTGACCGACCACGACGAGCACCTGGTTGGCGGTTTGTCGTTGCCCGTCATCTGAATGCGACCAGAATCAACCTCGTGAAACTGAGAATCTCTGTAAGGGGCGTCTTTTGGACCCTGGTTGGATTGCTCCTCGTCTTCCATCTTGCCGGCGGGTGGTATTTCTCCGGCGAGTTGATCCGGGATGGGTTTGTCCCCGATCCCGAAGCAATCGAGCTTGTCTCGGGCGACTATGAGCTGGAGCAGGTCGTCTACACCTCGCCCCTGGGGGAGATGGATGCCTGGTACCTGCCGGCCGAGGGGTCGACATGGGTGCTCCACATCCACGGGAAAGGCGCCTCGCCTGCCGAGGCCGAGCCTCTTTTCGCCGCCCTGCAGGACGAGGGCTACCCCCAGCTCACGATCACGTATCGCAACGACGAGGGCCAACCTTTCGACCCTTCGGGCTACTACCAGTACGGGGCGACGGAATGGCAAGACATCTCGGCGGCCGCCGACTACGCGGTGGAGAACGGCGCCGAGTCGCTGGTCCTCAGCGGGTTCTCGACTGGAGCCGCCCACGCCATGGCATTCCTCTCCCGGGAGCCACGTGAGATCGTCATCGGGACCCTGATGGATTCGCCCAATGTCGATTTCGGCGAGACGGTGGACTATGCGGCCAGCCAGCGAGAACTGCCCGTGATCCCGGCGAATGTGCCTCCCACGCTCTCGGCCACCGCCAAATTCCTGACTTCGCTGCGCATCGGCGTCAACTGGAAGGCGATCGACTACACGGTCGACGCCGAGCGGGCGATTCGCCGGCCGGTTCTGATCCATCACGGGACCGCTGACCTCAGTGTGCCTCTCAGCCAAAGTCTCGAACTGGTCGAGACCGATCCCGGATTGATCCGACTGATCCAGGTCGAAGGTGCCGGCCACGTCGAGTCCTACGACGTCGACCGCCAGAAGTACATCGAAGAGGTATTGGGATTTCTGCAGGATCTGGGTTGAACGGGTCAGCGATCTAGGGTCTCAACCTCGTCGAGGAGTTCAGGTGGCCAAAGACGTGATGATCCGTCTGGTGGACGTGACCAAGCAGTTCCCGGGAGCAGCCGATCTGGCGGTGGATGGGCTTAGCCTCGAGGTGGGCCGGGGCGAGTTCGTGACCCTGGTCGGGCCGTCAGGGTGTGGCAAGACCACGACCCTGAAGATGATCAACCGGATCATCGAGCCGACCTCGGGCTCGATCCTCATCGACGGGCGCAACTCGCTGGCCAGCCCGGCCCATGAGTTGAGAAGATCGATTGGCTACGTTATCCAACAGATAGGTCTGTTCCCGCACCGGACCATCGCTCAGAACATCGCCACTGTTCCCATGCTCCTGGGATGGGAACAGCCGCGTATCGATGGTCGGGTGGCCGAGTTGGCCGACACGGTCGGTCTCGAGGAAGAGATGCTGGCCCGGTACCCGGCCGAATTGTCGGGTGGCCAGCAACAGCGGGTTGGCGTGGCCCGGGCTCTTGCCGCAGATCCACCGATCCTGCTGGCGGACGAGCCTTTTGGAGCGGTGGATCCGATCGTGAGGACGCGGCTGCAACAGGAGTTTCGCGATCTCCAGGAGCGTCTGGGTAAGACCGTGGTGTTCGTCACCCACGATGTCGACGAGGCGATCTTCCTCGGAGACCGAATCGCGGTCCTCAATGTCGGCGGGATCCTCGAGCAATACGACACGCCCGAGAACATCCTGGCCAACCCCGCCAACGAATTCGTGGAGAGCTTCCTCGGTGGGGAGCGGGGTCTCAAGCGTCTGGGTCTGCTTCCCGTCACCGGTGCCGAGTTGAAGTGGGGACCGTTCGTCGATGTCTCGGCGTCGCCGGCGGTGGCGCGGGCGACGCTCGAGGAACACGACGTCGACTGGCTGGGGCTGCTCGACGGCACCCGGCTGCTCGGTTGGGTCGACGGATCGTTGTTGGACGGCCGATCCCTGGTCGACCACGAGCCGAGGCCGTTCCTGGTCACATTGAGCAGCGACTCGTCGCTGCGGACGGCTCTCGACGCGGTGGTGACCGGTCATGCCCGGGTCGCCGTGGTGGTCGACGACGGCGTCTACCGAGGAATGCTCGATCTCGAGTCGATAGCCGAGGAGATCACCGAGTGATCCTGGCCCAACAGACGATGCCACTGTTCGACTGGACGTGGGTCGGGCGCAATCTGGACAACATCTGGGATCGGACACTCGAGCACCTGAAGCTCACCGGGTTTGCCCTCGTGGTCGGTTTGGCCTTGTCGATCGCACTAGCCGCGCTGGCCCTGCGAAGGCCACGAACCTACGAGCCGATCACTGCCGCGACGGGCATCATGTACACCATCCCTTCCCTGGCGGTGTTCGCCCTGGCCCGCCCCTGGTTTGGGATCGGCTTTGTGACCGCTGAGATCGCCCTGGTCAGTTACACCCTTCTCATCCTGATACGAAACATCGTGGCCGGGATCAATGGCGTTCCGCCCGGGGTCCGAGAAGCAGCGTTGGGCATGGGATATCGCGATGGAGAGCGTCTTCGACGCATCGAGTTCCCTCTCGCCCTGCCGGTGATCGTGGCCGGGTTGCGCATCGCCACGGTGACGGTGATCGGGTTGGTGACCGTCACCTCGCTTCTCGGTCTCGGCGGTCTCGGGTTCTTCATCCTCGATGGGATCAGGCGGAGTGTGATCTTTCCCACCGGGATCATCGTGGGAGTCGTCCTCTCGGTGGCGCTCGCCGCGATTCTCGACCTCGCCCTCTTGGCGGTTGGGCGGATCTTGACGCCATGGACCAGGAGGGATGCCGTCTGATGGAATTCATCTCCGAGGTCATGGTCTGGTTCTCAGAGGATGGGAGATGGACCGGAAGCGATGGGATCCTCCCCCGAACTGTCGAACATCTCTGGCTTGCCATCCTCCCGATGATCATCGCCGCCGCCCTGGCCCTTCCCATCGGGGTATGGCTCGGACACCGGAGGATCGGGGAGTTCGCAGCCAACGCCGTTGTCAACATCGGTCGCGCCATCCCATCATTTGGGCTGATCATCCTCTCGGGCGTCTTCTTTCTCCGCGCCGGTGTCAGCCTCAGGTTCTGGCCCGCGGTTGTCGCCCTGGTGGCGTTGGCCATTCCCCCGATCTTCACCAATGCCTATGCGGCGATCGTCACCGTGCCTCAGGAGACGGTGGAGGCGGCACGGGGCATGGGTCTGACCGAAGGTGCGATCCTGCGCCAGGTCGAAATCCCGGTGGGTTCGGCAGTGATCCTGGCCGGCGTTCGCATCTCGTTCATTCAGGTGTTGGCGACGGTGCCGCTGGCCGCGGTGCTCTCCTCGGGCGGAGGCCTCGGTCAATACGTGGTCCGGGGTTTCGCCCAAGGCGCCGGGGCACGGGCTGAAGTCTTTGCCGGGGCGTTGCTGATCGCCCTGCTCACTCTGGCCGCCGACTGGGCGTTCTCTTCGAGCGAGAGGTTTTTGTTGCCGGAGGGAATCCGCCGTCTACGCCCGGAAGAGGTCAAGGCGGCCGCGTCGGTTTCTTAGTGGTCCAAGTGGCCCGTCGCCGAAATACTGGCGGTGTCTCTCCGGCCCTCGACGCGCCTGGCTGTGTCCAAAATGCTCGCCGCAGCTTCCGGCTGCGACTGCGCTTTTCTCCTTGCCAGATCACGCCGATGACTCGGAGACACCCTCGCCCTATTTCAGCGACAGACCACTAAGAACTGAAATATTCGGTCCGGGGCTAGGGTTACTCCTTCGGCGTCCCTTTGGGGCGCCGTTCACATTCGCAACAGAAAGGAAGACCCATGCGGAAATCAATCCGCAGACGCGTCTTCGGGGCGACCCTCATGGCTCTCATGCTCGTAATCGCAGCATGTGGCGACGGGTCGGGTGGAGACGCAACCACGACCACGGCACCAGCGGACACGACCACCGCCGCCGGGGGACCGGCCGACGGGCCGACCATCACGGTGGCTTCGTTCAACTTTCCCGAGTCGGTGATCCTGGCCGAGATCTACGGGCAGGTTCTGGAAGCCAACGGCTATCCGATCGAGCGAAATCTCAATCTCGGGTCGCGTGAGCTGATCTTTCCCGAGATCGAATCGGGTGCCATCAGCTTCTTGCCCGAGTACCTGGGGTCGGCGATCGCCGTCGGTTTTGGGGAGGATGCGCCGACAGATGAGGCGGAGGCAGTCCAGGCCCTGTCAGATCTGTTCGCAGGTGTGGGAGTCACTGTTTTGGCTCCGGCACCCGGTCAGGACAAGAACGTGTTCGTGGTGACCGGTGACTTCGCCTCTGAGAACGGCGTATCTACCGTGTCCGACCTGGCCGGCGTCGGCCCGATCACCCTTGGTGGGCCACCCGAATGTGAGGAACGGGAGACGTGTTACGCGGGTCTGGTGGCGACCTACGGTTTGGAGAATCTCTCCTTCGAGTCGATACAAGAAGGAGCGGCCCGGGTGGCTGCCCTCGACTCTGGTGAGATTGAGCTCGCCCTGCTCTTCTCCACGCAGCCTGTGATCACCGAGATGGGATTCGTCGCCCTCGAGGGAACCGACGAGATCATCGCTCCGGAGAACATCATCCCGGTCGTCAGCAACGAGGTTGCCGAGGCCTATGGAGCGGAGTTCGCGTCGCTGATCGACTCGATCTCCGCGCTGATCACCACCGATGTGCTCCTGGATCTCAACGGTCGGGTCGAGCTCGATGCTGAGAACCCCGAAGACGTGGCCACCGCCTGGCTCACCGAAAACGGGTTGCTCGACGGCTGAGCGGGCAGATCCCGAGCAATGAACTGAGCCCCGGTCCTAGAACCGGGGCTTGGCCCCGCGGCTTTCTGTCCCACCGGTCTCGTACCTTGACCTCAACGGAGGTACGAATGCAGATCGATTGCGAACAATGTGCCATGCGGGACACCAGTGCCTGTGACGACTGTGTTGTCACCTTTCTCCTTCTCGAGGGGCCGGTCGACCTCGACGAGTCGGAGTTGAGCGCCCTGGCCAACCTGGCCGGGGAGGGTCTGGTGCCCCGTCTTCGACTGGTCCCCACCGAGCGGCAAGCCGGGTGAGCCACACCGGCGGGTTACCCTCGACCGGGCATGGTCAAGGTCTATTCGGTCTCTCTGGCACTCGGCGTGATCGGGCTGCTGGTGGTGATACTCGGTGGGGCCCTCGCCGAGAACGTGGGGCACGACGAGCGCGACCCGGGCCGGAGACTGGCGGCGCCAGGAAGAGCGGTTGTAGGCGGCCTGGTTGGATTCGGGATGGGTGGGCTCTCGGCGGAGTTCTCCACCTTCGATCTGACCTGGCCCGGTGCGCTGGCGGTCGCCACGGTCGGTTTGGTGGCCGGCGGTCTGTGGGCGTGGTACAGCTCACGGACAGGATCCAGGTCCGATGCTGGCTCTCTCTGACATTCATTTCGCGCTGGAGCCGCTCCGCCGGGTAGTTGCCTCCGGCGAGACCCTGCTGATTCTGGGCGATCTGGTGAACCTCACCGATTACCGCACCGGCGAGGGCGCGGTGGCCGAGGTGCTAGGTCTCGACTTCTCCCGGGCGTCGGCCTCGGCGAGGGGTGACGGGGACTATGCGCGGATGAGGTCGTTGTGGCTGGAGCGAGTGGGTGATCGGATCGATGACATCCGTCTCGAGATAGGCAGGGCGATAGACCGCCAATACGAGAAGGTGGCCGAGGCCCTCACCGGCGGGCACGGTTATGTGATCCACGGCAATGTCGATCGCCCCGGCTCGCTGCGGGACTCGTTGCCATCCGGCTACGAGTACGTCCACGGTGAGGCGAGAGAGATCGAAGGGCTCCGATTCGGGTTCGTCGGTGGGGGAGCGGCGACGCCGTTACAGGCCGAGGGTGAGGTGTCGGAGGAGCAGCTGGCGTCAATGCTCGACGACCTGGGGGCGGTGGACGTTCTCTGCACCCACGTGCCCCCGGCTCTCGACCCGTTGCGAACCGACGTGGTCACCGGGAGGGCAGAACGCGGCTCGGATCCCATTCTCAGATATCTGCAGGCGAGCGCCCCCCGCCTTCACCTGTTCGGTGACGTGCATCAGCCACAAGCAAGCACCTGGCGGATCGGCAGGACCCGCTGTCGCAACGTGGGCTATTTCCGGGCCACGGGCAGGCCATTGCGGCTCGATCCCGCCCAAATCGAATAGCCAATGGTCGGCTAATCTCGGCGCTGAGTCGACGTGACATGACCGAAGGTACCTTTCAAACCCTGGAGATCGACGCCCCAGCCGAGGCGCTCTACGACGTGGCGGCAGACATCGAGTCCTATCCCGAGTGGGCCACGGGTGTCAAAGAGGTGGAGGTATTGGAAACCACGGTCGATGGTCGAGTTGAGCGTGCCCGCTTTGTCATCGAAGGTTTCGTCAAAGAGATCGAGTACGTCCTTCGTTATACCCATGACCGCCCCCACGCGCTGAGTTGGGTGGCAGAGAGTGATTCCAAGGATGTGAAGTCCCTGGAAGGCTCGTACACATTCAATGCGGTCGACGGGGCCACCGAGGTGGTCTACGCACTTGCCGTCGAACCCAATTTCGTCATCCCTGGCTTCCTCCGTCGTCAGGCTGAGAAGCAGATCGTGACAACTGCGCTCCGTGGCCTGCGCAAGAGGGCGACCGGCGCCGGCCCCGGCTAGTGCCCTCTAGACAATGAGAATCCTCTTGGTCACTGGCAAGGGTGGGGTTGGCAAAACCACCGTCGCCGCCTCCACCGCGATCGCCGCCGCCGACGCCGGGCACCGAACCCTGATCACTTCGACCGACCCCGCCCACTCACTCGCCGATGCGCTGGCAGTGTCTCTCGGCTCGGAGCCGTCCCAGGTGGTACCCGGTCTCGACGCCGAGCAGATCGACACCCAGCGCCAGCTCGAAAAGTACTGGGGTGCCATCCGCCGCCAGCTCATGGATGTGCTCGACTGGGGTGGCGCCGGCGGCATCGAAGCCGAGGAGTTCCTGGTATTCCCGGGTATGGACGAGCTGTTCGCCCTGCTCGAGGTCAATCATCGGGCACGATCGGGGGCCTACGACGTGATTGTGGTCGACTGCGCACCCACCGCCGAGACGCTGCGTCTCCTTTCGTTGCCCGAGGTCCTCAGCTGGTACTTCGAAAAGGTGTTGCCCACCGAACGCAGGCTGATGAAGGCGGCCCGGCCCATACTCAGTCGCGTCACCGATCTCCCCCTTCCCCAGGACGAGGTGTTCACCGCGGCACAGTCGGTCTTCGACTCGATCGAAGGAGTCAAGGAGCTCATGTCCGACCCGGGCGTCACGTCGGCCCGGCTGGTGGTCAACCCGGAGAAGATGGTGATCGACGAGGCGAGGCGCACCTACAGCTATCTGGGGCTTTTCGGCTACGGAGTCGATGGCGTGGTGGTCAACCGGGTTCTTCCCCAGGAGGTGGCGGACCCATACTTCGAGAGGTGGCGGGCGATTCAGAAGGGACACCTCCAGGCGATCGACGACGCGTTCGCCGACGTGCCCCGGCTTCACCTCCGACTCTTCGACGACGAGATGGTCGGCATCGACAGACTTCGCTTCATGGCCGGTGAGCTATACGACGACCTCGACCCGATCACCGACTTCTCGGCCCGTCATCCCTTTCGGATCATTGACGGGGACGGCGAGATCTCGATGGAGCTCGACATTGCCTTCGTCGACAAGTCCGAGATCGACGTCTACCGCAGCGGCCACGAGCTGTACATCCAAGTCGGGCCATATCGCCGCTCGTTCATCCTTCCCGACGCCTTGCGCCGAAGGGAAGTGGGCCGGGCTCGACTCGACGGCGGGACTCTCACTGTGTCGTTCTCCGACCCGGACGCCGGCTCGTGAAGGATCAAACCGAGGCGATGCAGGCGCTGAGCCGGGCCGGACGTCGGGTTGTCTACCACCTTCTCCAGGCGGCGATAGAAGGGCTCAAGGCGGTGGAGGCTGTGATCGAAGAGGTCGGGAACATCGGCGAGACTGACGACGATACCGACGGCAAAACCCGAACCAGGATCGAGGTCGAATGACAGACCCAACCAACCGGCTGAAACCCGATGACGTGATTCCTCCCGAGGGCACATCGATTCAGGGCAGGCAGCTGATCGCCGACGCGGCTCTCATGCTCCCCAACCTGGCCAAACTGGTGGCGCGACTGATTGCCGACCCGCGTGTCCCCCGTCGGTCGAAGATCGTCCTCGGTTTCGCCGCGGCCTACGTGGCCAGCCCGATCGACCTGATCCCGGAGTTCATCCCGGTGCTCGGTTGGGCAGACGACGTGCTCCTCATGATGTACGCGCTCGACTCCCTCATCGACCGTGCGGGCCCGAAAGTGGTCGAGGAGCACTGGGACGGACCCGGCGACCTGCTCGGTCTGATCCGGGACGTCATGGGTATGGCCCGCAACCTCATCCCGAGACGTCTGATCCGGACCATCGACCGGCTGTCCGGGTAGTGCTCGCGCCACTCGCTTCCCACTGCCCGTAGTCCCGGTGACTCGGGATCCGACGGATTCCCGGCTACCTTGACTCGTCTGGTGATCGACTTCAGACGTATCGGCTCGCTACCGCCCTATGCCTTCGCCGAGGTGAACCGGCGCAAGACCGAAGCACGTCTCGCCGGGGTCGACGTGATCGACCTGGGGTTTGGCAACCCCGACCTTCCTTCCCCCGATGTTGCGGTGCAAACCCTGATCGAAGCGGCGCGTGATCCGGCAAATCATCGTTACTCGGCCTCCCGTGGGATCGACGATCTGCGAGAGGCGTTTGCCGGCCGGTATCGACGCAGGTTTGGCGTCGATCTCGACCCCGACACGGAGGTGATCTCCACGATTGGGGCCAAGGAGGGTCTTTCCCACCTGATGTGGGCCATGCTCCAACCGGGAGATGCAGCCATCGTGCCCGATCCCTCCTACCCGATCCACATCTATGCGCCGATCATCGCCGGTGCCGAGGTGAGATCGGCCCCGATCGGCTCCGAAGACGACTACTTCGAAGTGGTGCACCGGATGTTCAAGGAATCCTGGCCCCGGCCCCGGATCATCATCGTCAGCTTTCCCCACAATCCCACCGCCCAGACCGTTGACATCGGATTCTTCGAGCGGTTGGTCGGCTTCGCTCGGGAGAACGAGGTGGTGGTGGTTCACGACTTCGCATATGCGGACATCGCCTTCGACGGATATCGGCCGCCATCGATCCTCGAGGTTCCCGGAGCCAAGGAGGTGGCCGTGGAGCTCTACTCCCTGACCAAGGGGCATTCGATGGCGGGGTGGCGGGTCGGGTTCATGGCCGGCAACCAGGAGGTGGTCGCGGCCCTCGCCAAGTTGAAGAGCTACCTCGACTACGGGACGTTCCAGCCGATTCAGATCGCAGCCGCGGCCGCTCTCAACCAGGCAGATGAGTTTGTCGAAGAGGTCAACGAGACATACCGCTCCCGCCGCGATGCCTTGGTCGACGGTCTTGCCGACGTCGGGTGGAAGATGGATAGGCCCCGGGGGACCATGTTCACCTGGGCTCCGATTCCCGGGCCCTACGAGGAGCTCGATTCGATCGAGTTCTCGATCCACCTGCTCGATAAATCGGGTGTCGCCGTCAGCCCCGGGCTGGGATTCGGGCAGAGCGGGGAGGGCTTCGTCCGTTTTGCCCTGGTCGAAGACCAAACGAGAATCGAGCTGGCGGTGGATCGGATCGGAGACGTCCTGAAGCGGTTGTAGCCCAGTGCCCTGTCCGGCAGATCGTGCTTGTATTTCAACGGCCCTTGTCGCCCCTGGCAGCGTCCTCGTCCTTGACGAACGGCCCAGTGCGCCTGCGTCCTGCGTCCTTGCCAGGAACGACAATCGCTCGCCGAAATTGCAAGCGAATCCACCGGACAGGACACTAGGACAACATGGCTTTCGCAGACGGCATCGCCGACTTCCGATCCGACACTGTCACCAGACCCACCACTCGAATGCTGCAGGCAATGGTGTCGGCGCCGTTGGGTGACGACGTCTACTCGGACGACCCGACCGTCAACGCACTCGAGGAAGAGTCGGCGGCGATAACCGGCAAGCAAGCCGCGGTCTACGTTCCCACGGGGACGATGGGCAACCAGCTGGCCATAATGGCCCAGACTTACCCGGGGGAAGAGATCCTCGCCCATGAGGGCAGCCATGTCCGCAGTGTCGAGGCAGGAGCCCCCCAGGCTCTCTCCGGGGTTGGATTCCGCACGGTCGCTGGTGACGGCGGTCGGATCGAGCCGGAGGACGTGGAGCAGGCGATGGCGATGGTGGGCTTCTTTCCCAGGATCGGATTGATGGTCTGGGAGAACACCCACAACCTCTCCGGCGGCCGGGTCGTCCCAATCGACGTCATGGAGAAGACATCGGCGGCGGCAAGGGCCCACGGTTTGAAGATCCATGTCGACGGTGCCCGCATCTTCAACGCCGTGGTGGCCTCCGGGGTGCCGGCAGACCGTTACGCCGCGGTCGGCGACACGATCCAGTTCTGTTTCTCCAAGGGTCTTGGAGCCCCGGTGGGTTCGATCGTCTGTGGTGGCAGCGAACTGATCGAGGAGATCAGATACCTGCGCAAGCGACTCGGAGGAGGCATGCGCCAGGCCGGGGTGATAGCCGCCGCCGCCCGGGTGGCGCTGGCCGAACGCGACCGCTTGGTCGAGGATCACCTCCTGGCACGGGTCCTTGCGGAGGGGATCGCCGCCCGGTTCCCCAATGCCGTTGACTTGTCCCTGGTCGAGACCAACATGGTGAGAGTCCACTTCCCGGCTCTCGAAGTCGAATGGGACGAGCTCAAGAGCCGGCTCGACGCGGCAGGGATCAGGCTCAACCGCCCCTATGGATCCGTCTTGCGCATCGTCGCCCATCGCGATGTCGACAGCGCCGACGTGAGTCGGCTGCTGGCGACACTGGAATGATTGCGCCCGGGGTAACGGCAAGGGGTCGGGCCGAGTCGGATATCCAGTGAGTGTCGGAATCCTGTTCCCGGGTCAGGGAAGCCAATACGTCGGGATGGGGGCGGATCTCTTCGAGGCCAAACCCACGATCCTCGGTGATCGAACCGATGAAGTGCTGGGTTTCTCCTTGCGCACATTGTGCCTGGACGGCCCGGAGTCGGAGCTGACAAGGACCGAGAACGCCCAGCCCGCCCTGTTCGCCATCTCCTATGCGCTGTGGGACGCCCTGCTCGAGGCTGGAGCACAGCCGCCTGCCGGAGCGGCCGGTCATTCACTCGGTGAGTACACGGCGTTGGCCGCGGCCGGAGTATTCGACTACGAGACGGCCCTGTCGCTGGTCGCACTCCGAGGTCGGGCGATGGCGCGGGCGGCGGAGGGCGAAGCATCCGGCATGGCCGCGCTGATCGGAGTCGACCGGGCCACCGCCGAGGAGATCACTCACACTCGTCGTAGGAACGGGGGCCGGCTCCAGGTGGCCAACGTCAACGCACCGGGCCAGGTGGTGGTCGCCGGTGGCCAGGATGACATCGCTTGGCTGACGGCGAGCGCCGGCGATCTCGGCCTGCGGAAAGTCATCCCGCTCAACGTCTCGGGAGCATTTCACACCGAGTTCATGTCTGCGGCACGGACAACTTTGGACGAGGCTCTCGGCGCCGCCCAGATCGGTATTCCTTCGTTCCCCGT
>DASWKK010000115.1:0-12989 GCA_036396655.1 Acidimicrobiia bacterium
GTCAACGTATTCGAACCACCAACCCGATCCGCCAACACCCGCGTAATCGCAGCCGTCAACGTCGTCTTCCCATGATCAATATGACCCATCGTCCCCACATTCACATGCGGCTTCGTACGCTCAAACTTCGCCTTCGCCATCTTGTCTTGGCTCCTCTATCCGTTCCTACGTCGTTCTGTCTTTGATCCTCAGGACTGTCCGCGCCGGCTCGCCACAATCTCCTCGGCGATGGAGTCGGGGACGTCCTGATATGAGTTGAATTGCATCGAATAAGTCGCCCGCCCCTGGGTCTTGGAACGCAGGTCGGTGGCGTAGCCAAACATCTCCGACATCGGGACCTGGGCCTGGATCACCTGGCTGTTCCCCCGTTGGGTCATTCCCTCGACCTTGCCCCGGCGGCTGTTGAGGTCGCCGATGACATCGCCCATGTATTCGTCGGGGGTGGTCACCTCGACGTCCATGACCGGCTCGAGCAGCTTGACCCCCGCTTTGCGAGCGGCCTCCTGGAGGGCCATCGAACCGGCGATCTTGAATGCCATCTCCGAGGAGTCGACGTCGTGGTAGGAGCCGTCGGTGAGGATGGCTCGGACGTCGACGAGCGGGTAGCCGGCGACGATCCCCTGGTCCAGAGCCTCTTCGATGCCTGCATCGACAGCCGGGATGTACTCACGGGGCACCTTGCCGCCCTTGATCTGATCGACGAACTCATAACCACCGCCGGGACCGGTCGGCTCCAGGTCGATCACCACGTGTCCGTACTGGCCCTTGCCCCCGGATTGCTTGACGTGTCGGTACTCGACCTTCTCGATCGCCCGGCGGATCGTCTCCCGATAGGCGACCTGTGGCTTGCCGACAGTGGCGTCCACCTTGAACTCGCGGAGAAGACGATCGACCAGGATCTCGAGATGCAGCTCGCCCATCCCCGAAATGATGGTTTGACCGGTCTCCTCGTCGGTGCGGACCAGGAAAGTCGGATCCTCCTCGGAGAGACGGTGCAGCGACTCGGACAGCTTCTCGTCGTCGGTCTTGGTCTTGGGCTCGATCGCCACCGAGATCACCGGTGCCGGGAACTCCATCGACTCGAGCTGGATCGGATGATCGGGAGCGGACAGGGTGTCACCGGTCGTGGTGTTCTTGAACCCGATCCCGGCCACGATGTCGCCACCAAAGACGTCGTCGATGTCTTCTCGGGCGTTGGCGTGCATACGCAGGATGCGACCCATCCGCTCCTTGCGGCCCGTGGTGGTGTTCATCACGGTCTCGCCCTTGGCGGCATGCCCCGAATAGACCCGGAAGTAGGTCAGCTTGCCCACGTGGGGGTCGGACATGATCTTGAAGGCGAGCGCAGCGAAAGGCTCGCTGTCCTCCGGCTTGCGCTCGATGACCACTTCGGTGTCGCCCGGCTTGAAGCCTTTGATCGGCGGCAGGTCGGCCGGGCTGGGAAGATAGGCCACGACCGCATCGAGGAGCAACTGGACACCCTTGTTCTTGAAGGCCGAGCCACAGAACACCGGCGTGAAGTCACGAGCGATGGTCCCCAAGCGGACACCTTCCTGGATTTCTTTGACGTTGAGGTCACCGTTCTCCAGATAGGAGTTGAGCAACTCTTCGGATGTCTCGGCGACAGCCTCGACCAGCTTCTCGTGGTACTCGGCAGCTTGGTCGGCGAGATCGGCCGGGATGTCGGTGGTATCCCAATGCTTGCCGTCGTCGCCTTTCCAGATGTGGGCTTTCATCTCGACCAGGTCGACCACGCCGTTGAAGTTGGCTTCGGTGCCGATCGGGAGCTGCATCACCAGAGGTCGGGCCCCGAGCCGGTCGATGATCGACTGAACGTCGAAGTAGAAGTCGGCCCCGGTCCGGTCGAGCTTGTTGATGAAACAGATCCGGGGGACGCCGTAGCGGTCGGCCTGACGCCACACCGTCTCGGATTGGGGCTCGACCCCTGCAACACCGTCGAATACAGCCACGGCACCGTCGAGGACTCGAAGGGCACGCTCGACCTCCACCGTGAAGTCGACATGACCCGGGGTGTCGATGATGTTGATCCAGTGCTCGTGCCAGACACAGGTAGTGGCGGCGGAGGTGATGGTGATGCCCCGCTCCTGCTCCTGCTCCATCCAGTCCATGGTGGCGGCGCCCTCGTGGACCTCACCGATCTTGTAGTTACGGCCGGTGTAGTAGAGGATGCGCTCGGTGAGGGTGGTCTTGCCCGCGTCGATGTGGGCCATGATCCCGATGTTTCGGGTACGGCTCACCGGCACCTGGCGCAAATGCGATATGGCAGCGTTTCCGTTGCTCATCTTCTCTTTCTTCTACTCCGACTCGTTATGAGGTTGTGAACGTCCCACGTCCTGCGGTTCGGGCCCGTTTTCGGTGGCGAGCCCGCCTGCTGGAACGTTCGGGTAAATCTTCTTGTCAGCTACTCCGTTGGGACCGTTGGGCTACCAGCGGTAGTGGGCGAAAGCCTTGTTGGACTCCGCCATCTTGTGCACATCTTCCTTCCGCTTCACCGCCGCCCCCGTGTAGTTCGAGGCGTCGAGGATCTCGTTGGCCAGCCGCATCGACATCGACGGCTCACGGCGCTGGCGGGCGAAGTTGACCAGCCAGCGAATGGCCAGGCTCTCCTGACGACGGGCCGGGACTTCGATCGGGACCTGATAGGAGGATCCGCCGACCCGACGGGATCGCACCTCCACCTGGGGACGGATGTTGTCGATCGCCCGCTTGAGGACGACGGCCGGATCCTGGCTGGTGCGCTGCTCGACCACTTCCAGGGCTCCGTAGACAATCTCCCGGGCGGTGTTCTTCTTACCTGCCCACAGGACCTTGTTGATCACCTTGCTCACCAGGACGCTGCGGAACACCGGGTCCGGCTCGATCTTGCGCTTCTGTGCTGGCGCCCTTCGCATCAGGAGTCCTTCTTCGATCCGTAGCGACTGCGGGCCTGTCTGCGGTCGTTGACCCCGGAGGCATCGAGTGCCCCCCGGATCACCTTGTAGCGGACCCCGGGCAGGTCGCGGACCCGGCCCCCGCGCACCAGGACGATGCTGTGCTCCTGGAGGTTGTGTCCCTCGCCGGGGATATAGGCGGTGATCTCGATTCCGGAGGAGAGACGTACGCGACACACCTTGCGCAGGGCAGAGTTCGGCTTCTTCGGGGTCACCGTGTAGACGCGGGTGCAGACACCGCGTCTTTGGGGGGCGCCCCCCAGGGCGGCCGCCTTGGCCTTCTTCTTCTTGGGCTTCCTGCCCTCGCGGACAAGTTGCTCGATTGTCGGCATGTTTCTCCTTACGCGAGGAAACGGCAATGGGCGCAGCCCGATCACCGATCCTGTTGTGAAACCTTGCGTACCGAGCACGGAGTGTCCCCGGTCGTCCGGTCGGCGCGCTCACAGCAGCGGACCCCGGACGCAGGCCAGATTCTACGTATCTGTCTGCGCGCGTACCAAATCCGACCGGTCGCAACCGGTCAGGAAACATGAGGATAACAGAGGCCGATAGCTGTGCCGGTGCGGATTACGGCACAGTGGTGGTTGTGGTGGTGGCTTCCGTGGTGGTCGTGGTGGTGGGTGCCGTGGTGGTCGTGGTGGGTTGCGTGGTGGTGGTGGTGGGTTGCGTGGTGGTGGTGGTGGGTTGCGTGGTGGTGGTGGTGGGTTGCGTAGTGGTGGTGGTGGGTTGCGTGGTGGTGGTCGTCGACGAGCTGGTGCTAGGGGTGGTGGTGGTGCTACTGGTGGTCGGTGTGGGCGGCTTGGTGGTGCTGCTCGACGTACCGGGGGTGGTGGTGCTCGAAGAGGTGGGACCGGGACTGGTGGTCGTTGTGGTGGTGGTGGTTGTTGTGGTGCCCGGGCTGGGGGTGCCACGCCGCGGTGGTCTCGCGGTTGAGCCGGGAGCGGTGGTGGTGGGGCTCTGACCCGGGGTGGTGGTGGTGGGCAGGGTGTTCTCGGTGGTGGTCGTGGTCTCGGCGGCCGCCTCCGAGCTGGTCGTGGTCTCCGCGGTGGCCGACGCTACCTCGTCGACCGCACGGGGGTCACAGGTGCGCACTGCGAGCTGCTCATGGTCGCCGTCCGGTTCGATCGCCTGCGCATCGGCGAACACCACCTCGCCTGGGCCCCGCTCGTCACGGACCGCGAACCAGGCGCCGTCCTCGGACTTGCCCACCAGTTCCACCGTCTCCCCGGTGAAGAGTGCGCCGATCTCGGGCTCACCGGGGCAACCGAACACCGGTGTTTCGTTGTTGACTGTGCCCGGGGTCTCGTATCCGGCCAGCCCGCTGACCCAGACTCCGGCGAAGACCACCCCGGCCCCGAAGAGCACTACTCCCAGCGCCATGACGATGCGACTGGCGGTGACCACGTCGAATCGGGTGCGACGATGCTCGGCACGCTCGGGACGCGCCGATCTGAGCCGCTTGGCCACCTCACCCGCCAGCTCGTCAGGTGAGAGACGTCGCGATGGATCGGGTGGAGTGTTTTCGTTTGTCATCAGCAGGGCCTCAGCTCATGTCATCGGCAGCCAGGTCCCGCCGGCTAAGCAGTATGGATGCGGGAATCCGGGATCAAGATAGAAAGAACCGCCCCGATGGGCGGTTCTTCCTTCGGTTCTTTGTGTACGTAGCGCGAGGACTTCCCCCCTCCCCGGCTACGTCGGCCTATTCCTCTTCGTCGTCGTTCTTGCCGTTGCCGAGACTGCCCCCGAGCGAAGCCAGCCACTCTGCCGGGTCCTCGGGCAGGCCCTCGTCCTCCCCCGGTGCGGACAAACCGCCATCGAGGAAACCCAGCGAGGCCACCGTGGTGGCCCCGGGCAGTGCAGGCTGCAACACCTGGTACTGCTGGGCCCCGGTCCCTGCCGGGATCAGCTTGCCGATGATCACGTTCTCCTTGAGACCACGCATGAAGTCGGACCGGCCCTGAATGGCGGCGTCGGTCAAGACCCGGGTGGTCTCCTGGAAGGACGCAGCCGACAACCAGGAATCGGTGGCGAGGGAGGCCTTGGTGATGCCCATCAGCTCGGGACGGCCCTCAGCCGGCTTCTTCCCGGCGCCAACCATCTCCCGGTTGATGTCACGGAAATGCTGATCGTCGATCAAGGCCGCCGGCAGGAAGTCCGAGTCGTTGGGCGAGACCACCCGGACCCGGCGCAACATCTGGCGCACGATCATCTCGATGTGCTTGTCGTGGATCTCGACACCCTGGGATCGGTACACCTCCTGCACCTGGTCGACCAGGTACTGCTGGGTGGCCCGGACCCCACGGATCTCCAGGACCTCCTTGGGGTCGAGCGGCCCCTCGGTCAATTGGGTCCCGGCGTCGATCTCCGCCCCGTTGGACACCCTGAGCTTGGCGTACCGGGAGATGGGGTAGACGACTTCCTCGTCGCCGGTCTCCAGGACCACGCGGCGGCCGTCGCCGTCCTCCACGAGGTTGGCCACTCCCTTGGCATCGGAGAGGACGGCCTTGCCCTTGGGGGTGCGAGCTTCGAACAGCTCCACCACCCGGGGCAGCCCGTGGGTGATGTCCTCACCGGCCACACCGCCGGTGTGGAAGGTACGCATGGTGAGCTGGGTTCCCGGCTCGCCGATCGACTGGGCAGCCATGATCCCCACGGCCTCCCCGGTCTCGACGGTCTTCCCGGTGGCGAGAGAGAGCCCGTAGCAGGCCTGGCACACCCCACCCCTGGTATCGCAGGTGAGAGGCGAGCGCACCCGAACCGTCTCGATGTCGGCCGCTTCCACGGCATGCAGCTCTTTGGTCCCGAGCAGGGTCCCGGCCCGGAGCTTCACATCGTCGACGGTTGCCACCAGGGTCCGACCCTCCTTGACGTCATCGGCCAGGACCCGGCCATAGATGCGGGAGCGGAGGTTGCGGATCTTGTTGCCCCGCTCGTCGAGGACGTTGATCACGATGCCCTTGTCGGTCTCGCAGTCAGCTTCGAGGATGATCATCTCCTGAGAGACGTCGACCAGACGACGGGTCAGGTAACCCGAGTCGGCTGTTCGCAGGGCGGTGTCGGCGAGACCCTTGCGAGCGCCGTGTGTCGAGATGAAGTACTCGAGGACCGACAGCCCCTCACGGAAGTTGGAGATGATCGGCCGGGGGATGATGTCACCCTTCGGGTTGGCCACCAGGCCACGCATCCCGGCGATCTGGCGCACCTGCATCATGTTGCCACGCGCCCCGGAGCCAACCATCATGTCGAGGGCGTTGAACCGCTCCGACTTGAGGCTGGCCTTCATGGCGTCGGTCACCTTCTCGGTGGCCTCCGTCCAGATCTCGATCAGTTCCTGACGACGCTCCTCGTCGGTGACGACACCCTTCTGGAACAGACTCTGCACCTTTTCGGCCCGCTCCTCGTACTCCTCCAGGATCTTCGCCTTGTCGGCGGGCGTGCGGACGTCCTCGAGCGCGATGCTGAGACCTGCCTTGGTTGAGTACTTGAAACCCAGGTCCTTGATCCCATCGAGGGTCTCGGCGACGGCCGAGCGGGGGTAACGCTCGATCACCGTCTCGATCAGGCGCCGGATGTCGGCCTTGATGATCACCGAGTCGACGAAGGGGAAGCCTTCGGGCAGCGCCTGGTTGATGATCACACGGCCCAGAGTGGTCTGAGACCGCCCCACCGAGCCCATCGGCTCCTCCGGGAGCAGGGTTCCCAGGAGAGGCTTGAGGTCGGCGTGCAGCTCGGGGTCGCCCGCCAGCTCGCCGAGCCGGATCTCGATCGGGGCATGCAACGACAGCTCTCCGATCTCATGGGCCATGAGCGCCTCGTCGTAGTCGACGAAGTGACGACCGGCGCCAACGGCATCCTCGACGTACTCGGAGAGGTAGTAGATCCCGATCACCATGTCCTGGGAGGGGGTGACGATCGGTCGCCCCGAGGCCGGTGACAGCACGTTGTTCGACGACAGCATCAGGATCCGGGCCTCGGCCTGTGCCTCGGCGGAGAGTGGGAGATGGACCGCCATCTGGTCCCCGTCGAAGTCGGCGTTGAAGGCTTCACAGACCAACGGGTGGATCTGGATCGCCTTGCCCTCGACCAGCACCGGCTCGAACGCCTGGATTCCCAAACGGTGGAGGGTCGGCGCCCGGTTGAGAAGGACCGGGTGCTCCTGGATCACGTCGGAGAGCACATCCCAGACCTGGGGTCGCTGGCGCTCCACCATCCGCTTGGCGGCCTTGATGTTCTGGGCAAGGTCGAGGTCGACCAGCCGCTTCATCACGAACGGCTTGAACAGCTCCAGGGCCATGATCTTGGGCAGACCGCATTGGTGCAGCTTGAGCTGGGGACCGACCACGATCACCGAGCGACCCGAGTAGTCGACCCGCTTGCCGAGCAGGTTCTGGCGGAACCGACCCTGCTTTCCCTTGAGCATGTCGGACAGTGACTTGAGGGCGCGGTTGCCCGGCCCTGTCACCGCACGGCCACGGCGGCCGTTGTCGAACAGGGCGTCGACTGCCTCCTGCAGCATGCGCTTCTCGTTGTTGACAATGATCTCGGGGGCACCCAGGTCCAACAGCCGCTTGAGGCGGTTGTTGCGGTTGATGACCCTTCGGTAGAGGTCGTTGAGGTCGGAGGTGGCGAAGCGGCCACCGTCGAGCTGGACCATGGGCCGCAGGTCCGGTGGGATCACCGGCACCGTCTCCAGGATCATGTCCTCGGGTCGGTTCTGACCCTCCCAGAAAGGCTTGACCACCTTCATCCGTTGAGTCGCCCGCTGCCGCTTCTGGGCGGAGCCTGCCTCGAGGTGCTCCTCGAGCAACGCCATCTCGGCGTCGAGGTCGAGACGCAACAGAAGGGCCTTGACCGCCTCGGCGCCCATCCCCCCTTCGAAGTAGTCGGCGTAGCGGAAGTAGATCTCCCGCCACAACTGCTCCGACTCGACCAGATCCTTGGGCTTGAACTTGCGGAAGGTGTCGTAGGCGTCCTCGATCAGCTCGATCTCGCGATCCGAGCGCTCCTGGCGATCCTTTATCTCGCGCTCGATCTCCTTCTTCCGGGCATTGATCTCCTGGCTCTTGGCCCCGCCCTCCTCCATGCGCTCGAGCTCGTCCTCGAGAGCCTCCAGACGCACCTCATGCCATTCGTTGAACTCGGAGCGAACCACTTCGATCTCGTCGCGCATGGCGGCCTCGAGCTCGGGAAGGTCCTTCTGACGTTTCTCGTCGTCGACCGAGGTGATGATGTAGCTGGCGAAGTAGATGACCTTCTCCAGCTCCTTCGGCGACATGTCGAGCAGATAGCCGAGACGGCTGGGGACACCCTTGAAGAACCAGATGTGGGTGACCGGGGCGGCCAACTCGATGTGACCCATGCGCTCACGCCGAACCTTGGACCGGGTGACCTCGACCCCACACCGCTCGCAGATGATCCCCTTGTAGCGGATCCTCTTGTACTTGCCGCAGTAGCACTCCCAGTCCCGTTGCGGGCCGAAGATGCGCTCGTCGAAGAGACCCTCCTTCTCCGGTCGCAGGGTGCGGTAGTTGATGGTCTCGGGCTTCTTGACCTCTCCATAGGACCAGGCCCGAATCTGGTCACTGGAAGCCAGCCCGATCTTCAGTTCATCGAATAGTTGCTGCGCCATATCTCCGTTCACCATCCACCATGAAGTGCTACTTGTTCAAACCAATCGCTATTCCGAGTCGGGGCGCTCGGGCCGACTGAGGTCGATGCCCAGCGTCTCCACCGATCGGTAGGTCTCTTCTTCAAGCTCCCTGAGCTCGACTTCCTCGCCGGCGGAGAGCATCTCCACGTTGAGGCAGAGACTCTGCATCTCCTTGACCAGCACCCGGAACGACTCGGGAATGCCCGGCTCGGGGATGTTGTCGCCCTTGACGATCGCCTCGTAGACCTTGACCCGGCCCTGGACGTCGTCGGACTTGATGGTGAGCAACTCCTGCAATGCGTAGGCGGCGCCATATGCCTCGAGTGCCCAGACCTCCATCTCTCCGAACCGCTGCCCACCGAACTGGGCTTTGCCACCCAGCGGCTGCTGGGTGATCATGCTGTAAGGGCCGGTGGAGCGGGCGTGGATTTTCTCGTCCACCAAATGGACCAGCTTCAGGATGTAGATGTAGCCGACCGTCACGTTCGAATCGAACGGCTCGCCGGAGCGACCGTCGTACAGGGTGGCCTTGCCGTCGTCGCCGACCAGGCGAACCCCGTCCCGGTTCGGCCGTGCGCTCTGGATCACCTGCATGATCTCGTCCTCGCGGGCCCCGTCGAACACCGGAGTGGCGACCTTGGTCCATGGCTCGGCCCCACCCACCGCGGGCCCGGTGCCGGCAAACGGCTCCCAACCTTGGGCCGCGGCCCAGCCGAGATGAGTCTCGAGGACTTGCCCCAGGTTCATCCGGGAAGGCACCCCGAGCGGAGAGAGGATGATGTCGACGGGTGTCCCGTCGGCGAGGAACGGCATCTCCTCTTCGGCCAGCACCTTGGAGATCACACCTTTGTTCCCGTGGCGTCCGGCCAGCTTGTCGCCTTCTGAGATCTTCCTCTGCTGGGCGACATAGATCCGCACCAACTCGTTGACCCCGGGTGGAAGGTCATAGCCCTCGGCCCGCTTGAAGACCTTCACGGCGATGACCTTGCCGGTCTCACCATGGGGGACCTTCAGCGAAGTGTCCCGGACCTCGCGCGCCTTCTCACCGAAAATGGCTCGCAACAGACGCTCTTCGGGGGTGAGCTCTGTCTCACCCTTTGGCGTGACCTTGCCCACGAGGTAATCGCCGGGCCCCACCTCGGCGCCGACCCGGATGATGCCCTCGTCGTCGAGATTGGCCAGGACCTCTTCGGGGACGTTGGGGATGTCCCGGGTGATCTCCTCGGCCCCCAGCTTGGTGTCGCGGGCATCGAGCTCGTGCTCCTCGATGTGGATCGAGGTCAGCACGTCGTCCTTGACCAGACGCTCGGAGATGATGATGGCGTCCTCGAAGTTGTGGCCCTGCCACGGCATGAAGGCCACGAGCAAGTTGCGGCCCAGGGCCAGCTCGCCACGCTCAGTCGAAGGGCCGTCGGCGAGCACGTCGCCGACCTTCACCTTGTCGCCTTCGCGCACCAGTGGCTTGTGGTTCATACAGGTGCCCTGGTTGGAGCGCTTGAACTTGTCGAGGGGGAAGGTGTGCTTCTTGTTGGTGTCCTTCTCCTTGACCACGATCTCCTCGCCGGTCACCTCGACCACCTCGCCCACCACAGGAGAGACCACCATGTCTCCGGAGTCCTGTGCGGCGCGTTGCTCCACCCCGGTGCCGACCAGTGGAGCGTCGGCTGTGAGCAGAGGCACGGCCTGACGTTGCATGTTCGAGCCCATGAGGGCGCGGTTGGCGTCGTCGTGCTCGAGGAAGGGGATGAGGGAAGTGGACACCGAGACGATCTGCTTGGGAGACACGTCCATGAAGTCGACCTCGCGCGGTGGCACGAACTCGACCTCGCCCCCGGCGCGACGGACCAGCACCCTCGGGTTCTGGAAGGCGCCGTCTTCCTTGAGCGGCGCGTTGGCCTGGGCGATGACGTATCGCTCCTCCTCGGTGGCGGTCAGGTACTCCACCTTGGTGCTGACCTTGCCCGACTCGACCTTTCGGTACGGGGTCTCGATGAACCCGAACTCGTTGACCCGGGCATAGGAGGCCAGAGACCCGATCAGCCCGATGTTGGGGCCCTCGGGGGTCTCGATCGGGCACATCCGCCCGTAGTGAGAAGGATGGACGTCACGAACCTCGAAACCGGCCCGCTCCCGGGACAGCCCACCGGGGCCGAGCGCCGAGAGACGCCGGCGATGGGTCAGACCGGCCAGAGGGTTGGGCTGGTCCATGAACTGGGACAGCTGGGAGGTGCCGAAGAACTCCTTGATCGCCGCGGTGACCGGTCTGATGTTGATCAGGCTCTGCGGTGTGATCGCGTCGGGGTCCTGGGTCGTCATCCGCTCCCGAACCACCCGCTCCAAACGGGTGAGCCCGACCCGTACCTGGTTCTGGACCAGCTCGCCCACGGTGCGGATGCGCCGGTTGCCGAAGTGATCGATGTCGTCGGTGCCGACACTGACCTCGACTCCGGTGTGGGTCACCATGGTGTCCTCACCGGCGTGCAACGCCACCAGGTATTTGATGGCGTCGATGATGTCCTCGTCGCGCAACAGCTGGAGACCCTCGGCTCGATAGTCGGCCGGTGTCTCTTCGCGGTACTTCTGGCTCACCTTGTAGCGCCCGACCCGGGTCAGGTCGTATCGCTTGGGGTTGCGGAACAGCGTCTGGATCAAGCCGCGGGCGGACTCGACCGTGGTGGGCTCGCCAGGGCGCAGCTTGCGGTACAGGTCGAGAAGGGCCTCTTCCTTGGTGTGGGCGGTGTCCTTCTCGATGGTGTTCTTGATCGACTCGGCGCCGTCGAACAGCTCGAGAATCTCCTCGTCGGTCTCGGCGATGCCGAGCGCCTTGAGGAAGGCTGTGATGTACTGACGTCGCTTGCGATCGACCCGGACCCCAATGGTGTCCTTCTTGTCGGTGTCGAACTCCAGCCATGCCCCCCGACCCGGGATGATCTTGCCGGAGTAGATCTCTTTGTCCGAGGTCTTGTCCGAGTTGACGTCGAAGTAGATGCCCGGCGAGCGGACCAACTGGGAGACGATCACCCGCTCGGTGCCATTGATGATGAAGACACCCTTGTCGGTCATGATGGGGAAGTCGCCGAGGAAGACCTGCTGCTCCTTGATCTCCCCGGTCTGGCGGTTCATGAACCGGGCGGTGACGAACAACGGCATCGCGTAGTTCGCATCGCGCTCCTTGGCTTCTTCGAGACTCATCTGAGGCTCGCCGAACCGATGGTCGGTCAGCTCCAGGGCGAGGGAGCCGGTGAAGTCCTCGATGGGACTGATCTCCTCGAATATCTCACGGAAACCTTCGTCGAGGAACCACTGGAACGACTCGTGTTGAACTGCCAGGAGGTCGGGAAGGGGGAGTACTTCGGGGATCTTTCCAAATGAAAAGCGCTCAGCCACGCGCGAAACCAAGGGGTGCCTCCTGAGGAATGCGGGATAGATCTAAGTGACGCAGACATGGCATGCTAACAGACGCGTCAGCATGCCTCCAATCGCATCTTCAATTTTTGAGATAGGTCGGCGACGGCCTATCTCGGACCCTGTGGTCGTTCATCAGCATACAGCGGGGCCGTAAATGACGTCAAGGGTCGCGCGTTACGCGACAGACCACTACGAGCCGGCGATGCGTGCCAGCTTGGCCGGATCGAGCACCCTGATGTGTCGGTAGCCTGTCTCCACCGCATGCTGATCACGGAGTCGGCTGAGAGCTTCGTTGACCGACTGGCGGCTCACTCCGAGCAGAGTGGCGATCGTGGTCTGAGACAAATGAACGTCACCGCGACCGTCCGCCTCCTCGCCGAGGAGATCCGCCACCTGACCCAACACGGTCTTGTGCATCAGATGGAGGACCCTTCTCTGCGTGCTCTCGAGTTGGCGAATCCCCGCCAGCAACCAGCGCAGGCATATCGCGGGGTTGCGGGCCAACTCGGCCAACAACCGATCTCGTTCGAATCGGAGCACCCGCACCCGGGTCACCGCCTGGGCCGATGCGATGTGAGTGGTCCGCCCAAACACTGCGATGTCTCCCAACACCGAGCCCGGGCCTACCCGAGACACCACACTCCTGGCGGGACCCGCGCCCCGGTAAACCTCCACCTGGCCCGACTCCACCATGAACACCGCCCCGGCCTCGTCCCCTTCTTTGAACAGGTGAGCCGCGGGGTACTTGGCGATCACCTCGGCCACGGCAATGAGAGCGTTCAGATCCTGGGCGTTGAGCGGCGCGTAGTCGGAGCTCCCGAACGATCGGGACAGCCAGGCGAGGTGCTGTTGATCGGCCTGGTCGATCAACACGTCTTCCACCCGAGCGGTCAAGCCGGCGTTTCCCATGAATAGGTGATGAACCGATGACCCGTACCATGTCATGGGACGTGGCCAAACACGCAGCCCCGCTGTCGATC
>DASWKK010000116.1:0-2008 GCA_036396655.1 Acidimicrobiia bacterium
CCGGGTCGTCGTCGAATCCCGGCCACGTGTAGTTGAGTCGAGTGTCGGAGAGAGGACTCGAACCTCCACGGGGAGTAATACCCCACCAGGCCCTCAACCTGGCGCGTCTACCAATTCCGCCACTCCGACAGGGCCGTACGAGTCTACGCCCGTCAGGCGTTCAAGAGGAAGGTCAGCACGAAGGTGCTGATCGCAAAGGTGACTCCCACGACGACCGTCAAGCGGTCGAGATTGCGCTCCACGACCGTGCTCCCACCCAGACTCGAGGTGGACATCCCACCGCCGAATACGTCTGAGAGGCCTCCTCCCTTGCCGGAATGGAGCAACACGAGCGCGATCACCGTCACCGAGAGCAGGAAGTGAACCACGATTGCGATTGCTTCGACGATTGCCATTGTTATCCGATGATGTTGGGAGAGGCACGGTTGCCCATGCGATCGACGGATTCTACCAGTGATTCCCGGATGATCTAACCGGCCTGACGGGCCACCGCCTCGGCTGCCGCCCGGGCCGCCTCGGGGTCCCCGAGGTAGTTGCTGGAGATCGGGCGCATGTCATGATCCAGCTCGTAGAGCAGTGGCACGCCGGTAGGAATGTTGAGGTCGATGATCTCCGCGTCGCTGACCTGGTCGAGATGTTTCACCAGGGCCCTGAGCGAGTTGCCGTGGGCCACGACCAGGGGCACCCGGCCGGCGCGCAGGTCGGGCACGATGACGTCGTGCCAATAGGGCAGCATGCGAACCACCACGTCCTTTAGGCACTCGGTTGCCGGTACCAGGTCGGAGGGGAGCAACGAATAACGAGGATCGTGTCTGGGATGCCTTTCGTCGTCTGGCTCCAGGGGCGGTGGCGGGATGTCATAGCTACGACGCCAGATACGCACCTGTTCGTCACCGTGTTCGGCGGCGGTCTCTTTCTTGTTCAATCCCTGAAGCGCCCCGTAGTGGCGCTCGTTGAGCCTCCATGAGCGGCGAACCGGTAGGTACTGGCGGCCCATGATGTCGAGGGTCAACTCGGCGGTCTTGATCGCCCGGATCAAAACCGAGGTGTGAAGGACGTCGGGGTCCAGCTTATCTTCCTCGATCAGCCGTCCCGCCTCCCGTGCTTCTTCCTCGCCTTGCTCGGTGAGACCGACATCGGTCCACCCAGTGAAGAGGTTCTCCATATTCCAGGTCGACTGACCGTGCCGGACGAGTATCAGTCGATAGGTCATACCCAGTAACGCACGATCGCGGCGAAGCTGTCGGGGTCGAGAGACGCGCCCCCCACCAACCCACCATCCACATCCGACTTGGACATTAGGTCCTTGATGTTGCCCGCGTTCACCGAGCCGCCATAGAGGATGCGAAGCCCGTCGGCGGCGACACTCGACATCTTGTCGGCGACCGTGGTGCGGATGATTTCGGCCATCTCACCGGCATCTTCGGGGGAAGCATTGCGTCCGGTGCCGATTGCCCACACCGGCTCATAGGCCACCGACGAGCCGGCAACGGCTTCCGGGTCGAGACGTGCCAGCGAGCCGACTACCTGTGACACCACCACATTGACCGCGTCTCCGGCCTCACGTTGTTCGAGGGTCTCCCCCACGCAAACGATCGGGCTCATCCCCGCCGCGACGACGGCCCGCGCCTTTTTGGCCACCATCTCGTCGGTTTCCCCGAAACCCTGCCGTCGTTCGGAGTGACCGACGATCACATGCTGCACGGAGAGCTTGGCGAGCATTGGTGCGGAGATCTCCCCGGTTTGCGCTCCCGACGCCTCCCAGTGACAGTTCTGAGCACCCAGGCCAATCCGCAAACGGTCCGCCTCGATCACGGTTTGCGCCGACCTGAGCGACGTGAACGCCGGGGCGATCACCACCTCGACCCGGTCGTAGTCCTGGCTCTCCAGGCGATACGAGAGTTTTTGCACCATCTGGATGGTCTCCAGATGGGTGGCATTCATCTTCCAGTTCCCCACCATGAGGTTCTTGCGCCCGGTCATACCCACCTCTTCAGAACGTCCACCC
>DASWKK010000117.1:0-16226 GCA_036396655.1 Acidimicrobiia bacterium
CTCAGCGAAGCTGCAGACACCCTGTCGTCTCTCGAGCTCCCCCCCTCGCTGCGGGGGATCGTCCAGACATATTTCGACCAGTTGGCCGAACAGGCCCGCTAACGAGGAGACGAGATCATCACCACCGAGCCCCAAGCAACCATCGCTGACGAGTACGCCCAGTTCGGGAAGGACATCGAGGAGGCGGTCGGTATCCGGATCGCCGGACAGCAAGACCTGATTCGACAGACCCTGGTCGGTCTGTTGGCCGAAGGCCATGTGCTGCTCGAAGGCGTCCCTGGGCTGGGAAAGACCGAGTTGGTGAAGGCATTCGCCGCTGCGATCGGGGTCTCTTTCGGCCGTGTTCAGTTCACCCCCGATCTGATGCCGGCAGACATCGTCGGGACTCAGATCCTCGAGGAGTCCGAGAGCGGGCATCGGAGATTCGAGTACCGACCGGGCCCCGTGTTCACCAACCTGCTCCTCGCCGATGAGATCAACAGGGCGACGCCCAAGACCCAGGCCGCTCTCCTCGAGGCAATGCAAGAGCGACGCGTCACAGTGGCCGGTGAGACCCGGCCGCTCCCACGCCCCTTCCTGGTGCTGGCCACCCAGAACCCGATCGAGCTCGAGGGCACCTATCCCCTCCCCGAAGCCCAACTGGATCGTTTCATGTTCAAGGTGAAGGTCAATCCGCCCACCGCCGACACCCTGGAGGAGATCCTGCGCCGCACCACTTCTGGAGAGACGGCCGAGGTCCCCAAGGTGGTCGATGCAGAGACAGTGAGGTCGATGCTGGCCACCACACCCACCGTTCCCATCGCCGCCCACCTGATTCGATACGTGTCACTGATAGTCGAGGCCACCCACCCCGACGGTGCGACCGCTCCACCCGCGGTCAAGCGCTACGTGCGATGGGGTGCTTCGCCCCGCGGCGGGCAGGCAATGGTGCTGGGGGCAAAGGCGGCAGCGCTGCTCGAGGGTCGCCCCCACGTGACAGCCGGAGACATTCGCTGGGCGGCCCGCTCGGCGCTCCGCCACCGGCTCGTGCTGGGGTACGAGGCCAGTGCGGAGGGCGTCCGCTCGGATCCGATCATCGACGAAGTGCTCAAGTCCGTTCCCGAGCCGAAGACGGATATTCGAGGGGTTCCTTGACACTTCTCAGCCCGTCGTTCATGGCGCGGCTGGAGAGCCTCCAACTCCACAGCCGACACCGACTCGTCGGTCGCTTCGGCGGTGAGCACAGCTCGAAGAGGTACGGGAGCACCGTCGATTTTGCCGACTTTCGCGAATACCACCCCGGCGACGACTTCCGTCGCATCGACTATCACGTCCTCGCCCGCTTGGACCAGGTGCTGATCAAGCTGTTCGAGGCGGACGACGAGGTGACGGTTCGCATTCTGATCGACACCTCTGCGTCGATGGCCGTCGAGGGCAAGTTGGATCAGGCGAAACGTCTGGCGGCCGCCCTCGGGTTCGTGGCCTTGACCGCCCATGACGCGGTCAGCATCCACACCTTCCCCGCTGCCGGGCCGCCGCCCCGGTTTGCCGGCAGGGCCCTGGTCCCGGATATGTTGTCCCATCTCGACTCGCTGGAAGCAAAGGGCCTCACTCCCTTCGCTCAGGCGGCGGGCCACCTCCTCAGTCGATCCGGCCCGCCGGGCATCACGATCGTGATCAGCGACCTGCTCACACCCGAGTGGAAGTCCCTCATGCGTCTGCGCGCCTCGGGATCCGACCTGACGGTCTTCCACATCCTCGCCGAAGAAGACGTGGCTCCCGATTTCGCCGGCGACCTCATGCTCGTCGATCGGGAGGGGGGCGAGCGATTGACGGTGAGTGTCACCGAAGACATCGCCCAGTCATTCCGCGATCGAGTCGCCCTTTGGCAGAAGCTGGTCCGCTCCAACACCCGAGGTGTGGGTGGGGTGTATCTGCCGATTCGGCCGGGTGAGGACATCGAGGTGATGCTGCTCAACTCCTGGCGGGACGCAGGGGTCATCAGGTGACGTTGCTGGCACCCATCGGCCTCGCCGCCCTGCTCCTGGGCGCAGCCATCGTGATACTGCACATGCTGACACCCCGTCGCCCGCCGACCCAGGTGTCGTCACTGCTCCATTGGGACGGGCTCAAGCATTCGATCACCGCCGCCGAGCCCTGGCAGAAGCTTCGATGGAGCCTGCTGCTCGTTCTCCAGTTGCTTGCCGTGTTGCTGTTCGCGCTTGCCCTCTCTCAACCTGCCCGGGTCGAGACCGCGGTGCTGGCCGATCACACGGTATTCGTGATCGACGCATCGGGGTCGATGTCAGCCATCGACGGCTCGCCGGATCGTTTGGCCGACGCGGTCGAGAGGGCCGGCGAGCTCCACGCCGAGATCCCTCAGGGAGGCGCGGCGAGTGTGGTGATGGCTTCGTCCAATCCGTTGGTTCTTCTCCAGGAGAGCACCGATGCAGACGAGTTCCGCCGCGCCATTGCTTCCATTCGGACCTCGTCCGGAAACGCCGACTACGAAGCAGCGTTCGCCCTCGCCGAGTCGCTCGTCTCTGCCGAGAGGCCAACCGGCTTCGTCCTCATCTCAGACGGAGGGCTCGACGAGACCGAGCAGAAGCTGGCGCCACTGGGAACGAGATTCGAGCCTGTCGGCAAGACGGACACCAATCGGGCTCTGACCGACCTGTCTGTCAGCACCGGTCCTGCCGGTCTCGTGGCGCGAGTGACGATCGAGTCGACCGGAGGGCCTGACGCGACCCAGGTTGTGAGATTGGATGTCGACGGAGTGACCGTCGACAGACGCGAGGTGACGATTCCGGCCGGTCAGGTCGTCGAGGAGACCTTTGAGCTCCCGCAGGGCCAGAGGGTTGCCGCCTACCTCGATGGAGAGGACCTGGTCGCATTCGACAATCAGCGGTTCGTGGCCGCGCCGCTCCCGGGCAGCCTCAAGGTCCGGGTTCACGGGGAGGGCGCCTTCTTCATCGAACAGCTCCTGCTGGCCATACCCGATGTCGACTTCGAGGTGGCCCCGGGAGAAGCCGTCGACTTCGAGGTCTACGCCGGGACCGCGGTGCCGCTCGATCCCGCCACTCCGTTCATCGCCGTCGATGCACCCGGAGGAGCCCCCGGCATCACCCCCTCCGGTCGGATAGAAGACCCGATCCCCACCCTCGTCACCGATGATCCGCTGCTCGAGGACGTCGACGTGTCGCGAATCGCAATCGCAGACGCTCAGGTGGTGGCGGTCGAAAGCGGCGAAGTCCTCCTCGCCGCACCAGGTGCTCCCCTGATCGTGCGGGGTCAAGCAAACGGTGTCCCCTTCTTCTACATCACCTTCACCCTCGAGCAGTCGAACCTTCCGGTGAACGTTGCCTTCCCGATCGTCGCCAGCAGGATGGTTGGCGAGCTCGCCTCGGCGGACGGAGCCGTCGAGTCGTTGACGGTCGGTGATCAGGTGCCGGTGGGGTCAAAAGGGGGCGAAGTGGTCGACCCCAGAGGCAACCGCCAACTGGTTTCGATCGGAGAGTCAGAGCCCCGATCCGATCAGGCCGGGTTTTGGGTGTTGGAGCGAGAGGACCAGGAGCTAGTAGTCATCGCGGTCAACGCCGACACGACAGAGTCCCACCTGGCCCCCGTTAGAGCCCTCTCCGGGTTGAGGCCGGCCGAAGTGGCCGCAGGAGATGGGATCAATACGGCTGAGGTAGCGCGGTCGCTGCTCCCCTGGGTCATCGCAGGGTTGCTGGTGGTGCTCGCAATCGAATATTGGGTCAGCCGTCGGGCGAGAGGTGTGTCCAACCGGCAATGGAAGTGGGGCACGGCGCTGAGGCTTGTGATCGTGGGACTACTGGTTCTGACCCTCGTCGACCCAATCATCAACCTCTCCAACGACTCGGTAACCACCGTATTCGTGGTCGATGTGTCCGATTCGATAGGAGCCTCGGTGGACGAAGCGCGATCCTGGGTGCAGGCCGCCATCACCGACGCAGATGACGGTAGATGGGCCGTTGTGGAGGCAGGGGGCGATGCCAGGGTGGCCGCCCCGCTGGGAGTCTTCCCGTATTCAGGCCGCGCCCGGGTGGTCGACGTGACTGCAACCAACCTCGCCCGAGGTCTTCGTCTGGGAGAGTCGCTCCTGACCGGGGAAACGAAGCAGAGAATCGTGCTCGTCTCCGACGGTCGACCCAACAGCGGCGACCTCTCTGCGGAGATAGATCGGCTCAAAGCCCTGGGTGTCGTCGTCGATGTGCACACCGTCGAAGCCGCGGTGACAACCGACGCAGCCGTCGCCTCGATCGATGTCCCGAACGAGGTCAACGAAGGCGAGACATTCAGTGCCACGGTAGAAGTGCTGTCGTCGGTGACGGCAGAAGGAGAGATCGAGTTGCTCAACGACGGTGAGGTGGTGGGTAGCCGGGCTGCCACCTTGCAGCCAGGGAGCAACCTCTTCACATTCCCGGTGGACGCAGGAGGGCCGGGCCTCCAGGAGCTGACGGCCCGGGTCGAGGTATCGGGTGACTCCACCCGCCAGAACGACTCCACCACGACCGCCGTCCAGGTCCTAGGGCCGGCAAGCGTCCTCATCATCGAAGGCGAAGACGAGGAGGGCCGCATAATCGGAGACGTGCTCGAGTCGAGAGGCCTCGTCGTGGAGACGATCGACCTCGACGCTCTCCCCGGGATACAAGACCTCTCCGCTCATCGCGCGGTGGTCATGATCGACGTCAGCGCCCGTGATATCAGCGAAAGCGATCTCCAGGTCCTCGACACCTTCGTTCGCGATCTCGGACGGGGGCTGGTGGTGATTGGCGGCGAGGATTCGTATGCCCTCGGCGGCTACCAGAACACCGGTCTCGAAGCCCTGCTTCCGGTTGACTCCGAGGCCCAGGACGCCAAGCGCGAAGCGACAGTTGCCGAAGTGTTGCTGATCGACACCAGTGAGTCGATGGGCGCCTGTCACTGCTCGGACGAGGGTGAGTTCATGGAGAGCTCCGAGGGCGGAGTCAACAAGACCGACATCTCCAAGGCGGCGGCGATCCGGGCAGTGGAGGTTCTCTCGGAGAATGACGAGGTAGGGGTGCTGGCATTCAGCGGGGGGCAGAAGTGGGTCGTCCCCTTGCAGGCCCTTCCCTCTTCGGATGTCATCGATGACGGAGTCGGGGGTCTTCGTCCCTTTGGCGAGACCCGCATCATTCCTGCCTTGAAGGAAGCCGCCGAGGCGCTTCGGTCGTCGGACAAAGAGCTGAAGCACATCATCCTATTCAGCGACGGATTCACCTCCGAGCTCAATATCGAAGGGTTCAGCGATCCCAACATGGGCGCCGGGGACCTGGTGGAAGAGGCTCGGAGCCTCGCTGAGGAGGGCATAACCGTCTCGGTCGTAGGCACCGGGGAAGGAGCGATCCATGCCCTGGAGGAAGTGGCCGTGGCAGGCAATGGTCGTTTCTACCCGGGTCGAGACCTCAATGAGATCCCCGAGATCTTCGTGAAGGAGGCACGTCTCGCCTCGCGGTCGTTCATCAATGAGGGCGAGTTCTATCCGTCGGTCACCTCGACCTCGGCCGCGGTTCGTGAGCTCGCCTCTTCGCCGGCGCTGCTCGGCTACCTGGCTACCACCGCCAAGCCGATCGCCGACGTGCAGCTTCAGGTCGGCGAGTTCGCCGATCCGTTGCTTGCTTCCTGGCGGGTCGGACTGGGGCAGGTCACGGCCTGGACCAGTGATGGTGGTGACAAGTGGGCTGCACAGTGGGCGGGCTGGGACGGGTATGCCGACTTCTGGTCCAACGTGGTCCGTGAGACATTCCCGCTGACCGGCTCAACCGGGCAAAGGGTCGATGCGAGCATCGCCGATGAGACGATGACGATAACCCTCGAGAGTGCCGACGCCTGGCCCGCGGGCACCTCCCCTGTCGCCCGCGTTGGCTACCCCGACGGAACGTCGGAAGAGGTGCGTCTCGAGAGGACATCCGATTTCGAGTTCGCCGGTGTCGCCCCTGCCCGCCAAGGAGGCGCTTACGCGGTTGGGGTCGGCATCGAGAACGCCGAAGGCGAGACCGTGATCATGTCCGCCATTGCCTCCAGATCGTTTGCCGCCGAGTACCTCCCGGGGGAAGCCGACCCCGACCTGATGCGAAGCGTGTCGCTCACCACGGGCGGACGCGGTGAGATCGGCGCCAGCGATGCCTTCGAGTCGGAGAGTCTGGCGGAGGGATCGAGCGCTGTCAGCTTGAGGTGGTGGTTTCTGCTGTTTGCTGCCCTTCTGTGGCCGATCGACGTCGCCTTGCGCCGTCTGCGTCTGTCGAGACGAGAGCGATCAGACCCGCCAGCGCGATCAGAGCCGCCCCGACCCACACCCACGTCACCAGAGGCCGCACAAACACACTGACCTCCACGACGGAGGCGTCTCCGGCCACCCGTGAGATTGCAACCACCACGTCCTCGACGAGCGTCGTGCGCAGGGCGGGCTCGGGAACGGGCAGCGCCTGATCCTCGTAGGCCCTGATCTCCGGGCTGAGTCTGAAGAGATCCACACCCGACCGAGAGAAGCTCACATCTGCCGCCACGTAGATGAAGCGATCGGCTTCCCCGGTCTCGATCTTCTCCAACTCGATGGTGTAGCGGGCCAGGTCGACGGTCTCCCCCGGCCCCATCGCCGCGGTGAAGTCCTCGCCCAACGAGCTGCCGGCGCCTCCAACTAGCACCAGGGCCATACCCAGGTGGGCCACCTGGCCGACGAGAGCCCGCCCCGAGGGTGTCCCTCGGATCAGGTCGGCACTCAATACGATGACCGACGCCGCGGCCAGACCAAAGAGGGCGAGCACGATCGTCGGGGTGGTCTCGAATGCTGCCACCGCCGACCATCCGGCAAGCAAAGCAACCAGGGCGTACCCGCCGATCCGGGCCCAAGACAGCGGAACCGGCACCCAGCGGGTGGTGAAGGCGAAAGCGAGGCCGACGGCGAGCAACAGGGCGACCGGCACCACGGCGCCGAGGAAGAAGGCGGGCCTGACCAAGGCCTGCTCATCGGCGAAGACCTGGAGATAGGCGGGATAACCCGATCCCACAGTCACAAAAACCAGGGCAATCGTTACCAACCCGCCGTTGGCAGCGAGCCAGGTGTCGCGCGCCAGAGGGGAGGCTCGCTCCCATGGCTCTCCCGGCTCGACATGCATGGTCAGCCAGACCGCCAGCACCACCCCGGCCAGCGCCGCCGCCAGAAGGACCCTTCCAATGACCGGAGACTCGGCAAAGGCGTGGATCGAACCGGTGGCCCCGGAACGGGTGAGATACACCCCGAGCAGAGTCAGGACGAACGGGAGGAGCGCAAAACCAACATTCCATCGAACCAGACGCCCGTCGCGTTCCTGAACCCGGGAGGTGTGGAGGAAGACGGTGACGGCGAGCCACGGCATCAACGACGTGTTCTCGACGGGATCCCATGCCCAGAACCCGCCCCATCCCAACTCGACATATGCCCAATTGGCGCCGGCCACCATGCCGAGGGTGAGCAGGGCCCAGGACATCAGGAGCCAGCGACGGGTGATGCGGACCCAGCGACGGTCGACCCTCCGCCGCGAGATGGCGGCGACGGTCACCGCGAACGGGACCACCAGGGAGGTGAGCCCGAGATAGAGAATCGGGGGGTGATAGACCATCGCCGGGTGTTGAAGAATGGCGAGGAGACCCTGACCATCCACCGCGGGCACATCCAAGCGGGCGAACGGCGAAGCCACGGAGACCGTGAGCAGCAGCAGACCGAAACCGGCGGCAGCGACGACTTGCGAGGCCACGGGCGCCAACTCGGCGTCGAGACGCCGGCCCGCGATCCACCCGATGAGAAGGGTCAGGGCGGCATAGAACAACAGCGAGCCTTCCATCGCTCCCCAGAGGGCAGCCAGCCGATATGGCCACGGTGTGGCCAGGCTGGTGGTGCGGGCCACATAGTCGAGGGAGAAGTCCCCCCCGAGCAGGGCAATGGCCAGGGCAAGGGTCGCGGCAGAGGCGAGAATCGTCGCCACACCGAGGATTCGACGGACGGCTGCCGTCTTCGTCGGGACCAACCATCGGGAAACCACTGCCAGCCCCGAAGCGGCAACCGAGCCCCACAACGCCAACAACCCGATTGAACCGGCGTTCACCGTCGAATGGTACCGATCACCCGGTGCCTAACCAGCGTCCCTGTCCCCCTTCAGTTGTCCCCCCTTTCCAAAGGGGGCACCGTCCGAGCGAAGCGAGGGCGAGGGGGGTTCGCCCCCCTCGACGCGCTCACTTCGTTCGCCGGCGTCGGTCCCCCCGCTCCGCAGGGGGACAACAACCCGACCGCCTGTCCCCAGCGAGGGCGAAGGGGGGTTCGCCCCCTCCCCCCGCTCCGCAGGGGACAACAACCCGGACGCCCAGTCGGGTCAGATGATCGATACCGCCGCCGCACCCATCGAGAACGCCAGGAGCCAGCTCGACAGAGAGCCGATGAGAACGTACTCGGGATCGATGGCAGCCGGCTTGGCGCTGATCTCGGGAAACCTGAGGATGCTCTTGGCTGCTATCACCAGTCCGGCTGCGGCGGCGGCTCCAATCAGGACCAGCACATAGATCAACAGACGCTCGAGGACGCCGATCCAGCGGCCGGCACGGTTCTGACTCGGAGGCGTCTCATGTCGTGCCAGGCGAAGCACCGATCTAACCACCCAGTTCGAAGGGAGGGTCAACAGCAACCCTCCGGCCACAACAATCCCAACCGAGCTCCAGATCATGGTCGGGGAGGTAGTGGTAGGGCGCCGAGGCTGCTTGCTTCGACCAGCGCCAGAATGCCATGTGTGTTGGCCCGACGACTGACCGAGCTCTTGTTGACACCCAACTCTTTGGCCAGCTCGGTCTGGCTCCGACCCGAGAGCAAGCCCAATGCGATGCGGGCATCACTGTCGTCGAACCCGCGGATCAATGTGTCGCGAAGCAAGAGATAGTCGTTGAGCAATGTGTCGAGGGCGGTCTCGGTCCTGACCGCGGTCGCCCGTTGCGCTCCCCGGCCCGAGCCCTCGACCGCCTCGATGGCTTCCCGCGCCCGCCACCAGCAAGGGCCGTCCTCACCGAACGGTCTTCGGCCGGGGTCCTCGGCGAGCAACTCCCCCCAGCCGATGCCGATGCGCAACCCGGTCAATCCTGCACTCTTCAGATGGAGGAGGAGCGAGGCGTCGAATGCCTCGTTGATCGTGGGATAACGGACCTGGAACTCGTCACCGATGGTGAACACCGGCGTCTCGCCGAGCACCTCTCCTACCCCTTCGAACACCGACTCCATCTCGGTTTGGAGACGTTGACGGTCAGGGGCCTGACGCGAGGCGACCATATCCCCGATCAATGCCGCCGACCAGACCCGTGGTTGTGCCATGCAGACAACTTTAGGCTAAATGCCCTATCCGTGCAACTATGTTGCGTCAAAAGCCACACTTTGCCCGCGTTGCGTTCCATAACCGGAGGTATAGAGCATGCCCCTGACAGAAACCGGATCTCGGGTCGGGTCCGGAATGGCAGACGTCATGGACCGCCCACCGGTTCAGACTTCGGCCAGGACCACTTCGACGTTGGGGTCGCCCTGGGCGTACTCGACCTGCTCGGCGCGAGCCGCCGCCTGGAGATCCGTCTCGGCCTGGCGGATCAGGTCGAGGCGGTCGTGCGTGGCCGAGATGGAGACCAGGCTCACTTCGGCTCGCATCGAGGCCTTGGCGTCGGACTTGGCCTTTCTCACCGCCGAGAGAACCTCTCCGGTCAACTCGAGGATCGCCGAGTCTCCTCGATGCGGGGCCAATTCGTCGACGGTCGGCCAAGGTGCCCGATGCACCGATCCCGGGCGCCACCACGACCACACCTCTTCGGTGACGAAAGGAACGAATGGAGCAAACAGCCGGAGATAGACACTCAGCGCAACCTGAAGGGCGGCATGGGCGGAGGCACCGGCGACACCGCCCTCGTACGCCCGCCCTTTGACCAATTCGAGATAGTCGTCGGTCCAGGTCCAGAACGATCGCTCCGCGAGCTCGAGGGCACGGGCGTAGTCGAATCCGTCGAACGCCTCAGTGGCCTGGGCCACCACCTCAGACAGCGTGGCCAGCATGGAACGGTCGAGCGGCTCGGTGATAGCCGAGAGATCTACGTCGTCGGCAAACCCGAGAGCGAATCTGGAGGCGTTGAGGATCTTCGTCGCCAGACGACGTCCGATCCTCATCACCCCGAAGTCGACCGCGGTGTCGGTTCCAGGCCGGCCGTTGCAGGCCCAGTACCGCACCGCCTCCGCTCCGTGCTCCTCGATCAGCGCCTGAGGCGTGATGACATTGCCCTTCGACTTGGACATCTTCTTCCGATCCGGATCGAGGATCCATCCGTTGATCGTGGCGTAGGCCCAGGGCAGGGCGTCGTGCTCGTAGTGAGACCGGACCACGGTGGAGAAGAGCCAGGTGCGGATGATTTCCGGGCCTTGTGGCCGGAGGTCCATGGGGAAGACCCGGGAGAACAAGTCGGGATCGTCGTCCCAGTGACCGGCGATCTGGGGGGTCAACGAAGAGGTGGCCCAGGTGTCCATGATGTCCGGATCCCCCAAGAAACCACCAGGTTGGCCCCGCTGTTCCTCTTCGTAGCCGGGTGGGGCGACCGAGGTCGGGTCGATGGGGAGGGACTCCTCGTCGGGGACGATCGGGTGGTCATAGCCCACCTCGCCCTCACCGTCGATCGGGTACCAGAGGGGCACCGCCACGCCGAAGAACCGCTGGCGGGAGATCAGCCAGTCGCCGTTGAGGCCGTTGACCCAGTGCTCGTAGCGGACACCCATGAATTCGGGAGTCCAGTCCAGCTCTGTCCCGCGCTCGAGGAGTCGAGCCCGGAGCTCCGGATCGCGTCCGCCATTGCGGATGTACCACTGCCGGCTCGACACGATCTCGAGCGGGCGGTCGCCGTTCTCGTAGAACTTGACCGGGTGGGTTATCGGACGGGGCTCACCGTCGAGATCCGCCGATTCGACCAGCAGCTCGGCGATCCGCTTCTTGGCCTGGTTGGGATAGAGACCGGCGATCTGACGATACGCCTCCCGCCCGGGCTCCCGTTCGATCCAGTCCGGGACTTCCTGGCTGAGACGACCACTCTGTTGTATCAAGGAGCGGGTGGGAAGGTCGAGCTCGCGCCACCAGGTGACATCGGTCGTGTCGCCCCAGGTGCAGATCATGGCGATCCCGCTCCCCTTCTCCGGATCGGCCAGCTCATGGGAGAGGACAGGCAGCTCGACGCCGAACAGGGGCGAGATGACCTTCGTGCCGAAGAGACCCCGATAGCGTTCGTCATCGGGATGAGCGACCAGAGCGACGCAGGCCGGGATCAGTTCGGGTCTCGTGGTCTCGATGAAGAGCGGTGATCCGTCGGGCAGGTGGAACGACACCCGGTAGTAGGAGCCGGGCCGCTCCCGATCCTGGAGCTCAGCCTGGGCCACCGCCGTCCTGAAGTCGACGTCCCAGAGCACCGGTGCCTCCTGGGAGTAGGCCTCACCACGGGCCAGATTGCGTAAGAAGGCCTTCTGACTGGTGCGTCTGCTGTGGGCGTCGATTGTTGCGTAGCTCTGGGTCCAATCCACCGAAAGTCCGACCGAGCGCCACAGCTCCTCGAAGACCTTTTCGTCCTCCGCCGTCAGGCCGTGACACAACTCGATGAAATTGCGCCGACTGACCGAGATCGGAGGGTCGGCCGGCTCCTCGGGCGGTGCGAACCCAGGGTCATACGGCAACGACGGGTCACAACGGATCCCGAAGTAGTTCTGGACCCGACGTTCGGTGGGAAGGCCGTTGTCGTCCCACCCCATCGGGTAGAACACCTCTCTTCCGGTCATCCGCCGGTAACGGGCATTGGCGTCGGTCTGCACGTATCCGAAGACCGATCCCATGTGGAGCGACCCGGAGACGGTGGGCGGCGGGGTATCGATGGCAAAGATCTCAGAACGCTCCTTGGAACGGTCGAATCGGTAGATCGACTCCGCCTCCCAGCGCTGCATCCATTTGGCCTCGAGCCCTTCCAGGCTCGGTTTCTCGGGTACGTTCCTCGTCATCGGCAACGAAGGGTAACGGGGGTCCTGGATGTAGCCGCTCGTTGAGCCCCGCCCGGGCCCAGCCGGTGGCAAGGAGTTGCCATCTGCGCCCGAAGGCGTATGCTCCTACCCGACATGAACCGCTGCTTTGCCCACGCCCACCATCATCATCACCCCGCGCGGGTCGGATGACGATGGGCTGAGAGCGAACCAGCTACCCCAACACGCCGACCCCAGCGGTCGGCGTTTCTCGTTCCCGAGGGCGACACCCGACCGCAGCGACGGAAAGGAATGCCCCGATGAAGCCCGAGCCGACCATTCACCTGGCCGTCCCCAAGGGACGGATGGAACCCGGTGTGTTCAACCTGCTCTCGGCGGCCGGCATCGAGCTCCACGTCGGTCAGCGCGGCTATCGACCGGTGCTCTCCGAGCCGGGGTTCGAGGTGAAGCTGCTCAAACCGCAGAACATCGTGGAGATGTTGGGCGCGGGCACCCGTGACATCGGCTTTGCGGGGGCCGACTGGGTGGCGGAGAAACAGGCCGATCTGGTCGAGTTGCTCGATACCGGGCTCGATCCGGTGAGGATCGTGGCTGCCGCCCCCGAGACCCTGCTCTTGAACGGCCGTCTTCCCCGCCGTCACCTGGTGGTGGCCAGTGAGTACGAGCGGCTCACGGGCGACTGGATCGCCGAGCTCGGTCTCGACGCCTCGTTCGTTCGTTCCTACGGGGCCACCGAGGTTTTTCCGCCTGAGGACGCCGACGTGATCGTGGACAACACAGCAACCGGTGAAACCCTGTCCGCAAACGGGCTCGCCATCGTCGGCGAGCTGATGCCGTCCTCCACCCGGCTCTACGCCAGCCCCGGCGCGATGGCCGACCCGAGGAAGAAGAGCGCAATCGACGGTCTGGTGCTCAGCCTCAGGTCTGTGATCGAAGCCAGAAACCGCGTGATGCTCGAGCTAAACGTCTCGCTCCAGGACCTCGACGCAGTGATCGCCGCCCTGCCCAGCATGAGGGAGCCGACCGTGGCCATGCTCCACGGAGGCGCCGGCATGGCAGTCAAGGCAGCCGTGCCCCGCAGCGACCTGCCCCGGCTCATCCCCCGTCTCAAGCAGCTCGGCGCCACCGACATCGCGGTGTCCCGACTCGACCAGATAGTCCCATGAGCGAACCTGCCGCCTACTCGCCCCCGATGTACGACCCGTCGGTCGATCTCGATCTGTCCCGGAACGAAGGACGGACCAGGGCCACCGAGTTGCTCGCCACCGTCGCCGATGCGGCACGGGCCATCTCCCGCTACCCGGACACGTCGGGGGTCCGCTCCCGACTCGCCGCGATCCACGGGCTCGACCCGAGCCAGGTCCTGGTCACCGCCGGGGGAGACGACGCGTTGAACCGTTGCTTCCTGGCCCTGGCGGATAGCGACGCGGTCGTGGTCACCACCTACCCCACGTTCGAGATGATCCCCCGCTACGCCGAGCAGAGAGGGGTGGAGCTGATAGAGATTCCCTGGTGGAAGGGTGCGTTCCCGGTGGAAGAAGTGTCGACAGCAGTGTCGGACAGGACCGCGGCCGCCTTCTTGGTGTCTCCCAACAACCCGACAGGTGCCGCCATGACCGGGACCGACCTCAAGCGAGTCGCCGCCATCCTCCCCTATGTCGTTCTCGACGCCGCCTATGTCGAGTTCGGAGACGAAGACTTGACTTCTCTCGCCCTCAGCCTGGACAACGTGTTGGTGGTGCGCACCCTGTCGAAGGCGTATGGCCTGGCCGGGCTCCGGGTCGGGTACCTTCTCGGCCCCCCAGGGCTGGTGGCACGAATCGGCGCCTACGGCAGCCCCTATCCTGTGGCTGCGCTCTCCGCCTCCGTTGCCGAGGCCCGGCTCTCCTGGCCCGAGTCGGAGACGACCGGATTCGTCGACAGCGTCCGCTCGGAACGAGAGCGTCTGGTCGAGACACTGACCAAGCTGGGCACCCACCCATTCTCTTCCCAGGCGAACTTCGTCCTCACCGAAGTCACCGACGTCGATTGGCTGGTCAACGGAGCCCGATCCCTGGGAGTGGCCTTCCGCCGGTTCCCGGATCGGGCCGGCCTGGAGAAGATGGTCCGGATCAGCCTTCCCGGCGACGACCATGACTTTGACCGGCTGCTCGCCAGCCTGGAGGCCGTCCTCGACCCGGAGGGGCTCATCTTCGATCTCGACGGGGTCCTCGCCGATGTCAGCCGCTCGCAGACCGTGGCAATACTCGAGACGGCGCGAGCCTTTGGAGCCGATGTCTCGGTTGGCGATGTTCAGGAGGCAAAGGCAGCTGGCGGGGCCAATGACGACTGGGTCTTGACCCGAAAGCTCTGCGCCGCAAAGGGTGTCGACGTCGCCCTCGAGGACGTGACGGAGAGATTCGAGACCTTCTATCAAGGCACCATCGACTCGCCTGGTGCCAAGCTGGCTGAGCGTCCCCTCATCGACCCGGAGATCTGGCGACGGTGGGCGAGCGACTGGCCGTTGGCGGTAGTGACCGGTCGCCCGCATTCGGATGCGGTGGAGTTTCTCGCTCGTTTCGACCTGCTGAGCGACGTGACAGCCCTCGTCACCAGGGACGACGCACCACTCAAGCCAGACCCGGGACCGGTGAGACTTGCCCTCGAACGTCTGGGTGTGAGGCGGGCCTGGATGCTGGGCGACACTCCCGACGACCTGGTCGCGGCCCGCGACGCGGGTGTGGTCCCGATAGGTGTCATCGCACCGGGAGATGACCCGAGCCTGGCCCGGAACACCTTGCGGCGCGCCGCCCGAGTTCTCGAAAACACCGCCGATTTGGAAGGAATGCTGCCATGACACGTACGGCCGACATCAAGCGGGAAACAGGAGAGGTGACAATCACCGGTCATCTCGAGCTGGACGGAACCGGAGTGTCGCAGGTCAAGACCGGGCTCGGTTTCCTCGACCACATGCTGGGGACCCTGGCCAGGCATGGTGGGTTCGACCTCGAAGTGGTCGCCATGGGAGACACCAACGTTGACGATCACCACACCGTCGAAGACTGCGCCATCGTCATCGGTCGTGCCTTTGACCAGGCACTGGGCGACCGATCGGGCATCGCACGTTTCGGATACGCATACGCGCCTCTCGATGAGTCACTGAGCCGAGCAGTGGTCGACCTGTCCGGCCGCCCCTGGCCGGAGATCTCGATCGGGTTCTCCCGCGATGCGATTGGGGAAGTCGCCACCGAGAACATCATCCATTTCCTGAGGTCGCTCGCAATCGAGGGGAGAATGGCTCTCCACATCGACCTGATCAGAGGTGACAACGATCACCACAAGGCAGAGTCGGCCTTCAAGGCCCTGGCGATGGCGTTGCGCTCCGCGGTGAGCCGGTCGGGAGACGAAATCCCCAGCACCAAAGGGACCCTGACGTGACGACAGTCGCCATGGTCCCCACCGGGACTGCGAACACCGCTTCGGTGAAGGCGGCATTCCGACGTCTCGGCGTCACCCTGAGCGAGGTGAGCGCCGCCGACGACGTGGCATCGGCAGATGCCCTGGTCCTGCCCGGAGTAGGGGCTTTTGGGGCGGCGATCGCCCAGGTCGACTCTCTCGGCCTACGACGATCGCTCCAGGATCGGATCGGGGCCAACCGCCCCACCCTGGCCATCTGCGTTGGGATGCAGCTTCTCTCGCCGGCCAGTGAGGAAAGCCCGGGGGCCAGGGGGCTTAGTGTCATCGACACACCGATTGGGCGCTTCGGGCTCGATCTCATCGTCCCCCAGCTGGGGTGGAACCAGGTCGAGGCCGCGCCGGAGTCGCGGTTCCTCGAGTCGGGATGGGCTTACTTCGCCAACTCCTTCCGCCTGGGGACCGTGCCGGTGGGGTGGGTCGGGGCGAGCACCGAGTACGGCGGCGAGTTCGTCTCCGCCATGGAGCGTGGGCACGTGCTCGCCTGTCAGTTTCATCCCGAGCTCTCCGGTCAGTGGGGGGCGCGACTCCTCGCTCGCTGGCTGAAGGACACCGGGGTGACGACATGACGCTCGCCGCACGGGTCATCCCGTGCCTCGACATCAAGGATGGCCGCGTGGTGAAGGGGATCCGATTCCAGGAGCTGCGCGACGCCGGCGACCCGGTGGCCAGCGCCGCCCTCTACGAGGAGCAGGGAGCCGACGAGATCGTGCTGCTCGACGTCTCCGCCACCCCTGAGGGGCGTGGC
>DASWKK010000118.1:0-6067 GCA_036396655.1 Acidimicrobiia bacterium
GACCCTGGCTCTGGCCGACGCGATGCAGCTGCCGACAGCCGACGGTTGCAGGAGTATGACCGAGTGGGTGGCGGGCAGACTCGACGTCTCCCGGGAGACGGCTCAGCGGTTGACTTCCACTGCAACCCGACTCGCCGACGCACCGCTCCTTGCTGGCGTGCTGGTGAGAGGTGAGCTCACGTTCGACCGGGTCGAGATCATGTCGCGCATCCCGGTCGAAGAACAGGCAGACTGGCATCGAGGTGTCGATATCCAGGGTCTGCGCCGAATCGCTGCCCAACACCGTCGCACCAGCCGCACCGATGACCATCGGTCCCACGCCTCGTCTCATCTGGCGCTTCAGCCCAACCTCGATGAGTCCCGTTGGCATCTCTGGGGTGAGCTCGACGGCTACATGGGCGGGGTGGTCGACAAGGTCCTGACCGAAAGAGCCGACGAGATCCCATGTCTCCCAGATGGATTGCGTCCCGGTCTTGGCTACCGACGGGCCGCGGCGCTGACTGCGGTTTGCGAAGAATCCCGACCCAACGGGGTGACGACTCCACTGATCACGGTGTTTGTCGATGACTCGGGGGCGGAGGTTGCCGGGGGCACCAGGGTAGGTCCTGAGATCTTGGACAAGGTCGCTTGCGGCGGCAGCCTCGAGCTGATTCGCACCCGCGATGGGGAACCGCTCGGCATGGGTCGCCGGAGCAGGGTGATCCCCAACCGTCTCCGTCGTTTCGTGCTCCATCGAGATGGCGGCTGCATGGGCGATGGCTGCCCAAGTCGATATCGCCTCGAGGTCCACCACGCCATCCCGTGGTCGGAAGGAGGTCCGACCACTCCAGAGAATCTGGTGACCCTTTGTTGGTTTCACCATCATGTTGTGGTCCACGGTTGGGGATACCGAATCGACACCCGTCTCGGCAACGGCCGACTGCGATTCCTCAAACCAGGGACCGACCCACCGGGTTGAGTTCCCCTCGTCAGGTTGATGCCTAGCCTGGGACCCTATGGCGACCGGGCCCACGTTAGAAACCGAACGCCTTCTGCTCAGACGCTGGAAATCCAAGGATCGGCTGCACTTCGCCCGGATCAATGCGGATCCCGACGTCATGGAGCATTTCCCCGCGCCCCTCACCGCGGAAGAATCCGACCAGATGGTCAGAAGGATCGACAGACAGTTCGAGGAGTTCGGGTTTGGCCTCTGGGCTGTCGAGATCAAATGGGCCCACAAGTTCATCGGCTTCTGTGGCCTGGCCGTTCCGACGTTCCAGACTCACTTCACACCGGCGGTTGAGATCGGCTGGCGTTTCGCCAAGGATCAGTGGGGAAGCGGCTACGCCACCGAGGCGGCGACCGCCGTCCTCGAGTTCGGGTTCGGTGACGCCGGATTGGAGCGGATCCTGAGCTGGACCATTCCGGCAAATCGTCGTTCTAGACAGGTCATGGAGCGACTCGGCATGAAGCGTGCCCCCGAGCTCGACTTCGACCACCCCAGATTCCTTCACGACGAACGTTTGAAACGGCATGTCGTATACCAGATCAGCAGTTCGGACTGGCCAGGGAGCCCGCGCCGGGACCGAGGCTAAGGTCGGCGGATCGATCGGGTCGTTCGGTGCCGAGCGCGGCCAACGACGACCCGTAGTGTGTCACCGAGTAGAAGAGGGCCGCCGTGGACATTGCCGACATCATGACTCGCGAAGTCTTGTTCGTCGCCCCCGACACATCGGTGCGGGAGGCAGCGTTGCTGATGCTCGAGAATCGCATAAGTGGTCTCCCGGTGATGGAGGACGACACGTTGGTCGGCATCATCTCGGAGGCGGATTACGTTGCCAAAGACAGCTCCAGGTCGTGGAGAGCCCGCGTTCTGCTCGAAGGTGATCAGGGGCCGCTCGCGGGCGCTGAGAAGGTCGGGGAGCTGATGAGTCGTGAGCCGATCACCATTCCCGTCACCGCGACCGTCCACGAGGCGGCCCGGTTGATGACACGGGCAGGTGTCAAGCGTCTTCCGGTCGTCGACGACGGTCGTATGGTCGGCATCGTCACCCGATCCGATCTGATTCGCGCCTACGTGCGCACCGACGAGGAGCTCGCTGACGATGCGCGCGAGATGCTCGCAGTGCTCCCTGAGCCGATGTCGCTTGTTGCGGTCGCCGTCAGCGGGGCTGTGGTCACCCTCAGCGGTGAAGTCCCTACGATCGAAGAAGCTCAACTCGTGGCCCGAATCGTGAAGGGTGTCGAGGGCATGGCCGGCGTCGACAACCAACTGATCGTCGCCCACGGCAAGCAAGCGGGATAGTTCATCCGCCTCGCACCAAGGGGGCTTGTTGGCCTCGCCGGGTCATGTCGACCGGTATGGAAACCTGCAATCCCTTCCGGGCAATCAGCCACTCCGATGGGGTCTTTGGTCCCTGGTACGGTGACGGTCCTTCCCCATAGGTTGGGTTGGTGAGCACAGTTCCTCAGCACATCATGGTCGACGGCAACGAGGCGGCCGCCCTCATCGCCCACCGTCTCGCCGAAGTCATCGCCATCTACCCGATCACACCCGCCTCGCCGATGGGTGAGCTCTCCGATGCGTGGTCGATGGAGGGGAGAGCGAATCTCTGGGGTGTCGTGCCCAAGGTGGTCCAACTGCAGAGCGAAGGGGGAGCGGCGGGAACGCTTCACGGCTCGTTGCAGGCGGGTGCACTGGCAACGACTTTCACTTCTTCTCAGGGCCTCCTCCTGATGCTGCCCAACATGTTCAAGATCGCCGGTGAGCTGACGCCTGCCGTGATCCACGTCGCGGCGAGAACGATTGCGAGCCACGCGCTCTCGATCTTTGGCGACCACTCCGACGTGATGGCAGCCCGTCAGACAGGCTTTGCCATGCTTTCGGCCGCGTCGGTCCAGGAAGCTCACGACTTCGCCCTGATCGCTCATCTGGCGACACTCGAGTCACGGGTTCCCTTTCTCCACTTCTTCGACGGTTTCCGCACCTCGCATGAGGTGGCCAGGATCGAGTCGATCGGTGACGACCTCTTACGCAGATTGGTCGACGAGGACCTGATCGCCGCCCATCGCGAGAGGGCGTTGAACCCAAACCGCCCGGTGCTCAGGGGCAGCGCTCAGAACCCCGATGTCTTCTTCCAGGCGCGTGAGGCCGCGAATCCGTTCTACGACCTCGTGCCGCGGATCGTGACGTCGGTCATGGACAGGCTCGCAGCCGAGACCGGCCGCCGTTATGGGCTCTTCGAGTATCACGGAGCGCCTGACGCGGAGAGAGTGATGGTGATCATGGGCTCCGGCACCGGGGCCGCGCACGAGGCGATTGATCGGTTGGTGGATCAGGGGGAGAAAGTCGGAGTGGTCGTGGTCCGCCTGTACCGGCCGTTTGATGTGGGTGCTTTTCTCGAGGTCATCCCGGATTCGGTGCAACGTCTGGTCGCCATGGATCGCACCAAGGAGCCGGGCGCCATCGGCGATCCGCTCTACCTCGATGTCATTGCAGCGCTTGCCGAGGGTGGTGTCTCCGCCGATGTCTACGGAGGTCGTTACGGGCTTTCGTCGAAGGAGTTCACACCGTCGATGGTTGCCGGAGTGTTCGAGGAGATCGCAAAGGACCAGCCACGCCGTCACTTCACGGTGGGGATCGTCGACGATGTCTCGCACACTTCCATCACCTATGACACCGACTGGTGGCGTGAGCCCGAAGACGTGACCAGGGCCGTGTTCTACGGCTTGGGCGCCGATGGCACGGTTGGCGCCAACAAGAACTCGGTCAAGATCATCGGGGAGCAGACCCCACTCCACGCCCAGGGCTATTTCGTCTACGACTCCAAGAAGGCCGGGTCTCGCACCATTTCCCATCTCCGCCTCTCGCCACGGGAGATTCGCTCCACCTATCTCATTGAGGAAGCCGACTTCGTGGCGGTGCACCAGTTCGATTTCCTGGAAACAGACCAAGTGCTCGAGATGGCGGCGCCGGGCGCCACGGTGCTGGTCAACAGCCCTTACCCGCCCGATCGGGTCTGGTCGAGGATCCCGGCCAGGGCCCAAGCTCAAATCGTCGACAAGAAGCTCGAGATCTGGGCCATCGACGCACTCGCTATCGCCCGGGAGGCCGGTCTGGGGAGCCGGGTCAACACCGTCCTACAGACGTGCTTCTTCCATCTCACGGACTTCCTGGCCACCGAAGAGGCGGCGGCAGCGATCAAGAGCTACATCCGCAAGTCGTACGGCAATCGTGGGGAGGCCGTCGTGAGACGCAATGAGGAGGCGGTTGACCGAGCTCTCGACGGTCTCTACAAGGTCGAGATCGGGCCGGTCTCCGACCAAGGGACGGCTCGGCCGATCGTCTCCCCGATGGCGCCGGACTTCGTGCAACGGGTGACCTCGATGATGATGTCGGGCCGGGGCGACCTGTTGCCGGTGTCGGCTCTCCCCATTGACGGGACCTTCCTGACCGGAACCGCGCAATGGGAGAAGCGGTCCATCGCCCACGAGATCCCGATCTGGGATCCCAGTATCTGCATCGACTGCGCCAAGTGCGCTCTCGTCTGCCCCCATGCCGCCATTCGGATCAAGGCCTTCGACCTGTCGACGACCACCCCCGAAGGGTTCCCCTCCAAGGACTCCCTCACCTCGGACCTGGAAGGTTGGCGAATAGTCGTCCAGGTTGCGCCCGACGACTGCACCGGGTGTGGTGTTTGCGTCGATGTGTGCCCGGCCAAGTCGAAGGAGGAGGTCAAGCACAAGGCCATCAACATGCTCCCCAAGCTGGATCATCTGGAGCAGGAGCGGAAGAACTGGAGCTACTTCCTGGAGATTCCCGAGATCGACCGTTCACATCTCAAAGTGGCATCGGTCAAGGGCTCCCAGTTCCTCCAGCCTCTGTTCGAGTTCTCCAGCGCATGCGCGGGATGTGGCGAAACACCGTATCTGAAGCTGATCAGCCAACTCGTCGGTGACCGGGTGGTTGTCGCCAATGCGACGGGTTGCTCGTCTATCTATGGGGGGAACCTCCCGACCACGCCTTGGGCGGTCGACGCCGAAGGACGCGGGCCGGCATGGTCCAACAGCCTCTTCGAGGACAACGCCGAGTTCGGTCTTGGGATGAGGCTCGCCTACGAAGCGCAGCGAGAGGACGCCATACTCCTCGTCGCCGCCCTCGCTCCCGAGCTGGGTGACCTTGCCCAGAGGATTCTCGAGCTCGTCGAGGAGCGCGACCGCTCTGATATCGACCGGCTGGTCGCGGCCGAGCGGGGCCTGGTCACCGAGCTCAAGTCCAGACTGTCCGAACTCGAGGGACCTCTGCCCAGGAGACTCGAAGGGGTGGCCGATGCTCTCATCGAGACCAGCGTGTGGATCGTGGGCGGAGACGGATGGGCTTATGACATTGGCTTTGGCGGCCTCGACCACGTCCTTGCCTCAGGTCAAAACGTGAACATCCTGGTGCTGGACACCGAGGTCTATTCGAACACGGGAGGCCAGGCGTCGAAGGCCACTCCTCGGGCGGCGATCGCCAAGTTTGCCTCGGGCGGTAAGACAACGGCCAAGAAGGATCTGGGTCAGATAGCGATGGCATACGGCAACGTATATGTCGCGCAGATCGCGATGGGGGCCAACCCCACCCAAACAGTGAAGGCTGTCACCGAGGCCGAGCAGTTCGAGGGTGTGTCCCTGGTCATCGCCTACAGCCCCTGTATCGCTCACGGCATCGACATGTCCACCCAGATGAGTCATCAGAAGGAAGCGGCCGACTCGGGTTTCTGGCCACTGTTTCGCTACGACCCGGGGCGTGAGCTGGTCGGGCAGCCCGGTTTGCGCCTCGACAGTCGTCAACCGAGCATCCCCTTCACTGAGTTCGCCAGCAAGGAGGCCAGATTCTCGATGCTGGCGCGGGCCAACCCCGACCGCGCCGCCGAACTGGTGGCGGCGGCTCAGAAAGACATCGACGATCGCTGGCATCTCTACGAGCAGATGGTTCACATTCACCGCACTGCCGAATACACGGAGGATGAGGAATGAGCGTCGACATGGCAACGCGTTATCTGGGGCTCGATCTGGCCGGTCCGGTCTTGCCTTCGGCGTCACCTGC
>DASWKK010000119.1:0-3697 GCA_036396655.1 Acidimicrobiia bacterium
CCGACTTTGCCTCCCACGCTGGTGTCGACCATGGCGATCAGATTCGTCGGGCAATGAACAAGATCCACACCACGCAGATAGGTTGCTGCTGCAAAGCCGGCTATATCGCCGATGATGCTCGTGCCGAGCGAGACAACCGTCGCCGACTTGTCGATCCCGGCCTCGAACAGCTGCTGGTAGACCGATGCAACAGCATCCAGCGTCTTCTGGGATCGACCAGCTGGAAGAGCGATGGTCAGATCGACCTCACCCAAACTCGGGGCGTAGAGGTCCCGAATGATCTCGTCGGTGATGACCACCATGGGTCCCTGGATGGAAGCGAGCTGTCGTATGAAAGGGAGGATCCCGGCGCCGACCGTGTAGGGATAGCCCCCGGCAGGGCTCGAGATGTCATAGGTGCTGTGGCTGGACCACAGTTGGGCAACCTCGTCGGCGATCACGTTTGGTCCCGCATGATCTGTGATCAACTGTGGAAACCGTTCGTAGTCGTGTTGCCTCTCGAACATCAATTCGATGATGCGCTCGCGCGGGTCTTCGACCTGGAGAAGAGGGCGATCCCGACGTGTCTCGTCGTTGATGACCCGGTTGTGGATCTCGTCGGGCGTTGCGACGAGACAGAAGATGCGGCCGTTCTTGCTGAGTGATTGGAAGTTTTCCGGATCGAGGATCATGCGGCCACCGGTCGCGATAACGAGCCCGGTCCTCTGTCCGAGTTCGCGGGCCACGGTTCGTTCGATGGCGCGGAACTCCGCCTCGCCCTGTTCGGCGAAGATTCGTGCGATTGGCCCATGACGAGCTTCGATCAGCTCGTCCGTGTCGACGAACTCCATTCCGAGCTTGACCGCGAGGGCATGCCCGACAGTGGTCTTTCCCGTCCCCATGAAACCCGTGAGGACGAGGTTGTGCTCCGGATGCATCACCTACAAGGTACCGGAAGGCCCATCGTCTGCAGCAATCCGGGGCAATAGGAATATGCCAGAATGGGTGTGAGATTCATTGGCCGGTGCTAGTCATTCCTGGCTTCTTGCCATGCTGTCGATGTACCCACCGTGCCGATGTCGCACTCGTTTAGAGGCCCCCTGTGGCCTGATCGCGGCTCAGCCCTCGTCGTAGTTCTCGAAATCCGGCCACGCCGCGATGTCGACACCGTGGTTGTCCGGAGAGGCGAGCATCCACCATTCGGGTGCGTGCGAGTCGTCGGCGATACGGCCGCCGGCCGCGACTGCGGCTGCCACCCGCGCCTCGGCTTGATCGGCTGGCACACTGACGTCGATGTGAACTCGGCCCCGACCGGACTTGGGCGGATCGAGCTCGTGGAACCACAGGTGCGGGTTGCGCCGGTGGGGGTCGACCGCATCCTCGAAGCCGAGGTCCGTGTACCCGAAGGCGGCGGCCCAGAACGGACGAACGTCCATGTCGGCGTCCTGTGCCACCGCGATGCCGACGCATTTCACCTGCGACGGGTCGGGCTCGAGCCCGAGCTCTTTAGCTGCGTCCGAGACCCGCCGGGCCACCTCGACATCGATCTCGCTCAAGGCCCCGTCCTCGCGGGAAAAGGTGCGGACCGTCACCCCCTCGGGACGAAGGTCGACATCGGGAAAGTGCCCCAGTGCCTCCGCTACTTCAGTGATGGCGGCAACGAATCTCGCCCCATCGGCGAACGACTCGATGCGGTAGTAGGCGTACGCGCCCCAGAAGAGGACACGCCAATCATCGACTCCTCCGGCGTCGTGGAACACCCGGGCCGTGGTTCGCTTTTCGCTCATCGAGCACCTCCTGGGGGTCGGAACAGCCGATCCACCTTGACACAGACCCGATCGCAATTCTACGGCTGGATCAGGTATCCCCGGCGGGATCGTGACCCGACCTGTTCAGAGGGCCGTGCTCGCTCTCCACCCGTTACAGCCCGCTGAACGGTTTGGCTATTTCCGGTGACGCTGGGTTAGGTGGATGGTGACACTGTCGCCTTCGCTCTTGTCGATCGTGTCCCGCAGGTCGGCTTTTATGGGGAGCTTGTGGTTGCCGTCGCCGAGGGCCATGAAGGAGCTGCGAAAGGGGTGACCGTCGACCGTTCCGGAGACCTTCACCAGGCCTCGGGTCCCGAAGAACTCAGCGGTCCAGTCGGTGGTGACGTAGGTCCACCCGCCTCGAGCGGGGCTCTTCTCCAGGATGGCGGTGAACGTCTTGTCGATCTTCTCGTAGCCTGGCTGGGTCGCAGTCATCGGATTTCCTCCACGATGTAGAAACGGTTGCCGTCGGGTTCACATGCGTATGTCGGTGATGGTGGTCAATGGCATGGGTCTTTCCCCCTTGGCGATTCAGCTCGTGTCGTACATCAGCGAGCCCGGTGTGGTGAGGGTTTCGCCGGTCTCGAGCCAGGTCTTCAGCCCCGACAGGATCATCGGCCAGCCTCCATACAGCTCGGCCGGGGCGTCGTCCCGGAGCTCGTCGTGGATCACCGTGAGCCGACATGAGTCACCAACCTGCTCGATCTCCCACGTCACCCTGGAGGTGCCTTCCCGCTCTGCATCCTCGCTCCACAGGACGTCCATGGTCTGTACGAGTCGGTGGGGTGGATCCACCACCAGGTTCTCGCCTTCGGCAAGCGCCCCGTCGGCACCGGGGTGTACCAGCGCCCACTTCGACCCCGGGGTCCAAAACGAGTCAACGCCGGCACCGAAGTGGTACTTGGCTCGGATCGCCGGGTTGGTGATCGCCTCCCATAGTTGTTCCGGGGTGGTGCGAATGTATATCTCGAACACCTTCTCCATCTGTTCCTCCAACTCTCCTTTCAGACTGACCAACCCGGCAGCCCAGGGCTCGGTGTATTTGCTCACCCACCGGTCGTGGATGAGCCGGATCGGAACCGGGTTCAGAAAGTGCAGCTTCTCGCGGCCCCGACGACGGGTCACCACCAGCCTCGCTTCCTCGAGAAGCTGGAGGTGCTTGGCGACCCCGATTCGGGTCATGTCATGACCCGCGGTGAGAGACCTCAACGTCTGCCCGTCTTGCTCGAACAACGAGTCGAGCAGATTCCGTCTTGTCGGGTGGGCCAGCGCTTTGAACACCGATTCCATCGGGGAGAGAATAGGAAACCAAATAGTTTCCTGTCAACTCTAATAGGTCGGAGACGACGATCGGCAATGCCCCCTGCCCGGGCACAATGGCCGACGTGGCGGAACCAACAGGTTTCTCATACGAAGTCCGCAAGAACGGCGAGATCGTGATCGCCCATCACGGTCGAAAGGCCGTCGTGCTTCGCGGGAAGAGAGCCGACAAGTTCCTGTCACAGTTGGCGACTCATAGCCCTCAGGAGCTGATGGCCCGGGCGACCGGCAACTACAAGCGGGGCAACGAGCGGATCTAAAAGGAACCCTTCAGGGGTCCCTACTTATGACCTGACGATGTAAAACGGTCATCGGGAGGCGATGGGCACCGATAGACAAGGCATGGATTTGGGACAGATCGAACGCCGGCGCGATGTCACTGCTCGAACAGTCTCGAGGAGGCCGACCTCTCTGATCCTGCTGGTGGTCGCCTCCCTGGCCTCCATCGCCACCAGCCCCCCAGAGGAGGATATCTACACAACGACTCCGGGTCCCAGGGTCGAACTGGCATCACATCGCCCGGAGGCGACGGTCGAAGTAGAGCTCGATCTCAACTCGGTGGCCGCCTCGGCGCCTACGAAGAGAGTGAT
>DASWKK010000120.1:0-3136 GCA_036396655.1 Acidimicrobiia bacterium
TGCTGACCCGACCGGGCTGCTGTTCTACCAGGCCCGCTACTACGACCCGACTGTGCGCCGTTTCGTCTCTCCCGACACCGTCGTCCCCGACCCCGCCAACCCGCAACACTTCGACCGGTACAGCTACGTCACCAACAACCCCATCAACTACAGCGACCCGTCAGGACATGACCCATGTGCCGGCGGCGGCGGCGGATGCGGCGGCGTTCGGTGGGGGGATAGCGATGGCGACGGAATCGTGTGTCTCATGTCGTGTGAGAAGCACAGATCGATACCGCCCGAGTACCAACCCTACCTATACGGGGGCAGCGTCGACTCTCTCGGTGGAGTTGTCCATGGCGCCTTAGCGCCCTTGAGGTTCTGGGAGTGGGCACCTGCGCTGGGTGGCACCTTGGTGGACTATGGGAGCGCCCTGGCCACATGGGACCTGGCACGCATCGAGGCTTACGACCGAGTGGCTATGGGATTGCCGGCCGAGCTGGCGCGGATCGCACTCAAAGGCAACGCGAACGAACGCGCAGAACTAGTCGGCGGACTCGCGTTCGGTGGAGTCTTCACCCGACTCATCCGCAAGTTCGCAACGGCACGCAACCTCGCCACAAACCCAGCAGGGCGGCCGTTGTGGGGCTTCTGGGATGATTATCCGAAGGTGACGGTCAATGGGACTGAGTATGCGGATGTGGGTGGCAGGTTGTACACCCAGCATGCTGTGGACCGGATGATTCCGAGAGGCTTCGGCGGAGGTCGCAGTATCTCTCCGACGTATGTGGAAGAGGTGTTGACGAGTGATTTGACCGTCGTCAAGCCGGTGACGGGCCCACTGGGTCAACCTCGCCTGTCGTATGTCAACGGTTCGGTGGAGGTGATCACCGAGAACGACATCGTGGTGACCATCATAACGAGGTGACGGATGGCGAATGACGGTTTGCTGCGGGCCATGGTCCAGGCGATACGGCGATACGAGAAGCGTGAGTCGAGTCTCGCTGGCACACAGGCAGCGATCGAGGCCAATGCGTCAGCGTTGGAGAGTGTCTCCGCCGACTTGCGTGCAGAGTTGCGGGAGGTCGATGCGGACCTGGAACACATCCAGCATGCGATGCCGCTCGAGGAACATCGCCCTGCTGCCCTGGTGAGATTGGGGGAGCTGTCGCGGCATCTTGCGGCTGCAGGGGCGTCGGGTGTGAGAGCGGAGGTCCCTGAGGGCGGCGCGATGACTCGAGTGACTTACGACCCGAGGGTTGACGCTGCCTATATCTATCTCGCCGAAGAGATCGGGGCGGGCGAAGTCGAGCGGACAGTGCCCTGCGCTCCGATTGAGGGGGGAGGCGAGATCAATCTCGATTTCGATCGGACGGGCCGCCTGGTAGGGATCGAGGTGCTGTCGGCCAGCAGCATCCTGCCGTGGCGGCTCTTCGAGGGTCCTGAGTCTTCGGGCTTCGGGACCTGACGCTCGAGCTCTCCTGCCCATCCTCGCCCTGATGGCCCTGGTCGCCGGGGTTGAGCTGACTTTGACGTGAGCCCCTGATTTCGGTCTGCGTCGTGTGGGTCTCCGTCCTTGAGAATGGGAGGATGACCACAGTGAAACGACATCGACATTCCCCTGGGCAGGCCGTGCGCAAGCTCCGGGAGGGCGAGCGGCTCCTCAACGAGGGCAAGGACCTCACTGAGGTGCTGCGGCATCTCGAGATCACCGAGTCGACCTGGAACCGGTGGCGAAACCAGTACGGCGGAATGAAGGCGGACGCTGTCAAGCGGCTCAAGGGGCTCTACGCGTTGAAGTGGGGAGTGGGGGTGGGGAGGCTGGGCGGATAGATCCTCGGGTGAGGGCAGGGGCCCCGCCATCCTTCGGGCTGTACGGCTCGGAGAGATGGGAGGCCCCTGATGGGAGACAACGGTATCGGCCTGGCCGAGGCGCTGGTGGGATTGGAGGGGTTCCGGGTCCTCGATGTGGCCGAGTCCAACGGTGAGGTGATGGTGCGGATCGAGACCATCGCCGAGCTGGAGGCCTGTCCGGAGTGCGGCCGACGGGCCGAGTCGCAGGACCGGATGGAGCGTCACCTCAGGGATCTGCCTTGTTTCGGGCGTCCGGCTCGGCTGGTGTGGCGGGTGCGCCGCTGGCGGTGCCGGCGACCCGACTGTGTTGCTCGGACCTGGACGGAGACCTCGGTGCACGTCTCGGCTCGGACGGTGCTGACCCGTAGGGCCGGCTGGGAGGCGACCCGGCAGGTGGGGGCTCATGCCCGCCCGGTGGCTCAGCTGGCTCGGGAGCTGGGGGTGGAGTGGTGGACGGTCATGAACGCGGTGATCGAGCATGGCACCCCCCTGGTCGAGGATCCCGCCCGGGTGGGGCGAGTCACCCAGCTGGGGTTGGATGAGACCTCGTTTCTTCGGGCCAACCGGGCCCATCCCACCTCCTATGTGACCGGGCTGGTCGACTTGGATCGTCGGGTGATGATCGACCTGGTGGAGGGCAACGGGGCCGCTGACCTGCGGGAATGGCTCGGAGAACGGGATCCGGCCTGGCGCAAGGCGATCAAGTCGGTGGCCCTGGATCTGGCCGAGTCCTACCGGTCCGGCCTCTCCCCTCATCTCGATCACGCCCGGCGGGTGGCCGACCCGTTCCACGTGGTGCGCGTCGCCAACCGCTGCCTCGACACCGTACGCCGGCGAGTCCACAACGAGACCACGGGGCATCGAGGCCGAAGAGACGACCCGCTGTATCGGATCCGCAAGCTGCTGTTGAAAGGCTCCGAACGGCTCGACGATCGAGGCAGCGACCGGATTCTGTTGGGGCTGCGCTTCGGCGACCCCGCAGACGAGGTCCTCGGGGCCTGGCTGGCCAAAGAGTCAGTCCGCGACGTCTACCTCACCGACAAGCCCACCGACGCCGCCACCCTGTTGGACAAGGCCATCACCGGCTGCTCCGAAGACGACGTCCCCGAGATCCAAGCCCTGGGACGCACCCTCAGGAGGTGGCGCACCGAGATCCTTGGCCACCACGAGACAGGAGCCTCCAACGGTCCCACCGAGGGGCTCAACCTCTTGGTCAAGAAGGTGAAGCGCTGCGGCCACGGCTTCCAACGGTTCGAGCACTACCGGCTCAGAGTCCTCCTCCACACCGGAGGAATCGCCTGGA
>DASWKK010000121.1:0-3136 GCA_036396655.1 Acidimicrobiia bacterium
TGCTGACCCGACCGGGCTGCTGTTCTACCAGGCCCGCTACTACGACCCGACTGTGCGCCGTTTCGTCTCTCCCGACACCGTCGTCCCCGACCCCGCCAACCCGCAACACTTCGACCGGTACAGCTACGTCACCAACAACCCAATCAACTACTCCGACCCGTCGGGTCATTGCCTGATCTCCGGCCAGCAGATCTACGCTGGGCCGTGTGGCGGTCTCGGGTTCAACCCGTGGGACTACAACTATTTGGCTCCGGGGTCGACGAACTCGCTGTTCAGCTACCGAGAGCACGCGTTCTATCTGTACGCCAGGAGTGATCCTGGCGTCGACTTCGTGGCTGGCGCTGCCAGTGCGGTTGCGGCCACAGCCAGAGTCTGGGAGTGGGGTCCTGAGCTGATCGGCACCGCCGTCGACTTCGGTAGCGCCGTGGGTACCGCGGATACAACCCGCCTCCGCGGATACGGCCAAGCCGTAGTAGCAACAATCAAGGATGCGGTGCACACCGTGCTCCGCGGCGACGCACGCGAGCGGGGGGAACTTGCAGGCGAATTCGCCATCGGAGGCATCCTCGCCAAAATCAACAAACTACGCAAAGTCCGAAACGCCACAAACGCGATATCTCGAAATCTCGATGATCTCAGTACGCTCAGAGGGGCCACGCCTGACGAGATTCGACAGTTGGTCCCGGAGGGCTGGATCGAGTTGCCGTTGAAGAAGGGCGAGGGAGTCCGATTCTTGAATCCGGACCGTCCGGGTGAGGCTCTGATGGTCGAGATGGGTTGGCCCAACGCAACGGATCCACTCCATGCGGGCCCGTATCTTCGGGTAAGCAGAGACGGCGTCGTGGACAGGATTCCATTGGCCGGAAACCCGACGCTCGAACCATGAGTTACGCGCAACTGCTCTTGCTCGCCTTGTGGTTGGGGATCGAGGATGTCTCGGGCCTGTGGGAGGTGGTGTGGGACCTGAACGCCCGGCACGACGCCGGCCGCGATGGCCTGAATCGCGCCGCCTCGCTGGGAGTCATGTTTGATCTGTACGAGCGAGGGTGGGTGACGTTCTACCACTGCCACGAGCCTTATGGCGATCTTGAGGCGGTGCCTTCTGACAATGTCTATCCGTTGCTGTTGGAGGAAGCGAGTTGGGTTGAACCGGCGCCGTTGGCATTGTCCATTAGGTTCGAGACCACAGATGCTGGCAAAACGGCATACCAGAGTATGGCCCAGCAGCAGCCGGACGATGGCACGTAGTGCGGATCCATCGGCGCGGCTCGGAGATCTCTTCCGGCAGTCGGCAGCGATACAAGATCGGCCGTCCCGCGACGACTCCTTAGCGTCGCCGGCCTCGTCATGGCCGTGCTGTTTGCGTTGTCTCTGGCGCCTGGCTCAGCGTCTGAGCTTGCCACCGATACGACGACTGCATGTCACTTCGACGGCGTGGGAGTCGAGGATGCGACTCCGACCTTCCTGCCGCTGACGGCGCGGATCAGGCGGTTCCCGCCTCGACTGGCGAGTCCGGGTTCGTCTGCGGCTCTTCCCCCTATCTGGTTGCCACAAACACGGCACAGAGCGGCGTCCGGTGGCTGGATGACATCCGACTTGATCGCCTACAGCACATTCAGGATCGCCATCTCCGAGGCGGTGCGCTGTGGGATGAGGGCACCAGCTACTTCAACAACGCAGACGAGATCGAAGCGCTTGTGACGGACGCGGCGGACTGGACCCCGATCATCCAATCGAATGGGAATCTCGCAACGATTGTCGATGCGGGTCGGCCGATCGGTTGGGATGCCGCGACCGGTGCCAAGACCAACCTATATACGGTGATCATCAAGCCCGGTGAAGGTGTGTGTGGACTTCCCCCGGTTTCCCGGACTGTTCGGGTTTGGTGATCATGCCACCGCGGCGGGGGCCGTGTGGTGGCGTTGGCGGTATTGGACGGGGCTGAGGTAGTCGAGGCGGGAGTGTCTCCTTTCGGGGTTGTAGAAGGCTTCGATGTATTCGAAGATGGCTTGGGCGAGCTCGCCGCGGGTCGTCCAGGTCTTCCGGTCGAGTAGTTCGACCTGGAGGGTGGCGAAGAAGCTTTCGGCCATGGCGTTGTCCAATGCGTCGCCCACCGATCCCATAGAGCCGAGGATGCCGGCGTTTCGGAGCCGCTGGCCGAAGATCCAGGACGTGTATTGAGTTCCGTGGTCGGCATGGTGGGTCAGTCCCGAATCGGGGTCCGGTCGTCGCCGCCAGGTGGCCATGTCGAAGGCGTCACAGACGATTTCGGCTTTGAGGTGATCGGTGATCGACCACCCGATGCATTCCCGGTTCCAGACGTCGAGGACTGCCGCTAGATACACCTTGCCCTCGGCGGTGGGATGTTCGGTGATGTCGGCGACCCAAAGCCGATCCGGGCCGTCGACTGTGAAGACCCGGTTGACCAGGTCGTCTGAGGGAACCGCATAGGGGTTACGGCGGGTCGTCTGCCCCTTCCGTCGTCGGATGACACCTTGGATGCCGGCTTGACGCATCAGCCGCTCCACCCGTTTGCGGCCCACCCGGACCCCTGACCCCAACCTGAGGTCGGCCCAGACACGGGGGGACCCGTAGGTGCCACGAGACCGTTTGTGGATCTCACAGATGGTCTTGGTCAGCTCCGCATCCTCTCGGGCCCTTCGACAGAGACTGACCTGACGGTGCCGCCACTCATAGAAGCCGCTGGTCGACACGTCGAGACGGTCGGCCATGAACCTGATCGGAAAGTCGGCCTTGTTCGCATCCATAAACCGAAAGATCACTTCGGGAGGACATTCTCCGAGGCGAAAAAGGCTGCGGCTCGAGAGAGCAGATCACGCTCCATTCGCAGCACGCGGTTCTCTCTTCGGAGCCGGGCCAGCTCCTCTCTCTCCGACGACGACAACCCCTGCTTCTTGCCCTCGTCGATGTCGGCCTGGTTCAACCAGTTACGCAGACACGTCTCCGAGACTCCGATGTCACGAGCCGACTCGGCGATCGGCTTACCCGCCTCCCGGGCCAACTCCACGGCCCTGCGGCGGAACTCTGGTGGATACGGTGCAGGCACGCTTCTCCTCTCTCGGGGCCCTGAAGGCCCCAGACGCTAGGTGTCCGGAGAAGCGGGGGAAGTCCACTT
>DASWKK010000122.1:0-3407 GCA_036396655.1 Acidimicrobiia bacterium
TGGTCGGTGCCCTCGTCCAGATCGGGATGGGCCACGGCCACGACCCTCGGCTCCGACTCGCGTGCCGCCAGCGCCAGGGCCACTCCCACCGGGGAAGCTCCCCAGACCACCACGCCGTCGGTCGGGTCGTCCCCATCCCAAACCAGCCTGACGCCAAGTTCACGTGCCTTGTTGGGTGCCCGGTCTCCGGTCCCGATCAGGACGTCGCAGCCATCGGCATCGGGCACGACTCTGAAACTCCGGCTACGCGCCGGGCCGATTACGACGACCTCGTCGATTCCCGGGTGAGCGCTGAGGGAATGGGCTGCTCGTACCGCGATGTCCCCGGTGACGAGGACTCCAACCTTCACGACGGTTCGACTGGATTCCAGGCTGCGTCGGGAATGACGACCTCGGCCTCGCGGCGACGCCACAAGAAGAAGGCGGCGATGGCGCCGAGAATGATGACTGGGGAGATCCGCTTCACGACTCGCAGTCTATGGTCGGTTCTCAGCTTCCCGAACTTACCGGCCCTCCATAGGTCCAGGCGTCCAGAGGAATCCCCTCGGTGAGATCGCCGGCCTGCTCGACGCTGTCGGCCCTGACCTCGATGACGTACTGCCCACCGACGACCAGCGTCTCGTGTGACATGGAGCCGGGATCACTCAAGGTCTCGATCGACTCTTCCACCTCCTGCGACCATCTCTGCAGATCACCCAACACGAAGGGAACCTCATGCACCACGAGCCCCGGGTCGTCGATCTCGGGGCAAGCCACCTGCCAATCGATCTCGCCGACATCGGTGATGCCAACGTGCAACTCGTCGCCCTCCGTCCATTGCCCACCCCAGAGTCTCGGCTCGAGATCGGGTGAGAGCCCGACGAGAACTGTGAGCGGGTCGACACGCTGCGATGCATCGAGGTCCATTCCGGAACAGGGCAGGTACTCGACTGTCGGTTCGGGGGGAAGCTTGGTCTCGGCGATGCCACAGCCCGAGAGGGTCGCTCCAAGCAGGAGGAAAGCGAGTAGTCGTGACGACATGGGCGTTGCAGATCTTCCCACGGCTGAGCCGATAAGACTGCAATTTGACTCAACAGAAGTTGACTCAATACTCTACGACCAATGGATATATCCCAGCGAGCTCGGATCCACCACGCCCTCGGCGACCAGGTGAGGCTTCAGGTCATCGACGAGCTGTTCCTCGCCGACCGGACACCGGCGGAGATCGGAGCCCTCGTCGGTCTCCCGAGCAACCTGGTTGCCCATCACCTCGCGGTGCTCGAGCAGACCGGGCTGCTGACCCGGCACCAGGGGGAAGGCGACCGTCGAAGACGCTACCTGTCGCTGAATTATGACCTCCTCGCCAACACGGTCACCAGGTCTCCGACGATGGCGCGTTCGGTGTTGTTCGTCTGCACCCACAATTCGGCTCGGTCCCAGTACGCCGAAGCAGCCTTGAGGGACCGGATCGGGGTCGAGGTCCAGAGCGCCGGAACCATCCCCGCCGATCAGATTCATCCCAAGGCCGTCTCGGCGGCGGCGGAGATGGGAGTCGAGCTGGCTTCGGGGAATCCCAAGGCATACGACCAAGTTCGAGGGACGCCCGACCTGGTGATCTCGGTTTGTGATCGGGCCCGGGAGGCAGCGATGCCGTTCCGAGCACGTCACCTCCATTGGTCGGTGCCCGACCCGGTGGAGGTGGATCGGGTGGAAGCTTTCAGAACCGCTTTCAGAAGCATCAACGAGCGTCTCGACCGACTGGTCGATGCGTTGAGAGGAGAAACAATCTCATGACGACACGCGCCGAACTGACCGCTGGCGAGCAACTTCAGATGAGACAAGGCGCCGAGCGACTCAAGAAGCGATTCGAGGGACAGCTCAACGTCGAGTCGATCGAGCGTTTCCTGTTCGACTCCTTGGACCAACTGCTGGAGCGGGCCCGGACCACGGCGTGGGTCCCGCTGCTCGCTGAGCGGTTCGCCACAGACCGGATACGGGCGACAATCCGCCTCGAGTCGGGTCTGACCACCCTCAACCCGAGTGTCCTGTTCCTCTGCGTCCACAATGCCGGTCGGTCACAGATGGCAGCCGGGTTCATGCGATCCCTTTCTGGCGGAGCGGTCGACGTGTTCTCCGGAGGGTCGGAGCCGGCCGATTCGGTCAACAGGGCCGCGGTCGAGGCCATGGCTGAGAAGGGAATCGACATCGGGCGTGAGATCCCTCAGCCCTGGGCCGACGAGATCATCAGAGCGGCCGACGTCGTCGTCACCATGGGTTGTGGCGATGCTTGCCCCATCTTCCCCGGGAAGAGGTACGTCGACTGGGAGTTGGACGATCCTGCCGGCAAATCGGTCGCAGAGGTGCAGCCGATTCGGGACGATCTCGAGCGAAGAGTGAGAGAGTTGATGACCGAATTGGGTGTCGAGGCGGTCCGCTGACAGACCACTAAACGACAGACCACTAGAGCGAAGCAAGCGACTCCAGGGCCCGGTCGACTTCTCCGGTTGTGTTGTAGTGGACGAACCCGATTCGGACCAGACCGCCCGTGTCGAGAAACCCCAACCGATCCATGACGTTGACCGCGTAGTAGTGACCTGACCAGACGTAGAGCCCGGCACCCGCCATATGCGCTGCGACTTTCGACGGGCCGACATCGTCCACCGAGACGGCAAAGGTCGCCACCCGACGGTCGTCTGCGTGGGGCGGGCCATACACCGTCACTCGCTCCATCGCGGAGACCCCTTCGAAGAACCGGGTGGCGAGCGAGCGTTCATGATCATTGATACGGGCGTAGGCGCTCACCAGCCGTTGTCTTCTCGACCCGTGGCGGTCTGAGCCGAGCTCGGCCAGGTAGTCCACGGCGGCGGTCACTCCGGCGATCGACTCGAAGCTCTGGGTGCCGGTCTCCAGCTTGTCGGGCGGATCGGAAGGTGCGGGGCGGACCTTGTAGAAGTCGAGCTCGGCCAGACGGTCGAGCTTGCCATAGAGGATCCCGGTGTGCGGTCCGAAGAACTTGTAGGCCGAAGCAACCAGGAAGTCGCAGTCGATCTCCGTGACGTCGATCAGACGGTGGGGACCAGCGTGCACCGCGTCGAGGTAGACCAGGGCACCGGCTTCGTGGGCCAGAGCTGTGATGGCGGCCACGTCGACCGCGGTGCCGATGGCGTTGGAGGCGACACAGGTGGCCACGAGCCGCACGGTGTCGTCGAGCAAGTCTGCGATAGCGCCCGGGTCGAGTTCCCCGGTGGAGGGGTCGAACTCGGCGATTCGGACCTCGACCCCGGCGTCCTGGGCCGCCCGCACCCAGGGTGTGAAGTTGGCGTCGTGATCGAGGCTGGTGACCACGATCGCGTCCCCTGGCTTCCATGTCCTGGCCAGGGATCGACTGATGGCAAAAGTGATGCTGGTCATGTTCTGCCCGAAGGAGA
>DASWKK010000123.1:0-22076 GCA_036396655.1 Acidimicrobiia bacterium
CGAGATCCCAGATTCTGTCGAGGTCGCCCAGTTGGAAGATCAGTTCCGACCTGCCCGGACTCTGGCCGCGATCGACACGCTGCTCGCAGCGACCGTCACCACTCCCGCGTTGTTCGTGATCGAGGACACGCATTGGATGGATGAACCTTCCCGAGAGCTTCTCGGCGGTCTGCTCGCCGGGTTGAGCCGGCGCCCCTGGCTGATCATCGTCACCCGGCGACCCGGGGAGGACGGTTTCGTCGCCTCTGCCGATCACCAGGTCACCACCATTCAGCTCCAACCCCTGGGCGTCGAGCAAGCCAAGGATCTCATCTATCGGGCCACCGAGGCCTCACCTCTGCCCCCTCAGCAGGTGGAACGACTGGCCCGACAGGCGCAGGGGCGTCCCCTGTTCCTCATCGAGTTGCTCCAGACGCTGCGCAGCAGCGGATCGCTCGACGAGATCCCCCAGTCGGTTGAAGCGCTGATTGCGGCTCGCATCGACACTTTGCCCTTGTCAGACCGGAACATTCTCCGGCGAGTGTCGGTCCTCGGTGCCGGATTCAGTCTCGAGCACCTCCCGGCGGTCCTCGGGGATGAGGGACAGGACCCGCACCGTCAGACGCGAACCATCAAGAGGCTCTCCGACTTCGTGACGCTCGACCGGTCGGGTTGGGTCCAGTTCCACCACGGTCTGATCCGTGACGTGGCTTACGCCGGGCTTCCGTTCCGCACCAGACAGAACCTGCACGCCAGGGTGGGCGATTCGATCTTCGCCGACTGTGACGGCCACCCCGAGGAGATCGCCGAGCTTCTTTCGCTCCACTACTTCCATGCGACAAGATGGAGCCGGTCTTGGCTGTTCTCTCAGATGGCGGGAGATCGGGCCAAGGAGATCTACGCCAATCACGAAGCGGAGGTCTTCTACGAGCGGGCATTGCAGTCGGCGGCACGGCTCGACTGGGTCACTCCATCCGATCGGGCCCGAGTGCTGACCGACCTGGCCAAGGTCCGATACGAGGCGGGGTCGTACGACGAGGCGATGGTCTCACTGCGTGCCGCGATCAGGCTGCTCCCCGACGACCCGGTGGCGCGCGCCGACCTTCGGCTCGACCTGGCTCGCACCTTGCACCGGACGGGCGCACTCTCCCGGGCCTTGCGTGAGACCGCTCTTGGATTGAAGTTGGTCGAGGGGGGCCACAGTCCCGAGGCGAGGAGAGTCACCGCCCGGCTGCGGGTGGTTCGCGCCGGTCTCTTTGCCGATCAGTTCCGGCCCAGGATGGCGCTGAAAGTCGGTCTGCGAGCAGTGGAGGAGGCGGAAGCCAGCGGGGAGCTGACGGCATTGGCCCGGGCCTATACCAAGATCGACGAGGCATACCAGATCCTGGGCATGCGAGACGAGGCTGTCCACGAGGAGAAAGCGCTGGAGATCTTCGAGCAGCTCGGCGACCTCTCCGGGATCTCGCTCCTCGCCATCAACCTCGGGGTGCAGGCCTATTCCGACGGACGCTGGGACGATGCCGTCTCGTTGTACACCAAGGCCCAGGAGGTGGGCCGGCGGGCGGGGAACACCTACGACGAAGGTGCCGCGGCTGCCAATCTCGGCGAGGTCCTCATCAGCCGTGGAAGATTCGACGAGGCGGAGACCGTCCTGGAGGAAGCGAGGCGGGTGCTGCGGGCGCAGAAGATGCTCGGGTTCGCCCTTTTTGCCGAGACTCAATTGGGGCGTCTCAGGATGGAGCGGGGAGAGCATCAGGCCGCAGTGAGCGCATTGAATCTGGTCATCGACGAGGCAAGGCGGATGGGCCAACCCTTCTTCGCCGTGGATGCCTCCGTGCACCTGGCCGACGCCTTGACCCGATCCGGCGACCCGCTACGCGCCCTCGAGGTCGTGACTGTCACCCGCGAGCTCGCCGGGGAGGACGCCGCCCTCTACGAAGTGCCACTGGAACGGCTGCGGGCACAAGCCCTCGTCGCCATGGACCGGCCCGATGAGGCGTCGTCTCACATCGAACGGGCGCTGGCCAGTGCCCGGGCACAAAGGCTGGCCTACGAAGAGGCGCTACTCCTTTTGGTCAAGGCACAGACAGGCATCGGCGGCGCGGAGGTCTTCGAGGAGGCGACCCGACTCCTCGAAGACCTCGGAGCGTCCTCTCCTCAATTGGACCTCTTCCCATCGCCGACGTTGTAGATGGTGTCGATTTCGAGGAAGGTCCCCATCGGGTGGTCGAGGATGTCCATCAGACCGGTGACATAGCTCTGAGACTCGATCAAGCACGAAGTGTGCCCGGCGGGCAGGATCTCCGTGGTGTCGACCGGGTCCAGGACTGTTCCCACCGGCAGGTCACCGGCGCCGTCACGTGGATCGATCAGACACCATGGCATCACTCGCTCCCCGGCGCCGACATGATCGTCGTAGCGAAGGATCCGAATCTGGCTCTCACCTCCGGGGACGTCAGGTGGGCTGTCGTAGCGCCAGGTGATCACCTCTAGGAACTGGGCAACGGTGTCGGGGTCGGCGTCGACCGGCTCGGTGATGAAGTCGACGAAGAGGCGATCGCCCTCGACTCCCGACTCGAAGTTGAAGAGAAGACCGTCCTCGGGTCCCTTGCATCCGCCGTCGATGTCGGTGCCCCGGGTGATCTGGGTGGTGGCGTCGCCGCCACCGAGGGTGACGGTGTCTTCGCAATCGATCTCACCGTCGAAGGCCTCGACCACCTGGAACAAGGTGTCGCTGGTGCCAAGGCTGGTTCCCAGCGGCCCGGGGGCGGCGCCACTGAATCCACCTTCGAGTGAGACGACGCCGGAGGAGGCGGCATTGCCAGGCTCGATCACGATGGTGTCGAAGGCACCGTCGATGGCAGACGCCTGCCAGTGTCCGTCACCGGGATCGTCGGCTGGGTCCAGATAGAGGATGACCCTCTCGTTGTCAGAGCCACCGGAGTCGGGACCGCAATCGGAGCCGCCACTGCACGTCACCGTCACGGTGTCGACCACCGTGCCGGACGGGCCGCCCTTCTTCAGTTCGAGCACGGCGTCGCCATCGAACTTGAACCCGAGGTCGATCTCGGCGTAGCCAATGCTCTGGCCGTCGAGTTGACCCACGAGACTGAGCGACAATGCCTGCCCCAGGTCCTTGTTGATCCGGGCACAAGGCTCCCCGTTACCTTCGCCGTTTTGACCCACCCCAATCCGATGGTCCTTGAGACCCGCGAAAGGCTTCTTGTTCAGTTGGTCCCCTGACCCGACGACCCCAACCAAGGATGCGCCGCTGCTGGACAGCTTGCAGTTGGTCTGAGAAAGGGTCTGAACGAGGTCGGGCCCGGGGGCGACCGCATCGAAGACGAACCTGTCCCCGTCCGAGTTCAGATGGAGACGAAGCACTCCGACTTCTTCGGTGACCGGACCCTGACCCATTGCCGGTATCACGAAGAGTGATAGTGCGACCATCAGGCCTGCGACCCCAGCCAATGGCCAGCGCCAACCTTTTCTCATTGTGCCTCCCTGATCACTTCGGACCACGAGCAGCCAACGCCGCCCTTGGTCCCATATTTCTCTCTTGAGCAGTGGTCCTCGCCCAACCACGGGACATCCCTCGAATCGAGGATTGGACCTCGGAGTGCCCACGGACAACTCAAGTCAGCGGACTATACGTTCCCTTTCACTGCTCCGCGCCGCTGGACCTCACTATCCGTGGTCAACCTTCCAATCGGGAACGTCGTGCATCCCAATCACCTCTCGGAAGGCGATGGATTCGCGGCGCAGAGACGAATTGCGGTCCGGGGTAGCCTGGTGGCCATGGACGATGAACGCAGGGTCTCGACGGTCAAGAACTTCTGGAGACTGGCGCTCGCGATCATCGGAGTCATCGCAGTCATCCAAGAGCTCCGCAAGCCTCCCGACGCGAGAACCTGGAATGGAAAGGTCGCCGACTTCGTGCCGTACGACTTCCGCATGCCGACCATCGGGCGGGTGCGGAGCACCTACTGGAATCCCGAAGGTCCGATCATCGCGGGCAAAGTGTTCGGAGTCGGCTGGGCGCCCAACCTTGGGGCGCTGAACAGGATGGTCGGCAAATGGCGCGCCGGCGCAGATTCGAACCGCCAGCCCTCCTGACTCGAAGACAGCTGTCGTTGGCAATCGCACCCGGGGGTGGAATCCGGCACCTTAGGATCCGGCGGGCGTGACCAGCATCCGAGGAACCGAAGAGCAGGGGGCGACCTTCGTCGAGCTCTTCTTCGATCTGGTCTTCGTATTCGCCGTCACCCAGGTCACCGCATCCTTGGCCCACGATCTGACCGCATCGGGTCTCCTCCGCGCCTTGATCGTCTTCTGGCTTGTGTGGTGGGCGTGGACGCAATACACCTGGTCGCTCAACGAGGCCGACACCGAGCACGGACGGATCCGATTCATAACCCTGCTGGCGACGGCCCTCGCCTTCCTGATGGCGGTGACGGTGCCCCTGATCACGACCGAGTGGGGATGGCTCTTTGCGCTGGCCTACCTGATCCTGCGGATGGTCGGCATCTCACTGCAGTGGCGGCTGGCGGGAGGCGACATCGTCTGGACTCGGAGTGTGCAGACCTGGACTCTGATGTCGAGCCTCGGCTTGCTGGCGATCCTCACCGCGATGTTCCTCCCACCGGATCGTCGAATCCTGGCTCTGGGGGTTGCCGCCATCCTCGACGTCATCGCTGCCTTGCGAGCAGGACGCAGCGAGTGGAGGTTGTTCTCTGGTCATTTCTCGGAACGCCACGGGCTGTTCGTCATCATCGCCCTGGGCGAGGCACTGATCGCAGCCGGTGTCACTTTGAGCGACCAGCCGCTGAGTGGGCGGCTGCTCATGGTGGCGGTCACTGCGGTCGCCGGCTCGTGCGCCTTGTGGTGGACCTACTTCGGATGGGCCAAGGACCGGCTCGAAGAGACGATGAGGTCGCAGAGTCCGGCGAGGATCGGTCGATATGCCCGGGACGTCTACTCGTTCGCTCATTTTCCCCTGATATTCGGGGTGATCGGCTACGCCATCAGCGTCGAGGAGACGATCGCCCATCCGAAAGATCCGCTTGCAATTCAGGGGACGATGGCATTGGGGTTCGGTGTCTGTTTGATCGTGGGCGGCACCGCACTGGCATTGACCCTGGCCGGGGTCCGGGTTCCGGCGGTCAGATGGTCGATGATGATCGTCCTTCTGGCGTCCATCCCGGCCCTGGGGCTGATTCCGGCCTGGGTGGCCCTGGCCCTGGTGTCGCTACTGGTCGCGGTCCTTGCCTTCGTAGAGGCGCGGCAACGAGGTGCCGACCAGCGCGGCTAGCCATACGCCCGCCGATACCGGGCCGTACCAGAAGTCACCCACCGTATGCCGGAGCGGCGGTAGCAATCCGGGCCAGGACGACTAACCCTCAAGTAGCGGCAGCCACAGGGTTTCCGACCAACTCCCAATCACCCGGCAAGGAACGAGCCGGTACGTTATAGTACTGGTGCTGTCACCGCAGGCCGACTTTGGGAGGAGCGACGTTGGACCGGCCCCACTGCCGACAGGCTCGACACAGAGACCCACCCTCGCACGTGAGGGGCGAGGCGTGTCACTAGATACCGACAGCTCCGAGGTCGTGCGGCTCCGCCAGATCCACAAAACGTTTGGGTCCAACCACGTCTTGAAGGGCATCGACCTCGTCGTCGAACGCGGTCAGCACATCGTGATTTTCGGACCGTCCGGTTCGGGAAAGTCGACCCTGTTGCGCACCATGAACCTGCTCGAGGAGCCGGACTCGGGCTCCGTGCGCTTCGAGGGGACAGAGTTCGGACCTGGCGTGGCCGGGGAGAAATCGAAATTCCGCGGCAAGTCTCGGGTGTTGCGACAACAGATCGGCATGGTCTTCCAGCAGTTCAACCTGTTTCCCCACCTGACCGCCCTCGACAACGTCGCTCTCGGCCTGCGCAGGGTGAAGAAGGTGAACAGCGACGAGGCGGAGTTGCGCTCTGCCCAGGCACTCCATCGAGTCGGGCTTCTCGACAAGATCGGGAGCTTCCCGGCACAGCTATCCGGCGGTCAGCAACAGCGAGTCGCCATCGCCCGAGCTCTGGTAATGGAGCCGAAGGTGATGCTGTTCGACGAGCCGACCTCGGCACTCGACCCCGAGCTGGTCGGGGAAGTGCTCAGCGCGATGAAGGCGCTGGCCGAGTCGGGGATGACCATGGTGGTGGTCACCCACGAGATGGGATTCGCCCGGGGGGTGGGGGACACCAACATCTTCATGGATCACGGCCTGATCGTGGAACAAGGCGGCCGTGAGATATTCACCGACGCCCGGGAGCCCCGAACCCGAGCCTTCATCGACGCGGTGCTCTGATGACGATGCCCCTCGCCCAGATCGACATCAGCTGGGACTTCATCTTCGACAACATGCCGCTGTTTCTCGACGGGGTGAAGATCACCATCTTCATCTCGTTCGTGGCCTTCGGTCTGTCGATCGTCTTCGGTCTCGTAGTCGCGCTGCTCCGGCTATCGAAGTCTCGGATCCTGCAGCCCATCATGGCCGGCTACATCAATCTCTTCCGGGCCATCCCGCTCCTGGTTTTCATCCTCTTCGTCTACTACGGCGTCGCCATCTCCTTCAACATGCAGGTCACGGCGATCCAAGCCGGCATCTTCGCCCTCACCCTGCAGTACTCGGCTTGGCTCGGCGAGATCTTCCGGGGTGGGATCCAGGCCGTTCCCCACGGCCAACGTGAGGCCGCCCTCTCGGTGGGCATGGGGCGGGCGCAGACCTTCCTCATGGTCATCCTTCCCCAGGCAACCCGGATCGTCATCCCACCAACCGGGAACATGTTCATCGGGATGATCAAGGACTCCTCCCTGGTCTATCTGATCGGTGTCCCCGAGCTGTTGCGGGTCAGCAATCGTCTCGCCAACCGCACATTCCGCTACTTCGAGGTCTACCTGAGCACCGTGCTCATCTACCTGGTGCTCACCACCGCGGTGTACTTCCTTGTCAAGTATCTGGAGCGTCGCTTCGCGCTGGTCGACCTGCTCAACACCAAGGCGAAGGCCTTCGCACCGTTGGCCCATCGCAGGGCGGCTCATTTGCGTGAGCTCCAGGAGACGGTTCGGGCCTCGTCCGGCTCCACATCAGCTTCGGTCGGTGACACGTCACTAGGTGCCGCCGACGGAGAAAGCCTGGCGCCGACGCGTCCAGGGTCCGTGCGAGAGAAAGGAAGCTCACAGGAGTGAGACGAAGTATCAGATGGGTAATGCTGATGAGTGTGCTGGCCTTGGTGCTGGGCGCATGCGACGCCGATGAGGGGTCGGACACAACCGTCGCCGGGGGCGAGACCGGGTCGACCGCGGTCGCAACTCCCGAAGCCTTCGAGGACAACCACTTCGACGCCATCAAGGAGCGCGGGACGCTGAGGGTGGGGATGACTCTCCAATTCGAGCCCCAGATGTACCGCGACGAGAACGACGAGCCGGCCGGCTACGACGTGGAACTGGTCACCATGCTGGCCACCGACCTAGGGGTCGAGTTGGAGATAAGCGACCAGGAGTTCGACGCCCTGATCCCCGGTCTTCTCGCCGACCAGTTCGACATGGTGTCGGTGGGTCTGGTGGGCCGACCGCCTCGTCTCGAGCAGATGTGGTTCAGTTGCCCCTACGTCCCCTACCGGCAAGTGGTAGTTGTCAACGACGAGGCGGGGATCACCTCCCTGGACGATCTCAACAGCCCCGACGTGGCCATCACAGCTCTGATCGGGTCGACCGCGGCCAACCTGGTCAGCACCATGTTCCCCGAGGCCGAGTTGATCGAGCTCGAGCAGGCGCCTGCCTTCCTCGAGGTGGCGGCCGGTCGTGCAGCAGCAATTGTGGTCGAGGAGTACCAGGCGATCCCGTTCGTGGCCGAGAATGCGGGCACGTCGATCCTCAACCCGGACGCCCCCTTCTCCCAGGAGTACGGCGCATGGGCGCTGCCCAGGGGCGACGTGATGTGGCAGAACTACATCAACGGGTGGCTGTCCTACTACATCTCGAACGGCACACTGGACAACCTCTACACCGAGATCATCGGCCCCACCGAGGGCCTGCCTCCGTGCAGCTGATCCGACCGGTTCGCTGACGCCCGATGGCGGAAGCGGGCAACGATGTGACTGGCGCTCTCGTCACTGGGGGCGCCAGGGGCATCGGTAGAGGCATCGTCGAGCGGCTGGCACGCCGCGGTGATGTCGTTTTCCTCACCGATTCCGATTTGGCCGAGGCGACCCGTGTCGCCGACGAGTTGAGCGCTCAGGGTCTTTCGGTGCATGCGCTCGAACTGGACGTGCGCCGGGTCGAGACCATCGGTGCAGTGCTCGGTGAAGCCGACGAGACCGCGCCGCTGCACACGGTGGTCAACAATGCCGGGGTGGGATGGTCGATGCCGCTCCTCGAGGTGACCCCGGCGCGTTTCGACGACCTGATGGCCGTCAACTGCCGTGGCGTCTTCTTCGTCCTCCAGGCAGCGGCCCGGGTCATGATCCCGCGCCGTCGCGGGTCGATCGTCAACATCGCCTCCACCTCGGCCTTCACCGCTTCAAGCAACCCAATGGTGCCCTACGACGTCTCCAAGGCCGCGGTGCGCATGCTCACTGTCTCGGCGGCCCGGGAGATGTCCGCCTTCGGCATCCGGGTCAACGCGGTCGCACCGGGCACAGTCGCCACCGACTTCATGCGATCGCTGATCCCCGACCCGGCGGCCCTCGCCGGTCAGGCGGAGGATCTGATCCCGCTCGGACGTCTGGGTACACCGGGCGACGTGGCCGCCGCCGTCGACTTCCTCTCCTCGGACGACGCCTCGTATGTGACGGGCCATGTCCTCGTCGTCGACGGCGGATGGTTGACGTGAGCTCGCCTCTCCGCATCGGGGCCAAGTTGCCCAGCTCGGGGCCTCTCGCCCGCAAGGTGCCTCTGCTGGAGTCGGCCCGCCTCGCCGAGGAGGCAGGATTCGACTCGGTGTGGGTCAGCGATCACGTGGTCATGCTGCGCGACCACTCCTCGCCCTACCCATTCTCTCCCGACGGGAAGATGACCTGGGACCCCGAGGACCCTTGGCACGACCCTCTGATTGCGATGGCGATGTGCGCCGCGGTCACCGAACGGGTCGAGATCGGGGTCGCCGTCTTGATCGTGCCTCTGCGCAACCCGATGATCCTGGCCAAACAGCTGGCGAGTTTGGACGCACTCAGCAACGGCAGGGTGGTGGTTGGAGCCGGGGCGGGCTGGCTCGCCGAGGAGTTCGACGCGTTGGGCACCTCGTTCCAGACTCGGGGGGAACAGCTCGACGAGTGGATCGAGATCATGCGTGAATGCTGGACCGGTGAGCCGCGCCCCAAGGAGTACCGGCACTACCGGATACCCGATGGGGTGCTCTCCTACCCGACTCCTGCGCATGAGGTTCCGATCCTGATCGGGGGGATGACACCGGCGGCGGTCCGTCGTGCCGGGCGGATCGGCGACGGTTGGGTGGCCTTGCAGCATGTCGACGAGATCGACCTCGACATCCTCGGTGCCGGGGTTGCCGCCATCGCCGCCGAGTCGGCTCGAGCGGGCCGTGACGCCCCTACCCGGATCGTGATCCGGGTCGCCGGGCCAACCCAATCGGTGGCGGGACAACTAGCCGGACTTCAGGAGGTCGGCGTGACCGATGTCATCGTCGATGTGGATTGGGGCAACGGCGGACCCCGTCAGACTGTGGAGATGCTCCAGGGCTAGGACCGAGCCGTGGTCATTCGCCGAGCCCGGAGAGCCCGGGTATGACAGGCGAGTGGGCAACCACCCCGCTGACACCGGGGACCCGCTGCAGAACCAGTCTCTCGATCCCCGAGACCAGGGTCACGATCGAAAGCGGGCAGGTGCCGCAAGCGCCGAGGAGCTCCAAGCGGACGATGCCCTCGTCGTCGACACCGTGGTAGACCAGGTCGCCGCCGTCGGCATGAAGGGCGGGGCGGATGTAATCCAGGGTCTCCATCAGAGCGGTCATGTCGACCTTTTGTCCGAGAGTCGAGCTCTGTTCCATTTCCGCCTTCATGGGTTCCTAGAAGATCTTCATCATGGTGCCGGCGCCCTGGTCGAGAGCCAGTTCGTAGACCAGCGAGGCGACGGCAGCGTCGAGCGCGGCCATCCCCAGATGGGTCATGATGGTCCGTTCGTCGTCGTTTTCACGACCGGGTTTGAGCCCAGCCATCAATTCGGTGGCGATGTCGGCGTGGATGTCGGCCTTGGTCAGGTCCCCTGAGGCCAGACCTCCCAGCTTCCCCACCTCCGGGCCCTCGATCCATTCCAGGTCTCGGCCGTACCAACCGACCACCCACTTGTCGAACTTGGTGGCGCAGTTCTTGTCGACGTCGCTGAACCCGGTCGTCGCGCAGACATGGGTCCCGGGGCCGACCCAACTCTCCATCAGCACCGGCTCCCGGGCCGAGGTGACCACACATACGATGTCGGCCCCGGCGACAGCGGCCTCGACGCTCTCGGCGGGTGTGGCCGCCAGACCCAGCGAGTCCCGAATCTCGCCGCAGAAACGGTCCTGCTGATCGGCGGAGATGTCGAACGCGAGCACCTTCGCAATCGGGAAGAGCTCGTTCAGCATCAGCATGTGGGTTCGGGCCTCGTGCCCGCATCCGATCACCGCCACCGTCTCCGAGTCTGGCCGGGCGAGATACTTGGCGCCGACCGCGGCGTGGCCTCCGGTGCGCAGGTTGGTCACCGACGTCCCGTCGACCAGCGCTATCGGCATGCCGGTCTCGGTGTCGGTGATCAAGTCGATGGCGGAGATGCCGGGCAGGTCACGCAGCGGGTTCTTGCGATAGCTGGATAGCCACTTGACCGCCGCTCGGTCCAGGGGCCGGATCAACGCCGGGAACGCCTGGACCACGCCATGACCGAATGGCGGCTCGGGCAGTGAGCGATCGTGAACGAAAAGGTTGACCGGATTGACCTGATCGACCACGCCCTCGCCCACCCATCGAAATGTGTCCAGGCAGCGTTGCAGACACGCTTCGGGGGTCAGCAGCTCCTCGACCTCGGCCCGGGAGATCACAAGTATCTCCCCGGGCGCCGGGTTGGTCACAGCTCCGCCTCGATGGCCATCAGCGGCTCCGCCGACTTGCGCAGTTCGGCGACAGCCTCATCGGGGATGTCCCGGTACGGCTTGCGAGGGGAGCCGGCGCTGGCGCCGCCGAGCGCGGAGAGGGCGTTGAGATACCCGTGCTCATGGGAGAGCATCGACGGCATGCCGGGCCGGCGGATGGTGGCGGAGAGGTGCTGCAGAGCCTCGAACGCCGAGCGCACCCAGAGGTCGTGGTGGTTCCCTTTCAGGCACTCGTCGACGAACCGGGTCCCCGTCTTCATTCCCGCCCAGCTGAAAATCCCGGTGGCGCCGGTGGCGCCGAGCATCGAGCCGTGGAAAAAGGCGGGGTCGTTCCCGGTGAACACGTTGATCCGGTCGGCGATGGTGAGCAGGACCTCGTCGAGGTGGGGGAGTGCGGTGTTCGACTCCTTGATCGCTTTGATGTTGTCGATCTCGATCAGCCTCTCCCACATTTGTGGTGTGACGTTGAGACCGTTGAGCGGCGAGTAGTTGTAGACCATGAGGGCCATGTCCCCGGCGAGCGACTCTGCCACTTCGACGAAGAAGTCCATGGCCCACGTCGGAGTGAGGGGGAGGGCGTAGGGTGCAGCCAGCATCGACCCGTCGGCTCCAGCCTCTTCTGCGTAGCGGGCTCTCCTCACCGCCTCCCGCTGGTAGGAAGCGGTGCTCCCCACCACAACCGCGATGCCCCCCTCGTGGCCGGCTTGGACCGCAACATCGCACACGGCGTTGAATTCGCGTTCGGAGATGCTGGTCATCTGCCCCATGGAGCCAAAGACGATGCATCCCGGCGCACCCGACCCGGCGACAAGGGCGATGCTTCGACGTATCCCGTCGAAGTCGATCTCCTCGTCCGCATCCAGACTCAGCGGGATCAGGGGAAAGAGCCCGACGAGGGGCTTGCGGACGAACTCAGGCATGGTTCTCCTTGTTGGTAGTGAGACGGTGGTAGAGGTCTCTCAAGATGGCGGATCGTTCAGGGAGCTCCGTTGGGGCGACTGGGTCCGACGGGATCCCGAGCTCGCTCATGGCCGCGCCCGCGTCTGCCGTATAGACCACAGTGCCATCGGTCTCTATCCGGTCGATCCCATCGCAGCGCAACGCCTCCTCGTTTAGTGCCACCGCCGCCTCTTTGCCCAGCCCTTCGGGGAGGTCGAGCTGGATCTGTCCGTCCCCTATCAGCGCCGGGTATCCCCCGGGGAGGCCTATCGGGGCGGTGACATGGGTCCGCACGTTGTCCTCTCCGATCAGGGCCATCACGTTCTTGACCGCCGAGGCGGCGAAAAGCGAGAAGACGTCGACCTTTTTCCAATCTATAGCCTCGGGCCAGGAGGACAGGATCTTCTCCAGGTCGAATTCGGCGGTGACGTCCCTGTCGTCGACGCGGAGCCTGAAATGGTAGGGCACTTTGGCTGGTCCGTGGGTGAGGAGGGCGTGTGATCCGACCAGTGAGACCTCGACCTCCTCGGCCGAGGCTCCGGTGACCTCCATCACGTGGCGAAGCACCTGGGCGGCGCAGACCTCCAGGTTTCCCGCCCCCGCGCTCGGGCCGTGGCCGAACCTCCGCCAGAGGGCCACATTCACCACGTCGGGGAAGGCAGCGTTGACCACATGAGTCGAGATTTCTGCCTTCTCCACCGCGGCGGTCAGCTGGGTTGCCGGGAGCAGGTGCCAGGGGAGCCACATCCCAAAGGTCGCCGTCGCCAATGTGTGGCGGAGGCCGGGGTCGATGTCGGCCTGCATCATGTGGCGAGGTGACTGCACCGTGGCCGAATGCAGAATGGCATCAGGTCGCACCTCGCTCAGGATCCGCACCATCGCCTCTTCGTCGGCGAGATCGACCTGGTGATGTTGGAATTCCTTGGTATGACCCTGGAATGTGGAGCCGATCATGGCCAGCGAAGAAAGTGACGGACCCTCCCAGGGCCTCCTCTTCAACGTGACGATGCGGTCGATACCGGCAGTCCGGGCGAGCAACTCGAGTGCCCATCCGCCGAGATTGCCGACACCGGATAGAAGGATCGTGCTCATCGGGCGTGGTGGGATCGACTGACCATCGGGGTTGCCTGACGCTCAGTGTACTACACAGTACTGAGGGCCCACCGGCTGGAGCGATCGCATTCTCAATGCACCGTTTCACGCATCCGTGACGCACCATGCATTAGGAACGCGGGGCGAAAGCGATGGCGATCAGCCCGACGATCTCGTCGATAGTGGGTTGAGTGAAGCTCTTCTGCAGGATCACGGTGCGGGAGACGACGCCGGCGATCAGCGTCTCCAAGGCGAAGATATCGATGTCCGGTCTGACGTCCCCCCGTGCGATGCCGCGCTGGATGACCCGGCGGATGGCCCGGCTCAAGTTCTCCACCCACTCGTCGAAGATCGGCTTCAGGCGATGGTCGGAGACCGCCGCCCCGACCAAACCCCCCACCAGGCGTGCCGTCCCCGGGTTGCGATAATCCTCTAGCCGGTGCTCGAGGATCCAGCGGACCTCTTCTTCTGCAGACCCCAGCTCGGGGACGTCGAGGTTGGGGAGTCGGCGACGCATCGCGTCCACCACGACTTCCTGTTTGGTGCGCCAGTGGCGGTAGATCGTGGTCTTGCTCACCTGGGCTTCCGCGGCGATCAGATCGGTGGTAACGGCCGAATAGCCGAGCTTCTCCAACAGTTTCAGCGTGACACGAAGGATGTTGTCACGGACGGGATCCTCGTCCGCGTTGGAGTTGTCGAACTCGGGCAGCTTGCTCTCGGTGGCGGTGCCATCACGTCTTGGGGTCATCGGGTATGCCGCACGATAATCCCGGGCCGCACTCGATCACTGGTGTCTGGCGGTCTCAACCACGTCTCCCGATCGGGTGCATCTCAGCCCGGTGGAAGTTGGAGGACCCCGCCGCCTTGAGCACCAATTCGGCGAATTTCCATTCGTCGGCATGCAGGCGGATACGGACATGGTATTGGCCCCACAGGTGGCCGTCGGGGGCCCCGTCCCGATATCGGTGCCATGCGTACACATAGGCGACGGCCGTGGCGTTGTTCGAGTCGACGAACTCGATTGAGATGTTGCTCACATGGTGACTGGTGGCGGCGAATATCGTCGAGAGACCATGGCGGATCCCGGCGAGGACCTCCTCTATGCCGTGGGCGGTTGCCACTCCAGGCCCGTAATCGACGGTCGCATCTTCGGTGAACAACGCGACGATCGCCTCCGGCTCGTTCCGGTCGAAATGCCGGGCATAGGCATGGAACAGCTCGGCGATGGCATGACGATCGGCCAATCGTGTCGAATCGTGTTCCATTCAGATGCCTCGCAGCTGTTTCCTCGAAACCTCATCGGTAGAGTACCCCGAAGTACTAGCCGGCACATCGATAGGAGTGTGATGAGCGACGAGAAGAGCGCCAGGTCTGGCATCTGGGATCGGGCCTATCAGGTTGGAGTCGTGGTACGGGACCTCGACCAGGCGGTCGCCTTCTATGAGCGCCTCGGGATCGGGCCATTCGAGGAAGGTCCGTCGGCACACACCGTCGAACGAATGATCTACGGGGAACCGAGCACCGATGCCAAGGTCAAGGGGCGCCTCGCCCAAATGGGGAACATCGAGTTCGAACTTCTCCAGCCGGATTCCGGGCGCACGGTCCAGGGCGACTTCCTCGAGGAGCACGGAGAGGGAGTGGTACACATCTGCGCCCATACCGACGACCTGGAGCGGGACATCGAGGAGCTGACCGCGCTGGGATACGAGGTCATCTCCGAGGGCAAGTTGAACGACGGAGGCCGATTCGCCTACTTCGACACTCGTGCCGTCGGCGGTCTGATTCTCGAGCTCTTCGAAACCGGTTCCTCCTGGCAGTGAATCGACACCGATTTGGCTGACCCGGCGGTGCCGGGCCGGACGTCGATCGCCCGACACCATTGGCTACTGCTGGTCGCTGTCGTCACGGTCTCCTTCGGGGCGATATTCGTCCGTTTGTCCGCTGCGTCGCCGGTGACCGTGGCCTTCTTCCGTGCCCTGTACGCCCTGCCGCTGTTGCTCCTGGTGCGCCGACTCGCCGCCAATGGCCCGGCCAGGAGCGGGCGGCATCGGTCCTTCGCCTTTGTCGCCGGCGTCGTCCTCGCCGCCAACAACTCGGCGTGGCACTACGCCATCGAGTTGATGGGGGCCGGGCTGGCCACCGTGGTGGGAAGCACCCACGTGGTGTTCATGATGGGTGCCGGCTGGCTTCTCCTCGGCCAACGACCAAGCGGGCTCGGTCTCACCGCGGCACCCGTCGTACTGGTCGGGGTGCTGCTCATCTCCGGCGTCGTCGGCGAGGATGTTGCAGGTCAGGACCCGGTCCTCGGAGCCCTGGTCGGGTTGGCGATGGCGATCCTCTACGTGGTATTCGTGCTGATCATCCGACACGCAGGGACGGGCGGGGCCTCGCCGGTGGGGATCCTGCTCGACGCCACCGGCGGCGCGGCCGCCGGAGCCTTACTCCTGGCTCCGATCGACCCCGCCTTCTCCCTGACGCCGTCTTGGCCGTCGCACGGGTGGCTGCTCGCATTGGCGGTGAGTGCCCAGGTGATCGGTTGGCTGATCATCACTTATGTGTTGCCCAAGATCGAGGCATGGGAGTCGTCGATGATGTTGGTCCTCGAGCCTGCGCTGACCGTCCTCTGGGCTTTCCTCGTCTTTGCAGAGAGGTTCTCGCTCTCCCAGTTCGCCGGCTTGGTTCTTGTCATCGGGGGTGTCGCCGTCGTAGCGATCTCGCGCCGCGGGCCCAGCCAGGTGCAGGTGGTGCCACCGGTGGTTTGAGCGCCTCCGACGCGGTTTCGTTTCCGGGTCCGGCACGCTAGCGTGGTAGATACTGAGTGGTACTCGAAGAAGGGCCAGGACGGAATCGCGGAGGTGAGGCCGACATGACGGAATATCACAGGGCCGAAATCGCCCACCCCGAGCTCAAGGAGCTGGCCGACGCGGTCGAGGACGTCCCAGGCGATCGATATGCCCGAACAAAGGTCAAGACCGACCTCAAAGGTCAAGAGCGCTATCTGAAGAAGTACCGCGAGATGGCCGCGTCCGATCCGATCCAACAGGGGTGGGACCAGAACGCACCGGAGTTCCATGCCAAGACCAAGATCTTCTCGGTACTCGCCGACGCCTTCGAGACCGAACTCGGTAGCGAAGAGGGCCGGGCCGCGGTGGCCAGGGCCCGGCATCGTCAGGGCGAGGAGATGGGCAAGCTGATGGCGGAGAGAGTCCGGGCGAAGGGAAAGCCGCTCAGCTTGGGCAACTTCTTCGAGGAATTCTGGAGCTACTTCCGCTGGTCCCCCAAGTACGACACCGAGCGCTATTACGACGAGCACGGCAACGTGGTGAAATACGTCCTCAGACTCAACTGCCCGATCGGCGACTACCTGCGGGACAACTCCCCAGATGTCGAGTTCTCTGCCAACTACTGCGACCTCGACGAGTTCATAGTCCAGGCCTACAACCCCAATGTCAGGTATTCGCGGAGGCACTGGGTCCCCGGTGGTGACCTCTACTCCGAGCTGATCTGGGAGCTCGACACCGTCGACATCATCGAGTAGCGAGCTCGGATGCCGCGAGACTCGTATCGGCGAAGGAGATCATGATGCGTGCTTTGCTGATGACCGGGCCCGGGCGCCTCGAGATCGAGGAGATACCCGCCCCGGAGCCCCCACCCGGCTGGGCCCAGCTCAGGGTGGTCGCCTCCGCGTTGGGGCTGTTTCACACCCAGATGGCGAAGGGGATGCTCGACACCGGCGGTCTCCCGCGAATCCTCGGCCATGAGATAGTCGGTGAGGTCGTCCGGGCCGATTCCCCGGCCAGCCCGGATCCGGGGATGCTGGTAGTGGCGGATGCCGTGGTCGGCTGTGGCGCTTGCGAATGGTGCGTTCGGGGCGAGGACAGCATCTGCCCCTGGATGAGGCATCTCGGGATCGACCTCGACGGGGGTTTCGCCGAATACGTGATCGTGCCGGAGTCGAACATCTTCCCTTTGCCGGCTGGCATCAACATCGAGCAGTCCGTGATGCTCGGTTCAGCCGTGCCTGCGGCAGTGCACGCCGTGACCAGGGCGGGCGTCACTGCCGGGAGCCGGGTCCTGGTCAGTGGGGCGGGGAGCATCGGATTCACGGTGTCTCAGGTCGCCCGTGCCTTCGGCGCCACCACGGTGGTGGCCGTCGACGTCAGCGACTCGCAGCTCGAGGCTGTGGCGCCTTGGGTAGACGCCACGGTAAATGTCTCTTCGCTGACGGCGGGAGAGGTGGCGGAGACCGTGCGCTCGCTCGCCGAGGCAGATCACGGAGTCGACTTCGCCTTCGAGACGGCCGGGCAGGTTTCGAGTGTCGACCTGACGGCCCGTGCCATCAGGCCGGGGGGAGTGGCCTTGCTGATGGGAATCTGCGACGGCCCGACCGCTATCGCATTCGACGACTATCTGGGTGACTTCGTCCGCCGCGAGGTGAGGCTGACCACCACCTTTGGCTTTACCCGACACGACTTCATCGTGGGCAACGCCCTCTACCTGTCGGGGCGGCTCGACGTAGCGCCGATGGTCGGCAAGACGGTGGCACTAGACGATGTTCCCGAAGTCCTTGCCGAAATCGGGCGGGACGGCACCGGGGGGAAACGCCACATCGTCGATGTGGCCATGGGTGCTGGATGAGCTTCGGATCACCTCGCCAACCACCCACCGTCAACCGGGACGAACGCTCCGGTCACGTAGCTGGCGGAGTCTGATGTCAGGAACACAGCCACTTCGGCGATCTCCTCGGGCTCGGCCGGGCGGCCGAGAGGGACACGGCTCATCAACGCGGCCCTGCGCTCGGGATCGGCGAGACTGGCCCCACTCATCGGGGTGTTGGTCACTCCGGGCCCGATCACATTGACCCTGATCCCGAACGGGGCAAGGTCCACGGCGAGCCCCCGTCCCAGCATCAGCACTCCACCCTTCGACGTGCTGTACGCAGTCGATCCGGGAAAGGCCATGTGCGAATTGATCGAGCCGATGAGGACGATCGAACCTCCCCGCCCTCCATCGCGCATGGCCTGAGCTGCCGCCTGGGCGGTGAGAAAGCCGGCTACCAGGTTCACCTCGAGAACCTGTCGCAGAGTGTCGACGCCCAGATCCAGGGCTGGGGCCCCTACTTCGATCCCGGCACAGGCGACCACGGCGTCGAGGCGCCCGAAATTCTCCATCGTCTGTCGGATCGCCGAGTCGGTCTGCTCTTTAGAGGTTACGTCGAGACCCATCGACATCGCACCGCTGATCTCGGCTGCGACCGAGGCCACCCGGTCTGAGTCGATGTCAACGCACACGACCTGGTCACCTCGGCCGCCCAACGCCCGGGCCGTGGCGGCGCCGATCCCGGAGCCGGCCCCGGTGACCAGACTCACCTTCATGGCAGTCGTGCCGTTGCGGTCGGTTCGAGCATCCCTCACAGTACCAACTGGTACTGTGATCGAGCCGTTCGGAGCCCATATGAAGATCACGCGTATCTCGGTCTGGCAGGTGGACCTCCCCCTTGGGGAAGGCAGCTTTACCTGGTCAGGTGGTGTGCTCGACGCTTTCGATAGCACCTTGGTTCGCATCGAAACCGACGGAGATGTCATCGGTTGGGGTGAATCCTGTCCCCTGGGACCGACCTATCTCCCCGCTTACGCCGAAGGGGTCCGCGCTGGCATTGCCCACATCGCCCCATATCTCATCGGTGAAGTCGCAACCAGTGTCACCACATTGAATCTGAAGATGGACTCCATTCTGAGAGGCCACCCCTACGTCAAGTCGGCGCTGGATATGGCTTGCTGGGACATCTTGGGCAAGACCTCGGGGTTACCTGTTTCCACCCTGCTCGGAGGGGGGGATGCCACTTCGGTCCCTCTGTATAGGGCGATCTCCAAGGACACGGCGGAGCGTATGGCGTCCCGTGTCACCGAGTATCGATCCCAGGGCTACTCCCGATTCCAGCTGAAGGTGGGAGGTGACCCCAACGTCGACATCCAGCGGATCTTCTCCGTCGCCGAGGTGCTCAGTCCCGGTGAGACCCTCATCGCTGATGCCAACGGCGGCTGGCTGAAGCATCAGGCGGCGCGGGTGGCCGGTGCCATCCACGAGCTCGACGTCTACCTGGAACAGCCATGTCGGGGCTGGGATGAATGTCTCTCGATCCGTCGGCGGACTCGATTGCCCTTCATCCTCGACGAGTCGATCGACGGGGTCGACGCCCTCCTTCGCGGGCACACCGACTCCGCCATGGACATGGTCAACATCAAGGTCAGCAAGCTCGGCGGGTTGACCCGTGCAGCACGGGCACGCGACCTCAGCGTCGAGATGGGTCTCGGTCTCATCATCGAAGACACCTGCGGTGGCGACATCGCGACTGCCGCCGTGGCACACCTCGCCCAATCCACGCCGGAGTCCAACCTGTTCGCCTCGACTGATCTCAATGGATATGTCACCAGGCGATTGGCCGATGGGGCACCGCGACGCGAGGGGGGAGAGATGAGAGCATCGAACGCTCCAGGGCTCGGGGTGGAACCTCGTCTCGACGAACTGGGGCTGCCGCTCCTAGAGATCTCATAGAGCGAGAACCAGCGAGTCACGCTACTTAGAGGATCCCCGAGGTCGTGGGGCCACTGTGGAGGCTCGGGGGTAGCCTCTTGACCATGAGCGACCACCGCAACAAGAGCGACGAACGGGCGACGTCCGCGGTCCGAAACATCTGGCGACTCGTTCTCGCTGTCATGGGAGTCATCGCCGTTGTTCAGGAGCTCTGCAAGCCCCTGAACGAGAGGACCTGGCACGGGAAGTTCGCCGACTTCGTCCTCTACGACTTCCGGATGCCGACCCTGGGACGGGTCCGAAGCACGTGCTGGAACCCGGAGGGATCGATCATGACAGGCAAGGTCTTCGGTGTGGGCTGGGCGCTCAATCTCGGGGCCCCTGACTCGGTTCGTTGGCAATTGGCAGGCCGACGCCGATTCGAGCGACCGGCCCTCCGAGCCCTAGACGGGCAGGCTCGGGCGGTTCTCGTACCAGGTGCGCAGACGGGCCAGAGCGGCCTGCATCAGACCGCTGTTGAGAGCGCCTTCGATGTTGCCATCGCCGAACCTCTCCGCTCGCTGGATCGCGGTGAGCAGACGGACGGCGTCACTCACGGGTCCGGTCGTCAGCGCCATCGGGTTCTCTCGATAGTGGGTCAAGCCATCCCAATCCATCCAATCGAATGGGACCATGAGGCCGAGTGCGCCGAGACGCTCCCGCACACGCTCGACGGACTCGGCGTACACCGGATACGGCATGTGGTGGACCGGGCGCTCTTCGCCGTCGACGATGGTGGTCCCGACGATGTCGGCTCCGGTCCAGGTGGCGAACTTGGTCTCGTTGGCCAAGTCGTCGACGGCGTCCCAAAGTGAGTCCCAGTCGTCTTCGCTTCCGCGGGCAAGAGCCGAGGCGATCTCGACGTCGACCGAAGCGTCATCGAACTGCGGCATACGACCGACAGTATTCGATGGGCCAGAGCCCTCAGCGGCCGACTGCCATCCAGCCCGGCTCCGGATCGCCGAACATCTCGAGCAGATAGTCACGCGACGCCTCCACCGCCCGGCGGGGCGCATCGAGCGAAGCCTTGAGCCTGAAGTCCTCCTTGAGGATCTCACCGTCGACGAGGACGGTCTTCACATTGGAGATGTCCGCAGCACAGACGACCGCGCCCACCGGGTCGATGATCGGCGCCACGTTCACCGCCGACCCGTCGATGATCACCACGTCGGCCTTCTTCCCCGGTGTCAGCGACCCGGTGCGGTCGGCGATCCCTGCCACCTCGGCTCCACCGATCGTGGCCCACGACAGGGCGTCACGTGAGGTGATCAGACCGGGCGAGGCCTCCAGGCCATCGAGGTCGTTCTCCCAGGACTCCTGGTGCTTGCGCCCCCGCTCGGAACCGAAGACGGCGTGCATCTGGGTGAACTGGTCGGCCGATGCGGTCGTGGCCACGTCCGAGGAGAGCCCGATCGGGACGTTGTATTCGACCGCGGTGACCGCCGGCGCCCACCCGTGACCCATCTGGATCTCGATCTGGGGGGCGAAGCTGACGTTCCCCCCCGAATCGGCGACGAGCTGCCACTCCTCGTCGGAGAAGTGCGAGGCGTGGACATACGTCGTGCCCGGGTAGAGCAGATCCATGTCGCCCAGTGCGGTGATCTGGCCTTTGGTGTAGCCGAACCGGTCCATGGCCACGTGAACCGTGATGTCGATGCCGAGCTCCTTGGCCAGCTCCCAATCGTGACGCACCACATCGGGTTTACAGAACCCTGGCCCTCGCGTGGCCAGGCCCATGGTGATCCGGCCCTCGTCCGAGCTGAAGTACTGCGACCGCACGCGACGTGCGTCGTCACCGTCTGACGTCAGGACACTGCCGGTGTAGTCGGGGCCGAACCACCAGTCCACCAGCGAGGTGTTCGGAAAGCCGTAGGCGAAGACCGATCTGATGCCCGACTCCTGGAGAGCAGCGACCGAGGCGTCGGCATGCTCGGGCGTGTTCATGATGTGGGCCCAGTCGACCAGCGTCGTGATTCCGGCGTTTATGCACTCGAGCGCACCCCAATGTGTCGCCGAGTGGACGTCCTCTGGCCGGTAGTGCGGGGCGAACTTGTCCAGGATGGCGCTGAAGTATGTGATGAGGGCAAAGTCGGGGGCGCAAGTCCGAATGCACGTCTCCCACGTATGCCGATGGGTGTCGATGAAGCCCGGGATGACGATGTCACCCGTCGCATCGATTACTCGAGCATCATCGGCAGGCAGGTCCCTGCCGATCGCGGCGATCCTGTCGTCCTCGATAAGGACGTCCGCATTCGCCATCTCGCCGAGGTCAGGGTCCTGGGTCAGGACGATCCCGCCGCTGATGAGGATTCGGTCGGTCATAGGTTCAGCCCCTTCTCTCTTGCGGATAGCGCTCCCGGGCCGATGAAGCCG
>DASWKK010000124.1:0-21335 GCA_036396655.1 Acidimicrobiia bacterium
ATGTGACCCTTCGGGGTCACATCTCCGCGCCAGAACGATTGGTGGTGGTCGGTCAGGCTTCGAGTGGTTTGCGGTGTCGGGTCCGTCGCCAGCGGCCACCGGCGGCCTTCACGCTCTCGCTCCGGGCCTGCCGGGCCTTGCGGACGGTTCTCATCCTCTGCAGCTCTCGTTCACGGTCGGCGATGACTGCCTGGGTGAATTCGAGGCTTGGGTACATCATTGTCTGCTCCTTCGTCACGGGCCTTGTCGGCTTATGGCGAAGATATGACAAGACCCCTGGAGACGAATCGGTGGCGGTGCCTAGATGAGAAGCAAATCGCTGCCTATATCTGATTCGCCCCTACCTACCCAGAATCTCGGCCTGTTCGGCAGCGGCCACCGCCTCAGCGCGGGTGCCTGCCCCCAGTTTTCCGAGGATGGCCGACACGTGATGGTCCACTGTTCGGTTGGACACGAACAGCTGATCGGCGATCTCGGCATTGGTCATGCTCTCGGCCATGTGCCGGAGCACGTCCATTTGGCGCGGGGTGAGGCCGAACGGGTTCTCCCGTGTGGCCCGGATCGGACCGCGCGGCACGCCGCTCACACCGGCTGCTGTCAGCTCGGTGCGCAGCCGCGCCGCCAAGGGAGTGGCCCCTAGCTGGTCGAAGACTGATAGCGCCTCGATCTTCGACTCATCCGACCCGAGACTGAGGGCCACCGCGCGGTCATAGGGAATCCCGCGATGCTCCCAGGAAACGGCTGCCTTCTCCCAGTCCCCCCGGGCGGCGAGCCGATAGGGGTCGGCGGATGCTTCTGGGACCTCGTCGATCTCTCCGATGAGATACAGCCAGAAGGCCAACTCACCTCCCCTCCACGTCGGCTCCAGCTCCTGGGTTTCGGCTAGGACCTCGCGCAGCCGGGGGAAGATGCCCCGGTCGAGGGTCCCACCCAGCCAGGCGAATTCGGCGAGGGACGAGCCCGCAGGGGCGGTGCGTTGGACCTCACCCGTTTGGACCGCCAGCTCCCAACCCTCCATGAGATTGGCCTTTGCCTTCGGATGTCCCGTCCGGGCCTGGAGACGCCCCAGCAGCGAGTACGCCACCATCCTCCCCGTGGCGAGTTGACCCGTGCTCTCCAAGACCCACGTGGCGTTGACCTCCGCCTCCGGCCAGTTACCCCGCATCTCGGCGATCAGGCCGAGGGCAACCATTGCGTATGCCTCGAAACTAGGAATCTCCCTATCCAACGCCAGCTCGTGGGCGGTAACCACCCAGCGCTCTGCGGTGTCGAGATCCCTGAAGTAGAGGGCAGACCAACCGATGTTGACCGCAGCGCGGATCTGATCATGAGAGAAGCCGAGCAGGTCGGACATGGCGAAGCTCTCCTCGAGTTGCTCGAGACCCTCCGGGTATCCGATTGCCATCCTCACCGCCCCCATGTTGTTGAGGGCGTGAGCCCGAGCCTCACTCGGTCCTTCACCCGCAACGGCCAGGGCCTTCTCCCCGAACTCGATGGTGCCCTTCTCGTCGCTGGCCAACATCGCCAACTGCGAGATAGCGGAGTATGCGACCGCCAGATCGTGTCCGCCAACGGGCTCGAGCACCGCGGCCGCCTCGTTCGCCAGTTCGATCGCCGAGGCACGACGGTTTCGAACCCAGGCGATGCGGCTGGCGATCAGTAAGGAGCTGCCCAGCTTTGCCGGGTCCCCGAGTCGGCGCCGGAACGCGATTCCGCTTTCGATTGCATCCTCGGCGCGCAAGACTTCGTTGACCAGGTATTCCTCCCAGGCCCACAGGTCGTAGTGGTCCGCGCACATCTCGGCGTCGAGGCGGTCGAGATGTGGCTCCAGGGCGCGGAGATGGGCCACGGCCTCGCTGTGACTCTCCAGCTCGGCCGCACGACGCGCGGCCAAAGGGGCCAAAAGGACCAACGAGTCGATATCACCGCCGAGCCGGGCATGGTGAGCAGCCCGCGCAGGGTCGTATCCGAGATCCTGCACCGCCCGGAGCACCTGCAGGTTGAGCTGGCGCCTGACCATCTCGGTCAGATCGGCCTCCACCGAACGCCGGGCCAGCTCGTGCCTGAACGCCACGGCATTGTCTTCGAGTTGCAGCACTCCAGCCCCCTCGGCCTCCGCCAGTGCCGCCTGGCTGGGACCGAGCACCGTGGTGACCAGTTCGAGCTCGGCACGGCTCGGTACCACCGACACCAGGTCGACCACGGCCCTGGTCTCGGGGCTGAGGCGGGCGACCTTGGCCAGTACCGCCTCCCGCACGGAGACCGGGACCGAGTCGCCTCCCGCGGCCAGGAGCTCGGTGAGGAAGAATGGGTTGCCTCCCGAGATGTCCCATAGGTCCTCCGATGAGCCTTGCCCGCCCCCAGCCAACTCGGCGACGGCGGCCCGCGAGAGCGGATTCAGCTGGATGCGCTCCAGCGCCGAAGAGGCGACATCGCCGAGGGCCACGCGAAGTGGGCGGTCCCCGGGTACCTCCCCATCTCGATATGTCAGGACCAGGAGCCCGTGCGTCCGGTCGATCCGCCGACCTAGAAACTTGACCAGATCGAGTGTGGCCTCGTCGGCCCAATGGATGTCCTCGATCACCACGATGGTCGGTCGGAGCCCTCTGGCCATGAGCTCGAGCACGAGGGCAAACGCTTCGTATCGGTTCTGACCGCGCAACGCCTCCTCGAGGGCCGGCTCGTCCATAGCCATGTCCCAGATCGGGCCCAAGGGGCGGGCCGTGAGAAGATCGTCGCATCCGCCTTGAAGCACATGGGCGTCATCGAGGTGGGTGTCGGTAAACGCGCGCACGGCCGACGTCTTCCCGATTCCCGCTTCGCCCCGAACCAGGACAGCACGCCCGGCTCCCCCGCGGGCGGCCACCAGAAGGTCGTCCAGGTGCTTCAGGACCTCATCACGTTCCAGTAATCGCATTTCCGCGCGATGCTACCGAGGTCCGATGTCGCCGATCCTGACCCCTCCACCTATCCTCGGGCACCGTGCTCGAGCTGACCAATCTCCATAAACGCTACGGCGATGTTGTCGCCCTGGCCGGGTGCAGCTTCGCGGTCGAGCCGGGCCGGATGCTGGGCTTTCTAGGGCCCAACGGGGCAGGCAAGACCACTGCGATGCGGACGATCTTCGGCCTGGTGACCCCCGACGAGGGCACGGTGACCTGGGACCGGCAACCGGTGACGACCGAGCAGCGTCGTCGCTTCGGTTACATGCCGGAGCAGCGAGGGCTCTATCCGAAGATGAGATCGCACGACCATCTCGCCTATCTGGGTCGTCTGCGGGGGATGTCGGCCCGGGAGGCGTCGGTTTCTGCCGATTCCTGGTTGGACCGGTTCGGTCTGGCCGAACGGCGTACCGACCCGGTCGAGGCGCTCTCGCACGGAAATCAACAGAGGGTCCAACTGGCGGCGGCCCTCGTCCACGACCCCGAGCTGCTCGTCCTGGACGAGCCCTTCAGTGGCCTCGATCCCATCGCCTCCGAGACGATGTCGGACATACTCAGGGAACAGACCGCGATGGGCAAAGCCGTCGTTTTCTCCTCCCATCAGCTCGACCTGGTCGAGGATCTTTGCGAGGAGGTGGCCATCATCAACATGGGGGGCATCGTCCTCGAAGGAAACGTTCGCAGGCTCAAGGACGCCGCTCCGATCCGCCATCTGGAATTGGAATTGGACGGTGACGTCGACACCTTGATCGACACCCTCGACGGCGTCCGGGCAGTCCGCTCCGACGGCGCCCGACACACGATGATCATCGATGCGGCAACCGACGTCAGGGGGTTCGTCGCCAAGGCCCAGGACATCGGACGTCTTCGACACTTCTCGTATACGACGCCGTCGCTCTCCGACCTCTTCCGTGAGGTCGTGACATGAGCTCAATTGCCATCATGTGGCAGGTTGCACGGCGGGAGGTGAAAGAGAGAGGGCGGTCAAGGGCCTATCTCCTCACCACTGTGTTCACCTTCCTGATAGTCCTGGCCCTGGTGGTGGTCCCGGGTCTGATTGGCGGAGACACCGACGAGTTCACCGTGGGCAGCGTTGGCGAGGACAACGATGCGATCGTCCGCTCGGCCGAGCTCCTGGGCAATGCACTCGACGAGCCTGACGCCGAGCCATCGGTCGCATTTGAGATCGAGCACTTCAACGATCGAACTGAAGCCGAGGCGGCCCTGTCCGAGGGCGAGCTCGACGCAGTGCTCGTGGACGGTGCGAGCGTCATCGTCGAGAGCGTCGGAGGATTCGGGGAGTCGGCCGTGCTCAGCCTGCTGCAACGGGGGGCGGCATCGGTGGAGCTGGAAATGATCGTGTCTGAGTCGGGTCAAGCCGCGACCGACGTGATCGAGGTGATGACCTCCGATCCGCTGGAGACAACCACTCTCTCCGGTCAGGACGCCGACGACGGGAGCCAGGGCGCCGTTGCCTACGCCGGGCTGCTGCTCCTATATATGGCAGTCCTGCTCTATGGAAACTGGATCTTGTCCGGTGTCACCGAAGAGAAGTCCAACCGGGTGGTCGAGGTCCTTCTGTCCAGTGTCAAGCCCTGGCAACTACTCGCCGGGAAGATCGTCGGGATCGGGCTCCTGGCGATCACGCAGTTTGCGGGCACCATCGCAGTTGCAGTCATCGCTCTCCGTGTGACCGGCACCTTCGAGCTTCCCAGCCTGAATTTCGCGACCGTGGCGAATCTGGTGGTTTGGTTCGTGCTGGGCTTCCTGTTGTTCGCAGTGATGTTCGGGGCAGCCGGGTCACTCGTCAGCCGGATGGAAGACGCTCAGAACGTGGCTTTTCCGATGTCGATGATCGCGGTGGTGGGCTTCTTCGTCTCTATCGCCGCTCTCGGCGACCCCGACGGTCTGCCCGCGTTGATAGGGACCTTCGTGCCATTGACCGCACCGTTCGTGGTCCCGGTCCGGGCCGCCCTGGAAGCGATTCCGGCGTGGCAATACGGTGCGGCGGTGGTACTGACGGTGGCGGCGATTTTCGGGCTGGTCCTCGTTGCCGGCAGAATCTACGCTGGGGGCCTCCTCCGATTCGGAACCAGGGTGAAGCTGCGGGAAGCCTGGCGGTCCGCGGACACCTGACCCGTTCTTGGGATCACGAGGTCCGCACATGAGCCCTGACCGTCCCGGTTACGAAGCCGGCGACACGTAACCTGACCCAATGGGATATCAGCATGTCGAAGTGGAGCGGGACAGCCATGTGGCCACGCTGTGGCTGAACCGTCCCGACAAACGCAACGCGATGTCGGCTGACATGTGGGAGGACATCCCCATGGCAATGGCCGAGCTAGATGCCGACGAGACGGTCCGCACGATCATCCTCGCCGGCCGAGGGCCCTCGTTCACAGTCGGGATCGACATCGCCCTCCTGGGCTCGATGCACCCGGCTTCCGGCTCTGCCGCGGCCGCCAACATGAAGCTGTATCAGACCATCAGAAGGATGCAACTGACCGCGAGCTGCTTTGCCGATTCGCCCAAACCGGTGATCGCAGCCATTCAAGGCTATTGCTTGGGAGCAGGAATGGACCTGATCACGGCTTGCGACCTTCGCCTCGCATCTGACGATGCCATCTTCTCGATCCGGGAGACAAGGATGGGCCTTGTCGCCGACACCGGCTCGTTGCAACGCCTGCCGGCGATTGTCGGCTCGGGAGTCGCCGCCGAGCTCGCCTTCACCGGGAAGGACGTCGATGCCGAGCAGGCCCGACGTATCGGGTTGGTCAACGAAGTTGCTTCGGATCATGAGAGGTTGTTGACGTTGGCGCGACAGATTGCAGACGAGATCGCATCCAACTCGCCGCTGGTTACCCGGGGAGTGAAGAGGGTCCTCGCCGCCAACGACGGCAGGACCGTGGAAGCCGCCCTCGACTTCGTTGCGCAGTGGAACGCCTCGTACCTCATTTCGAACGACTTGATGGAGGCAGTTTCGGCATTCATGGAGAAGCGCCAGCCCGACTTCAAGGGAGACTGAGGTCAGGAGTCCCGTTGCCCTCGGCCTGGTGGTCAGTCCGCCGTCGAGAAGCGAACGAAAACGTCGAGCACGAGTGGAGATGGTGATGAGAGCGGACAGCTTCCCGATCATGACTGTGCCCTGAGATCCACCCACACGTTCTCGCAGGATCGGCAGTGCACCCGGTGGCCAACAACGAAGCCAGTCGCCTCGTCGCGAGGCAGGCCCAGGAGGTCGTTGTCGTCGTGGTGACAACGCGGACAGTAAATGGTCGTGCGATTCATCGGTCCCCCTTGTTCGATCGGACTTTGGCGAACGTACGGATAAGGGGTCGTCTCACGCATCGGGACAATGCCCCATTTGGGGGACGGAGATTGCCGGGCCGGTGTCAGACGTCCCGGACCGGGGACGTAGGATCCCTGGCGAGAGTCATGTCGGAGAAGGACCGATCTGGCGTCCTTGGCACGTCGTCGGGTGACCTGCTGGGACGCGACGAGGAGGTGGCGACACTACACCAGTGTCTCGAGGCGGCTCGGTCGGGACGCCCCTCAGTCATCCTGCTTGGCGGTGACGCCGGCATCGGTAAGACTCGTCTTCTCTCCGAGTTCGTGGGCGGCTGCACCGAACGCGTTCTCTGGGGCGGGTGCTTGCCTCTGGGCGAGCGTGGTGTGCCGTATCTTCCGCTCATCGAGATGATGCGCTCCCTCGACGAGGACACGAGGTCGTCGTTGTCACCTGCCCTCGCCGTCTTCGCACCAGGAGATCGACACAAGTCGACAGGCGGGGCGAGAACCCGCGCTCATCTCTTCCAGGGGGTGATCGAGTTCCTGGAGCAGTTGGCGGCCGCGGCGCCGTTGATCGTCGTCGTCGAAGACGGACATTGGGCCGACCGCTCGACACGCGACCTCCTCGACTTCGTGCTCAGCCAGCTTCGTAACCAGCGGATCATGCTGGTGGTCTCGTTCCGGACCGACGACCTGCCCACCGACCATCCACTTCGCCCCACCCTGGTCGAATGGATGCGTCGCGCCGCAGTGACACGTGTCGACCTCGAGCCCCTTACGGCGGAAGAGGGGCTGCAGCTTGTCGCTCGATTGCTCGTAGGATCGGAGATCACTCGGGACCAGGCCATCCGGTTGGTGGAGCGGGCCGATGGGAACCCCTTCTTCCTCGAGGAGCTGGCAGCAGCAGGACCCGACGCGGGAGGTCCACCGGGCCGAATGAGAGACCTCCTGTTGCGGCGCACCCATGGGCTGACCCCCGACCTGTTGCGCTTGCTGCGAATCGCCTCGGCCGGAGGCACTGGAATCGACGAGGCCCTACTCAGCCGGGTTGCCGCGGTCGATATCGAGGAGACCCGGTTACTTCTCCGCTCCGCGATCCAGGAGCAGCTGCTCGTTGTAGACGACCGCGGGTGTCGCTTCCGCCACGCCCTCCTCGCCGAGGCGCTCCACGAGGACCTCCTCCCAGCCGAGCGCAGGGAGTACCACGCGGCATACGCGGACGCCCTCGCGGACCAGAGCCCGATGCGCCCCGAGGAGTTGGCCACTCACAGCGCCGAAGCCGGACGAGTGAACGAGGCCTTGACCTACTGGATCGCTGCCGGTGAGGCTGCCGAAGCCCAGTTCGCATTTGCCGAGGCGCTCGCCGGCTACCAGTCCGCGTTGGATCTCTGGTACGCAGCGGAGGACCCCGAGACCGACACGGGACTTCGTCGCGGCGATCTCATGCGACGTCTCGCTGAGACCGCTTTCCTGGCCGGGGAAGGCCAGCTCGCCTGTGACATCGCCCGTCAGGTCCTCGACGAGGTCGACGAGGCGAGCGACCCGATCACGGCGGGTCTCGTCTACCACCGCCTCGCCCGATACGTTCGGAACACCGACGACCTGAACGAAGCCCTCGCCCTCCAGGAGAGGTCTGTCGCCTTGATCCCGTCCTCGCCTCCATCACCCGAGCGCGCCGAAGTCCTCTCCGGGCTGGCGCTGATCCACCAATTCGAGAATCGCTATCACGAGGCGCACGACCTGAGCAGCGAAGCGATCGAAGTCGCCGGGGCCACAGGCGCAGTGGAAGCCGAGATCAGAGCGCGGAACACCCTCGGCGAGACGATTTGCGTGCTCGAGGACCTCGACCGCGGCCTGGCCACGATCGGAGAGGCCTTGGTGCTGGCCAGGAACACCGGGAATGCACACGAGCAGGCTCGGAGCCTCTGGAACATGCAGGCCAATCGCTACTTCGGTGGACGCATGTCGGACTTCGTCGACAACGCCGAGGCGACCATGGCCGCGCTCCGCATCACACAGCCCCACTGGATCGCCGACCACATGGTCGACACGGCCGACGCACTCCAAATGCTGGGGCGTTGGGACGAGGCGGAGGCAATGGTCGCCGCAGCCAAGCTGGCTTACCCGACCATGGCAGAAAGGCTCGGTGTGCCGGAGCTCCTCATCGGGAAAGGTCGCTTGGAGGAAGCGCAGGCGCTGGTTGAGGCACAGGCCACGCTCTTGGTCGGATATCTCGGTCCCGACGTCACCGGACGTGTGCTCAACCTGGTCAATCAGGCAGACATCGCCCTTGCCCAGCGAGACCCGACTCGGGCGATGGAGCTGATAGACGAGGTACTCCAGCGGTACCCGAATCTGGACAAGCCGGTCTACGTCAGCCAAGGCATCGCCGTCGGCCTTCGCGCCGCCGCAGACGTGGCTCGGGCCGCCGGCATCAGGGGGGAAGACCTGGAGCTGACCGAGGCTATCCAGAAAGGGGATCGTCTCTACGCACGGCTCGCCGAGCAGCTGGCCCTATCGGGGCCTGAGAATGGTTGGCGCCGCCTGGTGGGTTGCCTAGCCGCGCAATGCGACGCCGAACGCTCCCGTCTCCATGGTCGGCCCGACCCCGACGCCTGGCACCATGCCCGGGAGCGCTGGCTGGGCCTGTCGATGCCAATTCGGGCCGCCTACTGTCAGTTCCGCTGGGCGGAGGAGTCCCTCTCCTCCGGAGTCGACCGCATCACGGTCGAGTCCGCGGTCAGGGACTTGTCGGACTACCTGTCCGGTGTTGGTGCGCGGCTCCTCCACGATGAGGTCCGCGCCCTGGCCCGTAGGGCCCGCATCGACGTCGGGGATCGTCCTGGCCCAGATCGATACGGGCTCACCGCGCGCGAGCGGGAGGTGCTCAGCCGCCTGACGAGGGGAGCGACGAATCGCCAGATCGCCGACGCGCTGTTCATAAGCGAGAAGACGGCCAGCGTTCATGTATCCAACATCCTCCGGAAGCTCACCGCGGCCAACCGTGGGGAGGCGGCCGCGACGGCAATCAAGGAAGGTCTGGTCGACGTGGCAGATCTCGGTCGCGGCACCTGACGTGGCGTCCTGGTGGTCCACCGACGAGCGAGGATGAGGGTCGAGCCTGCCGAGGTGACCAACCCGTAGCCGACGAGGGCGAGATCGCCGACCAAGAGGCCATACCCTCCCCAGCACACTGCCTCCGCCGCCCCGAGACCCCACGTGGACGGAGAGACCCCCCGGGGATACGGGTGCCGGTAGACGGCTGCGATCTCCGGAGCCAGTTGAATGGCCGGCGTGACCACGAGCACGGCGCCGAGCGCTGGCGTCCCCCCCAAGAGACCCACCAGGGCCAGGGCAGCGGAGTAGCCCAGGCCCCAGCCCCACCTGTGGCGTGCCCCCAACTGGGCGAGGACGACCGCAAGCAAGCCGTAGGTGACGACCGCTGTCGCTGGCGCGAAGGAGGGCAGCCACAGCCCTTCCTGAAGCAGATAAGCCACCCAGGCTGCGTTGGTGACGACTCCGAAGATCGCCCAGGTCATGGAGACTCCCCTGGTGTCCCTTTCCCAGATCAGGCTCGCGATCTGAGGGAAGAGAAAGACGGCCGCGAGCAGCGTCGCACTCAACCCAAGGACCTGGGTGATCAACCTCGACCTCCCCTCATCGCCCCCGGGTGAGACGCCCTCGCCCATTGCCTTTACGTGAAAGACGTCCGGGGCGCCGGCTCCGGGCGGAGCGGGCCATCTGCTCCAAAGCCTGGAAGCGCACCATCGGCACTGCCATCGACTCCCAAATCATCGTTCTAGGCCGTGTTTCGTCGTCTCGTCTCATTCGTGAACCCCCTTGGAGATTGCTCGATGCGAACGTACGGCTAAGGGGTGAGTTCACACATCGGGTGATCTCCCTATTAGGCCGGATATAGAGTCCTTCTCGTTGGTGCCCACCGGGGCGATCGCCAGAGGCTTGGTCCCTGGTGGGTCGGGCCGACCACGTATGGAGAAGCGCCGACCCGACTTCAAGGGAGACTGTGGTCAGGAACCAAACCTCGGCAGATTTCGTTGAACTGGCGACAAGGAGAGCAAGTTGAAACAGAGCCCGTCATGGGTTTTTTTGGTCGCGTTGATGCTGGCGCTCGTCGCCTGCGGGTCAGATGGAGAGACGGCTACCACCACGACGCCGACAAGCACGACCATCGCCACCAGTACGAGCTCCACCACGCAGCCAACGACCACCACCACCCAGGGCCCGACCACCACCACGACCACCACCGGTAGCACGACCACGACGGGGTCATCGGGTATCCCCGGAGAGCCGATCGACTTCGGTCCGGCCGCGGGAGACACCCTTGCTGTGATCGGGGTCGCTCACGACGACGTGCTCAATCTCAGGTCGGCACCAGGGGCCGACCAGGACATTCTCGCCGGCATCCCACCTCTCCACGCCGACCTGACTGCTGTTGGTGAGACCCGTGAGCTTCCCGGGTCGATGTGGATTGGGGTCGAGTACGACGGCACCAGGGGTTGGGTCAACCTGCGGTTCGTCGGCTACCTGGGAGAGACCACCGACGCCACCGCCGCGATCATCGACAACCTCAGCGGAAGGCCGGCCGCCGACACCATGCTCGACCTCGGTTTGATCGTCGCCGAGAGCCTGGCCTCCGACGAACCCAAGTCGGACCTGGTGGTGACGGTGGCCCCGTCGACAGGAGACCTCGGTGAGGTCACCTACGACGTGATCGGACTCGGAGACGATGCCGTCAGAGGGCTGCGGGTTCATGTCTTTGGTGAGCCGACCAACGGGGAGTTCTCGCTCCGTACGGTCGAGATCACCTCGCTGTGCGGCAGAGGCGCCGACGACCAGGGCGGGTGCGTCTGATCGAACGGACCTGAGCAAACCGGGCACTCCCACCGGGTCAGGGTCTTCCGGCCCCCGTGGCTTGGGTCGTTTGCCCCTCGCTCCATGCGCTGTCAGTGAGGAGGATCACCTCATAAGGCAGTCGGCCCGTAGGAAAAGGAGACAGCAATGACCGCCATCGACAGGGAGAGGTTGGTAGCCGAAGAGGTCACCACCCCTCGCAAGTCCTTCGTACTTCTCACAGCCGGGATCCTGGCGCTCGCCGTCGGGTTCGGATCGCTGGCGGGAGGCATCTTCGGAGCCTGGTACACATGGGACCAGGCCGTGGCACAGGACGTGACCACCCCCGACGATGCCGTCATCCCGGAGACCCCGGTGAGGGGTCCTTTCTCGATGTGGGCACAGTCCGACATCATCACGACCCACCAGCTCGAGAACAGCGAGGGTCTGTATTACGCACAGATGCCTCGTCAGATTCCGCAGGTGGATGAGAACGGCGCAGCCGTCCTCGACGAGAATGGGGAAGAGGTGATGGTTCCCAATGAGGCGAGGGCCTCATGGATGAACGCAACCACCTTGACAACGACTCTCGGCCTGGGAATCGTCGCCTACGCACTGTCTGCCTTTGCGATGGTGGTCGGGCTTACGCTGCTGATGACCGGCTTCGTGTTCCTGCACATCCGCAAGAGGGCGGTCCTTCTCTAGAGATCGACGACCCGCGGATGGAATCGAGCTCCTAAATGGGGGCTCGATTCGCGTCCACGCCAAGCCGATCGACGGTTATCGGTCTTGGCCACACCGTTTCGTAGCGGAGGTGAGGCACAATTCACCGTAGATGGCTGAATATGACGCAGTCGTGGTCGGAGCCGGTCCCAACGGCCTCTCTGCCGCGGCCGAGCTCTCCCGTCACGCCAGACGCGTGCTTGTGGTGGAGCAGGCCGAGGAGATCGGCGGGGGCACCCGAACCGAGGAACTGACCCTTCCTGGCTTTGCCCACGACGTGTGCTCGGCGATCCACCCCCTCGGAGTGGCCTCGCCCTTCTTCCGGGAACTGGGGTTGGACGTGGATTGGGTCCAGCCGCCGATTCCCCTGGCCCACCCACTGGGAGATGGAAGGGCCGGCGTGGTGGTTCGCGACGTCGAGGCCACGGCGGCAGGCTTCGGGCCCGATTCGGAGCGCTACCGGCGAATCATCGCGCCGTTGGTCGACTCCGCCGACGCGGTGATGGAGGACTTTCTCGGACCCTTGAGCCTGGTGCCGGCCAACCCGACCAGTTTCGTGAGGCTGGCCACCCGAGGGGCGCTCCCCGTGTCCGTGATCGCATCCGGATTCGAATCGGCCGAAGCGCGCGGGGTCCTCGCCGGTTTGGCCGCCCACGCCATAGCTCCTTTCGGCTCCCCGCTGACAGGCGGAGTGGCTCTCCTGTTCGCCGTCGCCGCCCACGCCTACGGCTGGCCCATGGTTCGCGGCGGATCGCAGCGGGTGGCCGAGGCGCTGGCCAAGCTGATCGTCGACCGCGGAGGCACCATCGAGACCGGCCGTCTGATCAACTCCCTCGACGACCTGCCGCCGGCTCACACGGTGCTCCTCGACGTCATGCCTCGCACCGCGATTCGGATCGGCGCAGACCGCGTCGGTGCCCGGGACCGCAGACGTCTGTCGGCGTGGAGGACCGGACCAGCCGTGTTCAAAGTCGATTGGGCGCTCGACGGGCCTATCCCGTGGGGTGACGAGTGGAGCCGCGATGCCGGGACGGTCCACGTCGGTGGCAGCTGGGAGGAGGTTTCCGAGTCCGAGGGCACGGTGCATTCTGGAGGCCATCCGGATCGTCCCTTCGTCCTCGTCGCCCAGCAGTCGCCCTTCGATCCGACCAGGGCACCGGTGGGCAAGGAGACAGCGTGGGCCTACTGCCATGTTCCCCCCGGCTCGGACATCGACATGACCAATGCCATCGAGGCCCAGATCGAACGATTCGCCCCCGGCTTCCGGGACTTGATCATCGGACGGCACACGATGAACGCCACCCAACTCGAGGCCCACAACCCCAATTACATCCGTGGGGATATCGCCGGGGGCGGGTTCGGGCTGAAGAAGGTGTTCCAACTCGGATCCACCGCGCCCTACAAGATCGGGGATGGTCTCTTCCTCTGCTCCTCCGCCACCCCTCCCGGGGCAGGTGTCCACGGGATGTGTGGGTACTACGCCGCCCTGGCCGCGCTTCGCGATTGAATCACCGGCCCGGCAGGCCCTAAAGAAAACGGCAGGGCGTGCCGAAGTAATCGGTGACATGACAGTTACCAACATCACCACGCTCTCCGACTGGGCCGCACACCCAATGGGCAAGGCGGCACGGGTGGCGATCGCGATCCTGGGCCTCGCCTCGGCGATCCTGGTCCTCTTGGTGGCCACGATGAACGAGCAGGCAGCCTGGATCATGGTCTTGCTCGGGGTTGGCCTCGCCGCGGTATCGGTCCGGGCGGCCCTGAAACCCGACCTCATCCGGCTGACCACACTCGTCGCCATCATGATCGCCGTCCCCTACGTCAGTCAGACCTTCTAAGAGCTTCGCGGATGGGCCCCAACGGCCCGGGCGCCCTGTAATCAACGACCACCGGCTAACGGTGGTCGTTGAAGTTTGGGGGACCGACGACTCACCTGGGGGAGAACCCCTATTCACCCATCCCCCGACATCGGTCATTATCGGCCCCAAGGTGACTTCAGGGCATCACTCCGTTCCTTGAAGCGACAATGGGGACCATCGGGGGACCGCCTCAGGCGGTCCCCCGATTGACTGTGAGACAGCACCAGCCTTATGGGCCTCGCCAAGAACACCCCGCCCAACGAGCCGCTAGTTTCCGGCATCATGTCCAGCTTCTCCAAACGAGGCAGCGGGGCCCTCGAGGCGACGCTGCGACGAATGGTCGTTGTGTTTCGCGTCCTCGGCCTGATCTGGATGCTGATTCTCGTTGCGGTCACGATGATCGGCGGCAACCCACCACCTCGGGTGTGGATCGTCTGGGCTTCGGTGGGATTGGCGGTCGTATGGACACTGCTCACCTGGCTCGTGGCTCGGGTTCGTCCCCGGTTCATGGCGGGCTGGTGGTGGTTTGGCTTCGACTCGGTGGCGATGCTGGCAATTGGGGCAGCCTCGGTGGCGTCGGGGGCAGAAGAGCTCTTCCACGGCGGCTTGCCGCTTTCACTGGTGTTCACCGGTGCATTGCTCGGTGGTCTGCCCGGATCGCTGATTGCAGCCGTCTTGCTCGGTGTGGAGCAGTTCGCGGTTCACGTGTTGGCCGACCTTGGTGCGGTACGAGCGGCCGGCAGCGTCATATTCTTCGTCGTCGGGGCAATCGTTGGATGGACTTTCGACAAGCTCCGCGACTACGACCTCGCTCGCCAGGCCGCCCAGGATGAGTTGGCTCGTGAGCAGGCCGCACTGGTCCTCCATCAAGAGCGCGCCGCCCTCGCCGACCGGCTCCACGACTCAGTGCTCCAGACACTTCATGCCATCCGCATGGGGGCCGACGATCCGAGCCAATCCAGATACCTGGCGCGTCGCCAAGAGCGGGAGCTGAGGAGGAACATCGAAGAGTGGCGGTCCGAATTCCGGGACAGCTTCCGGGCGAGTCTGCTCGCCGTCCGCGACGAGGTCGAGGACACCCATCGGGTCGAGATCGAAGCGGTGATCAGGGACGACGCTCAGATCAGCCCGAGTCTGGCGGCAGCCGTTGATGCGGCCCGAGAAGCCATGGCAAACGCCGCCAAACACTCCGGGTCGAAGAACATCACCCTCTACTCCGAGTTCGCCAACGGTGACGCCCACATCCATGTACGAGACCGCGGCTCGGGCTTCGCAAACGACGTCCAGAGAAGCCGTGTCCACGAACGCTTGGCTCGGCGAGTTGAGAGCGTCGGAGGCCTGGTCGAAATCGACACTGCGCCCGAGTCCGGAACCGAGGTCAAGATCACGGTCGGAAAGTGACAGACCGACTTCGCATAATCATCGTCGACGATCACGACGTTGTCAGGGCCGGCATCCGGGCAATCCTGGACAGCTCATTCGACATCGTCGGAGAGGCGGACAACGTCGACAGCGCCATCGAACTGATCAAGGAACGACTCCCCGACCTGGTGCTCCTCGATGTGAAACTGCCCGGAGGAGGAGGAGCGAGTGTGATCCCCGCAGTGAGGCGCGACTTCCCCGAGGTGCGGTTCATGGCGCTCACCGTCTCAACGTCGCGTGAAGATGTGGCACGGCTGCTGGACGCGGGAGTGGACGGGTACATAACCAAGACGACACTGGGCGCCGATCTCCCCGACCTGATCCGTCAGACCTACGTCGGGGCGCGGCCGGTCTCACCGGACGTAGCCGCCTATCTGCTCGACATCGACGAAGAGATCTCCTCGGAGTCCGCCATCTCCCGTCTCACACCACGAGAGCGAGAGGTGGTGAACCTGATCGCCAGGGGTTACACCTACCGGGAGAGCGCCGAAAGACTCGGAATCACCGTCAAGACTCTGGAGAACCACATGGCGCACATCTTCGACAAGCTCAGTGTCGCCAGCCGGCACGAGCTGACCGCCCTTGCTTATGAGGAAGGCTACGTGCGCCCCGACGACGAACGCTGAGCGAGCCAAGCTCTCCTGCCACCTAAACCCAAGTGCGGGCGGGCCACGCTCAGAACTGGACCGCGGCGGCCGCCCAGTGGAACCCGGCACCGAAGGCGGTGAGCACGACGAGGTCACCCTCCTTGATCCGCCCGCTCTGAACCCCCTCCCACATGGCGAAAGGGACAGTGGCCGAGCCGGTGTTCCCGTACTCGTGGACGTTGACGTACACCCGCTCCTCTCCCACGCCAAGCCTCTTCCGAACCGCTTCGATGATCCGAAGATTGGCCTGATGCGGGATCACTAGGGCGACGTCTTCCATCGTCCTCCCAATTCGAGCGAGAACCTCGCCGACAGCGTCGCTCATGTGGATCACCGCCTCGGTGAACACTCGACGGCCATCCATGACGATCCTCTGGTAGTCGCCCGAGAGGAAGCTCGCCTCGTTGAAGGGATTCCGGGTACCGCCCGCCCCCAGGGTCAGGATCCCGGCAGACGCACCATCGGTACCGGAGACGACATCGAGCAGTCGCGCCCGCCCGGCTAGCGGGCCGAGGACCACCGCCCCAGCGCCATCACCGAACAGAACGGCGGTAGCACGGTCCTTCCAGTCCATGAGACGGGTGATCAGTTCGACACCGATGACCAGGACCAGCTTGGGGTCGAAGGCGATCCGAGCGCGAGCCACATCGAGAGCTTGGACGAATCCGGCGCAGCCAGAGCCTCCCAGGTCATACGTCGGGACATGGCGGCACCCGAGCAGATCCTGGACCAGTGCTGCGGTGTCGGGGGTATACATCTCCGGGGTGTCGGTGGCGACGATGATCTCGTCGATATCGTCGGGCGTGAGACCGGCGTCTTTGATCGCAATCGTTGCCGCGTGCCCGGCAAGGGTGAGGGTAGTCTCATCATCCGCGGCGATGCGACGTCGCTTGATCCCGGTCCGCTGGGTGATCCAGGCATCGCTGGTATCGACGATGGCAGCCCAATCGTCGTTGGTCATGACCCGTTGCGGCACGTAGCCGCCAAAGCCAAGGATGTGAGCCATCGAGTCGGAGGTTAGGACCGACTCATGGCGTCGTCCGGCTGGTTGCCGGCTCAGAGGTCACGCACCTCACCACCCGAAGGACCGTAGAAGACAACCCACATCTCGGTGTCTTCGCTGAAATCCACGAACCGATGCTCGACCCCGGCTGGAACGAACAGGGCATCCCCCGGCCCGAAGGGGGACTCCACACCATCGTTGACGAAGCGGCCTGTGCCTGACACGACCACGTACACCTCGTCCTGCTCATGTGGTCGTTGCCGGTCTGTGCCACTCGGTGCGTAGTAACCCAGCTCGAGTGTGCCCCGACGCAGCATCACCACGTAAGGCTCGCTTTCGCTTGCGGCCGCCTTCTCGCCGGCCTCGGTCGAGGTCCACCGGAATTCACTCATAGCCGTCTATGCCACACGATGTCGATCGACGATGTCGACCAGTCGGTCGAGTGGGATGGCATGAGCGGTCCTCGAGTCCCGCCCGATCATTGTCTCGGCGGCGCACAGCGCATTGATGATCGACTCTTCAGTGGCATCGGCGACGGCATGGAACAAACGATCCATCGCCTCGTTGGGGATGGTGGTCACCGCACGAACGGTGCGTTCGCCTTCCTCGAGATGGTTGCCCGTGGCGAAAGCAAGGAAGATGTCTCCGCTCGAATCGTGACCGTATCCTCCCGCCCGGGCAAGGCCGACTGTCGCCCGCTGCGCCAGACGTCGGCATTGATAGGGAAGCAACGGGGCGTCGGTGGCGATGACCACGATGATCGAGCCCCCTTTCGGCGGCTCCTCCCAAGCCGAGGGAACCTCCTCCAATCCGATTTCGCGGCCAACGGGGACCCCGTCTACCCGCAGGTCGTGTCGCGCCCCGTAGTTGGCTTGGACCAGAACGCCCACCGCATAACGCTCCCCTGCGACATCGACCAAGCGCGAGGTGGTGCCAATACCTCCCTTGAACTCATGGCAGATCATCCCGGTGCCACCGCCGACCGAGCCCTCCGCGACCGGCCCCGACGCGGCCGACCCGAGAGCTGTCTTCACCTCGGTGTCGGTCAATGGGAATGCCTCAGGCGTGCTGAGCCACCCGTCCCAGGTCTCGCCGACCACCGGCAGGTGGAAACCGTCGAAGACTCCCAGCCGGTAGGACTCCTTGACCAGATAATCGCGCACCAAACCCACTTGAGCGGTGTTGGTGATACCGATCGGTGAACCGAGCATCCCTGACTCCGCCACCCAGATAAGGCCAGTCATCTCCCCGTTGCCATTGAGGACATGGCTGCCGGCGTAGGCGTAATCGGTCCAAATCTCGCCAGATCTCGGCACCACCATGGTGACACCGGTGCGGACCACCACCGGGTTGTCCCGGACCAGCGTGCAGTGACCCACGAGGACGCCGGGAACATCGGTGATCGCATTCTGAGGTCCGGTCTCCAACCTGCCGATCGCCACGCCCAGCTCGCGGAGGCGGGGTCGGGATGAGGTTGACTCTGACACCGACGAGACGGTACCTGGAGGCGTATCGTCCTGCGCGCCAATGAGCGAGACAGTCGAAGTCAAAAAGGCAGGATCACCCATCAAGGAACGGGCGCAACCGTGAGCTCGGTCTTCTCGCGTGCGATGGGGGTCCTGCCGACCGCGGTCTCGGCAAGTGGTGCGTGGGTCACCGACGCGGCAGGCAGGATGTATCTGGATGCCGCCGGAGGGGCGATCGCGGTCGGGATCGGTCACGGGGACCCTGAGGTCGCCGCGGTTCTGACCCAGCAGGCAGCGTCTCTCGACTGGGTGCATGCCACCAGGTTCACCACGGAGGCGGTAGAAGCATACGCCGACGCCGTGGCGCGCATCGTCCCCATGCACCAGCCTCGAGTGTTCCCTGTGTCTGGAGGATCCGAAGCCATGGAGAGTGCTCTCAAGATGGCACGGGCCTATCACCTCGGCCGTGGCGAGGAGGACAGAACCGTCATCATCGCAAGGGCCCACTCCTATCACGGCAACACCCGGGGCGCGCTCGACGTCTCGGGCCGAGAGCCGTTGCGACGTCCCTATGAGCCCTGGCTGGGACAGACGCTGCGTGTTCCCGGGGTCAACGAGTATCGGTGCCCCAACCCCGATCACCCCAAGGACTGTGCACGGTTTCACGCCGAGCTCCTCGATCAAACCATCGTCTCGACCGGCCCGGACCGGGTGGCCGCCTTCGTCGCCGAGCCGATCGGCGGGGCAACCAGCGGGGCGGCAACGCCACCCGACAATTACTGGGAAGAGATCTCACAGGTGTGTATGAGGCATGGTGTCCTCATCGTGGCCGACGAGGTGATGACGGGCTTCGGGCGGACCGGTGAGTGGTTCGCATCGGATCATTTCGGTCTCCGACCCGACCTCCTGGTCGCCGCCAAGGGGGCCTCGTCTGGTTATTGGCCCCTCGGTCTGGCCATAGCGAGCGGTGAGGTGCACGACGTGATCGCCTCGAGCGGTGGCCTGATCCACGGGTTCACCTGGTCGCATCACCCGATCGGCGCCCGGGTAGGTCTCGCCGTCCTGAAACGAATCGAGCAGCTCCGTCTGATCGATCGCGCCCGAACCCAGGGGGCACGGCTACTTCACCAGCTGTCTGCGTCACTGGAAGCTCATCGTCATGTAGGCGACGTACGCGGGATCGGCCTGCTTCTTTGTGTAGAGCTGGTTGCGGATCGGGAGGCGAAGACGCCCTTTGCACGCAGCGCCCGAATCACGGAGCAAGTCATCGATCGGGCCATGGAGCTGGGGATCATCCTCTACCCGTCGACAGGAAACGTGAACGGGACCGACGGCGACTACCTCCTGATCGGGCCTCCCCTCACGATTCTCGACGACGAGATCGACCTCATCGTCGACCGGACCACCATGGCATTGGAAGGGATCTGATGGGGCTCGTTGCGGTCTGGTCGGATGACTACCTGGCCCACGACGCCAACTGGTTGGTGTGGGCCGGGATCCGCCTCGACGGTGACGAAGAAGCCGACAGAGCCGTCATCCTTCGCGACGCGCTCCAACGGGCCGAGGTCACCATGGTGGCCGCCGAGGAGCACGACCGATCACCGATCGAGGCCGTCCACGTGCCCGGCATGCTCGATTATCTCGAAACCGCATACGCGTCATGGGTCGAGGCGGGTTACCCGGTCGAACCCGGGTCGGACCGGGTAGTTCCTTACGCCTTCCCGCATCCTGCAGCCTTCGCCCACTATCCGCCCCGGGAGCCAAAGAGCCGGGCCGCGATGGCCGGGGTGTACTGCATGGACACCGCCACCACCATCGGCCCCGGCACCTACCGAGGAGCAAGGGCCGCAGTGGACGGCGCTCTGACCGCGGCGTCCTTGGTGCAGAGCGGGGAAAAGGCGGTGTATGCCCCGGTGCGACCCCCAGGACATCACGCCGGGACCTCCTACTTCGGCGGCTCCTGCTACTTGAACAACGTCGCCATCGCCGCCAACTGGCTCGTAGGGGAGGGTGCAGGGCCGGTGGCCATAATCGACATCGATGCCCACCACGGCAACGGCACCCAGCAGATCTTCTACGACAGAGGGGACGTCCTCTACCTGTCGATTCATGTCGACCCGGGAGAGGGTTGGTTCCCCCATTGGTGTGGCTTTGCCGAGGAGACCGGTGTCGGACCAGGTGCGGGCGCAAACCGAAACTACCCCCTTTCCCCAGGGAGTGGGGACGAGGCATTCCTTGCCGTCCTCGATCGCGCCTGCGAGGAGACAGATGAGTTCAAACCGGGCACCCTCGTCGTCTCTCTGGGGGTTGACTCGGGTGCCTCCGATCCGGAGAGCCCGCTCCGGGTGTCAAACGCCGGATTCGTGACCATTGGCCAACGGATACGAGAGCTCGATCTTCCCACCGTGCTGGTCCAGGAGGGCGGTTACGACCTGGAGGCTTTGGGGCAAGATGTCATGGGGGTTCTGGCCGCGTTCCTCTGAGTGGATTGCTGGTGAAGAAAGTCGTCCGCCAGGGCTAACTTGATCGGACTGTTCCCTGGAGGTATCCCGACCTTGAGCAAACCCGGATGGCTGGGCATTGACGAATTTGGGGGTGTGGCCAGCGAGAGCCGCCCTGACCACAAGCCGCCGACACACTGGCGACCGGAAGCGGTCTTTGCCACAGCTCGCCCCCATCATCTGTCTGCGTCGCCCGACGGGTCGAGTGTCGCCTTCGTGCTGGACCTCGAAGGGACAACCGACGTCTGGGCCCTGACCGTCGTAGACGGCGCGCTCACCCGGGTCACCACCGATCGGGGTCTCGTCGCTTATTGGGAGGACTCCCCGCCCGTCTGGTCTCCGGACGGGACGACACTTGCTTACAACAGCTCGGGCTACGTGTGCCTGGTTTCGGCATCGGGGGGACCGACACGCCGTCTGGTGGCAGGATCGGTGGGGGCGTGGTTCGACGATCAACGACTTGTTGTCTCAATCGAGCGTGATCGCTGCTCACGACTCGCCGTGATCGACATCGACGACCCGTGGCCGTTGCCGCTCGGACCGACCACCGGTGACACCGGTCAACCCAGGGTCTTGCCGGACGGGCGGCTGCTGGCGACCAACTGGCCGAAAGACGACTTCAGTCGGAGCGAC
>DASWKK010000125.1:0-5961 GCA_036396655.1 Acidimicrobiia bacterium
CGGCTTGTCCAGTTCCCGGAGGTAGGCCTTGAAACGTCGGCGGATCGTCTCCTCCATCGAGGCGAAGTCGTCCTGGCCCTCGACCGATCGAATCTTGAACCTTCGATAGTCGTTGCGCCGTGGCAGACCGTCCTCGAGCACCACCATCGACGACACCGTGTTGGTCCCTTGCAGGGTCGAGATGTCATATGCCTCGATGCGAAGGGGAGGGTCGGGCAGGCCGAGGACTTCTTGCAGTGAGTGCAGAGCCTTGGCTCGAGCGTTGTGGTCCTTCTGACGGCTGAGCCTGTGGCGGGCGAAGGCTTCAGCAGCGTTGGTTGCGGCCGTGTCCAGCAGTCTTCTCTTGGCGCCGCGCCGGGGCACCCTCAGACTGACGTTGCTCTCACGGATGCTGGTGAGCCATTCGGTCAATAGCTCGATCTCATCGGGCTCGATCGAGACAAGCACCTCTCGTGGGGGCTCGGAGTCGCCGTAGAGCTGGTGGAGGATCCGACCCATGAGCTCGGCATCGGTCAACTCCTCCACCCGGTCGACGATGGTGCTCCTCTCCCCGACTACGCGCCCTCGGCGGACGTTGAGCATCTGGAAGGCGGTCTCCAACTCGTCACCGTGCAATGCGATCAAGTCGAAATTCTCGCGCTTCTCGGTGACCACCTCCTGTCGGAGCATCGCCTTGCGGACGTCCTCGATCCGATCCCGGTACCGGGCGGCCAGCTCGAACTCCCGGCGATCGGAAGCATTCCACATCGAGGTCTGCAGGTCGGCGATGACGGCATCGGTGTCGCCACTGAGGAACGCGGCCAACCCGTCGATCATGTGCTGGTAGTCCTCGGTGCTGACCTCGCCGATGCAGGGGCCCGAGCATTTCTCGATGTGATAGAGAAGACACGGCCGGCCCTGGGCCTTCTGCCTTTCCAGCATGGCGTTGGAACAGGTCCGGATCGGGAAGGTGCGGAGCAGCTGGTCGAGGGTCTTGCGTATGGCGTAGGTATGCGCATACGGGCCGAAATACTCCGTGCCCTTGCGTTTCGTCCCCCTCAACACCAAGGCACGCGGCCACTCGTGTGAGCGGGTGATGGCGAGGAACGGGTACGACTTGTCGTCGACGAGCTTGATGTTGAAGCGGGGGCGGTGCTCCTTGATCAGCGAGTACTCGAGCATCAGGGCTGCGACCTCGGACTCGGTGATGATCCAGTCGACGGTCCGGGCGTTGTCGACCATGGCTTGGGTGCGCGGGTGCAAACCCACCCCGAAATATGAGGCAACCCTGCTCCGCAGCGACTTTGCCTTACCCACGTAGATGACCCGACCGTGGCGATCGCGAAATGTGTACGCCCCGGGACGGTCGGGGATCTCAGATGTCTTCGGTCGATCGAACATCAATGCTCAGGGTAGGAGCGCGCCACCGACATGCCAGACGGGCAGGTCTCATGCCGAATTCAGGTAGCCGGGTCCAGACGCAAGACCAGGAACGACTCGTCGATGCTCCAGATGATCAATCTTCCGTACTTGGCGACCCCAGTCGGTTCTCGACCAAAGCGTCGTATCAATTCATACCTTGCAGCGGCGTCAGGGAAAGCCTCGTGCAGATCATCGAGCTCGAAAGGTCGGAGCACCAGCCAGTTTGGCTCCAGTTCGACAATCAAACGTTCAAGACTTGGATTGGGAATACCTTCCAATGCATCTCTGGAAGTCCTCGACGTAAGCCCTGGGTAGTCCCAGAGCACCACCCCCGAGTAATAGCCGATGAATCCGGCGGATTCGGCTACCACGGTGTCACCGTTGGCCACCGAGTCGAGGTATCGAGCCATCGGGACCCGGACACCGGCGTCGATGTCGCTAGCGATATTCCTCTCTAGTCCGATGACCCAGGGCAATGGTAATGCGACAGCGACCGAGAGGACCAGGGCAACACCGGTCTTGAACGCATCAGATAAAGACTCGGTGGTGTCGATTCCCTTTGCCGCCAACACAATGAGGACGGCCGTATACGGCGGTACGTACCAATCAAAGTAATAGTCCGGGAGAGCGAATAACCGATACAAAGAGTAGGCAGCGACAAACCCCAAGACGGGCCACCACTCAATTCGACTTCGAAGAGCAACTCCTCCGCGAACGGCGAATACAAAGACGATTATCGACATCGTGATCGCGGCGACGAAGGGCACCGGCGCCCGGATCACCTGCGAATTGTCAAAGAAGGGGGCGAAGGACAAGAGGAGCTTCCGGCCGGACCTGACTGATTGGTCGATGAAGAGTCCGAAATCAGTCTGATCACCGCCGATGAGAAGATGCAGTCCACCCCAAACGTCAGACTTGGCTCCAATGGTGTTCGGTATTGGCGATCCGTAATAGAACGTCGTGAACACGATCCACGGAGCGACTGTGATGGCTGACCAAAGCGCGATCGTGGCGGTTCTCCTTCGATGGGTCAAGAGGCCGGCCATGAGCACCGCGATTGCCCAAAGGACGAAGTCGGGCCGGGCGAGCAACGTGGCACCCAGAGAGAGACCGATAATGACTGCAGATCTGCGCTGAACGACCAGCAGAATGCTTGCCAACAATGCCAGGACGGCGATCTGCGTCTCCATTCCCACCATCCCATAGAAGACGTGATTTGTGTTGAACGCGAGGAACACGACCATGAACCACCTAGTCGTGCGGCCCAGCGCAAGCTCCTCAGCGATCTGGAGGGCGACAAGAACCGTCAAGGCAGCGGCTATCAAAGAGACGAATCGCAGGACCAAGAGCCCCGAGTCGGGCGCTATCAACTCACCACCCAACGGAATCACGACCGACAGCGCGGAAGTGAAGCCGTGCACCGCAACTTCCTCTCCTCCGTGGTGAACTAGGCCCAAGCCAAGCGCAGCATTGCGAGCGTGAGCCAGCGTTATCAATGCGTCCTCAAACACACGGCCAGTGACCAACCAGAATGTCAAGCGGGTAGCCACGGCCACGCCCACGGCAAGAGCCTTTTCTCGTGCGCTCACACGAGACTGAGCTCGAGATGGAACGGAACTCGCGGTGAAGACATCTCTTCTATTCACGTGGCTATGTCCTGGAAGGCCACAGGGACCTGGCTTCACCTACATGAAGGGCGCGGCAGTTTCGGTCCCGAAATCCGTAGGCCCCAGGACGGTCGGGGATCTCAGATGTCTTGGGTCGCTCGAACATCAATGCCCAGGGTAGGAGCGCGAAGGGACTGTTACCCGGGCCATTCTGAGAGATGCATGTTGGCTCAGAGGAAGCGTGTCAGCCCGAAGACGATCCCCGACACTCCCACGACGGTTGCTGCCTGGGTGGCAGTGAAGGTACGTACGTAGGCGTGGAACGAGGCGTCGAAGTCTCTCTTCAGCTCCCACAGGTCGTCCTTGGTTGCGTACCGGTGTGACATCTCCGCGCGCATGAGAGCGAGCTCCGACCTCACCTCGGACATGTCGGCCTTCAGCTCGTCACGGAGCGCAGTGACGTCGCGCTTCAGCTCGTCACGGAGCGCGGTGATGTTGCCTTTCAGCACATTCCGCGTTTGCGCGAGGTCATCCTTGGTGGCCACGCCGCGTCCGGCTGGGAGCATGGCCAAAAGGGTATCCGCGTGCTCGGGCCCAAGACCTCTCCAAGTCGGTGCTGCAGGCCCGTTTGCTCCCGATGATTCGTCACTTCCTCTCCTGGTTCGGTTCCTCTCAACTTATCGGTGGGGACAGGCAAGAAAAAGGGGGGTGGGTGGCACGCCGCGGTGCCCTCATTCCAGGAGGCGCCACCGACATGCCAGAAGACGTGGGATGCCGGTCTGGTCCTCGTATTCATGATGGGGTTGCTCCACCATGTGTTGGAGCGACCACCCCGCCGCGGCTGCAGCGTTGAGCAGTGTGGACAGCGAGCGATGATGGAACGTGACTGTCGTCTCACCTACCGGTAGGACGGTGGCGCCCACTGCGAAATAATCGCCGGGACGCCAAAGAACCTCGCCGTCGCTGTCCGTGATCGGGGTGGAATCCGGTGCAGTCCACACCGGGTGGTTGATGACGATGGCGAGGACTCCCCCGCTCTTGGTGACACGTGCCGCGTCGGCAAAGAACGCCTCATGGTCGGAAAGGTGTTCGAGGGTGAGGACCGAGCAGACACCGTCGAACGCGCCATCACGTATCGGGATCTCGGGCAGCTCGGCCACCACGGCCATCCCCGCCAATGCCGCGAGACGTTCACTGACGTCCACCCCCCACGCCGTCACACCCATCCCGGCCAAGGTGCGCATCACACGCCCCTCACCACATCCGAGGTCGAGGTATCGGTGGCTCGCTACGGGCCGCAGGACCTGGATCAGCAAGGGTGTCACCACTTCCCCGTAGGCGGTGTCATCGGCGATCTCAGACAGCCACCAATCACTCAGGTCGTCCCAGCTCACGGATGCTCGACATCATTCATGCGACCGTCGGTGAGGTCGGGCACGTCCGAGGATCTCCATCGCAAGGACGCCGAGGGTGCCGACCCGAACCGCTGCTGCCAGTGGGACCAGCGCCGAAGGGAGGGCAAAGTAGGTAACGGCGATATGGACGATGGCGGTGAGCTCGAAAGTGCGCACCGACGCCCTCTTCGCCCCGGTCCAGGCGAGGAAGGGAAGGACCCAGAGGGCATACTGCGGCTTGAAGACCTTGTTGAAGAGGAGGAGGGCGATCAAGGCCAGAGTCGCCGCCTGCGCGAGCGTGGGGCGGGTGATCCACACCCATACGGTGAGAGCGACGAGAGCGACTCCCACCGACAGAGCCGACAAGAGGTTGACCGACGCCACCGACAGGCCGGCATCGGCCATTCCCCCCAGCCAGTCGAACACCCCCCAGATGGTGGACTCGAAGTCCGCCCGTGAGCCGGCGAACTCGAGGTGAACCTTCCAAGTCTCCGGACGAACCATGATGTAACCCACGTATGAGGCGCCGAGGACCACCACGCCACTGCCTACGAAGCGAAAGCGCTTCGCCCAGTCCCTGACCAATGGGACCAGTGGCAGGACGAGCGCACCAGGGAACACCTTGAGCGAGGTGCCGACGGCCAGCAATGTGCCCGATACGTTCACCTGCCGCGAATACAGGGTTGAGACGGCCAGAACGGCGAGATATGCGGCGCCCACGTCCCAGTTGATGGGAAGGAAAGCGAGAAGCGCAGGTGACATCGACCATATCCGAACGTCGACGGCGTCCATAGCGACATTCTCGCCCTCCGCCGCCTTGAGAAGGAGCGACGTCACTCCAACAGCAGCCACCACCATCACGATGCCGTTGATGACGACGGCCCACCTGCTGGAGGGCAAGCCGATGAGCGGCTCGAAGTAGAGGGCGGCCACAGGGGGGTATTCGAACTCGCCAGGTCCGAGACCGCCGACGATCGCTAACCCGGCTTCCCGTCTCCACAGCCGGTGGATGTCGCTGAAGGGCGGGAAGACCGCATACAGGGCGACCGAGAGCAGACCGATGAACGCCGTGTCAACCAGGTGCTCACGGGAACCGGTCCTGGGCAACGCCGCTAGCTTCTTGAGGTCGATACGCTGCAGCAACTCTCGGAACACCCACGGATTCTCACACTTCTCCGCCGGATGCCGGGTATCTATCAGCCAGTCCCAACCACCTCCCGGAGGAACTTGCCCGTATAGCTCTCGCCTACCTGCGCCACCTCTTCGGGAGTGCCCTTGGCGACGACCCTCCCACCTGCGGTGCCGCCCTCGGGACCCAGGTCGATGACGTGGTCGACCGACTTGACGACATCGAGGTTGTGCTCGATGACGACGACTGTATTGCCCGAGTCGACCAGGCGTTGCAGGACCTGAAGCAGCTTGCGGATGTCCTCGAAATGCAACCCCGTGGTCGGCTCGTCGAGGATATAGAAGGTCCTGCCGGTGGAGCGTTTCCCCAATTCGGAGGCGAGCTTGATCCGTTGCGCCTCTCCCCCGGACAACGTCGTCGCCGGCTGGCC
>DASWKK010000126.1:0-4793 GCA_036396655.1 Acidimicrobiia bacterium
CGACTGCGCGAGCGAGGGATCGGGGGTCAGCAGCAGCTCGGCGGCTGCCCGGGACACGGCCGCCGCGAACTCCACGGCGGCCGCGGGGATGCCATCCGGGCTGCGGTACGGGATGCGCACGACGACTCCCTCGGGACGCACGTCGACGTCGGGCAGAATGCCGAATTGCTCGGCGGCGGCGACGACCGGGGCGATGAGGTCTGCCGCGTGGGAGAGGGAGGTCGCGGTGAAGACGGCCTGCGGGCCTGTCCCTGTGACACGCCAGTCGGAGACGCCCCGCGCCCGGTGGAACTCGGCCGCGGAGATCCAGTCTGATCCGCTCGTTGACTCGCTCATCGAGAACTCCTTCGAAAGCTTTCAGAGTCCCAGGCCAGTGACGAGCGAGGACCCCCGCGCAGACTCCACGGTACTCGGAGCTCTAAGGCGCGCGGATGCCGCCGGCCATCTGTTTCCGGCTCCACCCCGTGACGCACCCGGCAAGATCTCCATCGGACGGGCTCGCTCAGAGTGACCGAGGTCCGAAAGGTTGTTCGAAAGGGTTTACGAACGTCTACCGAAAGGGTCGTTCCAGACAGCGTTTTTGGTTCGCGTCATTTCGCGTTCTTGACCGTCCCATCGCACTCTCTTGTGCGATGGATGTGCGATGGCCGGGCCTGCAGACACCGTAACTGGGGACTAATCGATCATGCTGCCCCGAGCGTGCAGACACGCCTGGGCGTGAGTCGGTACCGCTTCCTTAGAGCTTCGGGCCATCTGGGTGGCAGACCGGACTCGATCTCTTCATGCGGCTGGGAGGCATTGGTCGGATCACGGCGGTCCCAGAGGTGGTGACAATGATGACGACCCGCTTAGTCGTCCGGCAGGTCTCCCTACCCTTCTTCGAAAAGCCCAAATTGATAGGCGAGGACGATCGCTTGGACCCGGTCGCGTAGATGAAGTTTCTGCAGGATGTGGGTCATGTGCGTCTTGACCGTGGTCTCGCTGATGAAGAGCTCTTCACCGATCTCGGCGTTGGAGAGTCCGCGAGCCGTCAGGCGAAATACGTCCATCTCTCGGTCGGTGAGGTCGTTGAACCCCGCCGGCGGGGCGATCCGAGGACGCTGGGTGAACTGTTCGATCACACGCTTGGTCACCGCAGGCGAGAGGAGTGCATCCCCGCGGGCGACGGTTCTAATTGCAGAGATGAGCTGCTCGGGTGGGTCGTCTTTGAGGACGAAACCGCTGGCGCCTGCACGCAGCGCCTCGTAGATGTACTCGTCGAGGTCGAAAGTCGTCAGGACCAGCACCCGGACGTTCTCGTCGGCGGCGAGGATACGTTGGGTCGCCTCGAGCCCGTCGAGCTCCGGCATGCGAATGTCCATCAGCACGACTGTGGGCCGCAGACGCAGCGAATGCTCGACCGCCTCACGCCCATTGCTGGCTTCGGCGACGACCTCGATGTCGGGCTCGCCGGCCAACAGCATGCGAAAGCCGGCTCTGACCATCGCCTGGTCGTCGGCGACTATCACGCGGATCGTCACCGTGGGTATCCCCGAATCGGCAATCGAACATCGAGCCGAAAGCCCCCGTTGGGACCTGGACCGGTTGTCATCTCCCCTCCATAGATCTTGACCCGTTCCCGGATGCCGGTGATACCGCGACCAAGCCCGTCGCTCGTCGTTGGGCCGACTCCGTCGTCCACCACCTCGATCTCGAGGTCCTCCGACGTGTGCCGCACGGTGACGTCCGCCACGCTGGCTCTGGCATGCTTGAGACAGTTGGTGAGTCCTTCTTGGACGATCCGATAAGCCGATAAGTCGATGGCGCGGGGAAGGACAGTCGGCTCCCCTTGGCGATGCAACCTCACGCGGAGACCGGCGAGCCGGACCTCCTCGACCAGGGTGTCGAGTAGGTCGAGACCTGGCTGGGGGGAAAGTTCCACGCGTCGGTCGTCGTCGTGTATCACCCCAAGTAGCCGGCGCATCTCGGTGAGGGCTGACCGCCCGGTGTCTTCAACCGTCTTGAGGGCTTCCATGTCTTCCCGCATCGAGCCGGGGAGCCGGTGGCGCACTGCACCGACCTGGAGGACCATGACGCTCACAGCGTGCGCCACGACGTCGTGGAGCTCGCGGGTGATCCGAGATCGCTCCTCAGCTACCGCGATCCGGGCGGCGGACTCGCGGTCCCGCTCGGCGGCGATGGCCCGTTGCTCTGCCTCATCGATCCGGTCAGCCCGGGCCCGGAGCGCGAACCCGGCGAGCCAGGCGATGGCGAAGGTGGAGGGGATCGTCACGAAGTCTGACGCCGCCCTCGACGGGTCGTTGTAGACCACGACGGAGGCGCCGATCAGCACGACGATCAAGCCAGTTCGGGCGCGAGCCGGTTCAAGGAGATTGCCGAGCAGATAGGCGGCGATGACACCGGTGACATAGACACCGAACGTCGTTACGGCCAGTCTCCCCTCGACGAAGGAGAAGACCGCCCCGATGAGCCAGACCATGGCCGGCGACATGAACGGAAACCGGCGACGGGCGAACAGGGGGAGCACGATGGCGACCGTCCCCGAGACGATCACCCATTGGGGTACGGACACGCCCACCTCGGCATCCGCACTGGTCACCTCGAACACCCCATCGAGGATGACCACGACCAGGACCAGGTCGAATCCGTACCGCCTCAGGAAGACACCCATGGTCTGCACCCACGCAACGTAACTCGCAGTTCCTCCGCTCGCCTCCTACGCAAGTAGGAGCCTGAATCGTCACCGGGTCAGAGGCGGAAAGCGTCCCATGGAGGATGCCACTCCGGCAGCGCACTCGTACGTTCGCCTTATCCGACAGAGACATGAGGAGGACGACATGACACATGACATACGCCAGCGGTGGTCGCAGCAGACAATCAATGGCGATCGGGCCGTCGAGATCCCCCAATACGCGATTGGCAGGATCCTGACAGTGTGGGCCGTGGCAACTGCTCCGATGGCGATCCTGGCATGGCTGGTGGCCCCGAGACTGGCCTCGATCATCGATGGGCCTTCCTCGCTGGCGCAAGCACTGCTCATCCTGCTCGCCATAGGACTCATCTGGCAGTTCGTGATGGTCGTCTGGCTGGTGCGGCGGGAGCAGGGCAGTGTGAGATGGCGAGTGGTACGCGACGCACTCTGGCTTCACTCACCGAAGAGCCCACGCACCAGCCGAGTCGGTGGGCGTGTCTGGTTGGTCTTGATCCCACTGGCAGTGCTGTTCTTCGCCGAGCAATTCATACCGACATTCGCACCGGTGGCGGGTCGGGACTTCGGGACCTTTCTCTCATCACCCGCTGGGGAGGCTTTCTTCCACGGCGCTTGGGGGTGGTACGGACTGGTGATCGTCCTGTGGACCTTCAACACCGTGCTCGGAGAAGAGCTCTTGTTCCGTGGTCTACTGCTCCCCCGTATGAACGGAGCTTTCGGTCGGGCCGACTGGGTGGTCAACGGCTTTCTGTTCGCCGCCTATCACGTGCACATGCCGTGGGCCATGCCCGCCATCCTGGCCGACGCTCTGGTGTTGGCCTACCCGACCAAGCGCTACAAGAGCGCCTGGATCGGCATAGCGGTCCACTCGGCACAGAGTCTCTTCCTGGCAGTGATGGTGCTGACCCTGGTCCTCTGAGCAGCGACCCCTCTCGGGGACCAGAAGGAGCCGAACACAAGGGCGACACAGACGACCAAGACTGGTAGAAGGGCCGGTAGAAGAACCGCATAACACGGTAGAAGCCGCCTCAACGAACCACATCCAACAGATCGGCGATCGCACCGCCGTCCAGCACGCCATCCAGCTCGTCGGGATTGGTGGCGCTGAGGACGACGAGTCCCAGGTACGACTCGTACGCCAAGAGTCCCCGCAACGCCGCCTCTGGCTCGGGTACGCCGAGCTGGCGGAATAGGGCCTGGGCGTATTCGAGCCAAACTCGATGATGGTCTCGAAGTATCGGCGCCAGTTCGGGACGGGCCAGCGACGAAACGAGTAGAAGATCGATCGGGTCGATGCGCATCTCCCCAGATCCGATCAAGTCGCGGAGTCGACGACGAGGGTCAGGAATCGAGAGAAGGCTGCCGATGCGGTCTGCGGTCCTTCCAACGCCCAATTCCTGAGCGCGGCGGTGATCAGCTGGCTCGATCTCGAAAGTGCCATAGAAGCTGCCTTGGTGACGCCAAGTTGCTCCGCCAACCGCTCCACAGCCACCTCGTCGACAGCCTCGGTGGCGAGGATGTTCAGCGCGGCGCCGATCCAGACCTCACGAGTCAACCGACGAGTCGCAGCCGTGCTCACCTTTCTCCGCGACTACCAGCCCGGCCCGATAATGTGAGAGGCTCGAAGATTGGCCGAACCCGCAAGGGCTAAGACACCTACAGCTCGAGGAGGTCGCTACCTGCCTTCAGCGAGAATGAGCCGTTCAAGCATCGTGGCGAGCCAGGTCTCGTAGTCGTCATAACTCCAACCGAAGTCGTTGACCAAGGTGCGGACGAGATAGGCGCTGTCGATGGCCGTGATGAGATCGACGATCTTGTCGAAAGAGGAAACATCCTTCGTACGGATCTCTTCGGGGACCAAGACGGTGGCGATCGCTTCGGTGTCGCGTCGTTTCTGTTGGATGGCCTGCTGGAGCATGTCGCGAAGTCGGGGGTCGTTGGCCGCGGCTTCGTAGGTCATCCATTCGAAGTCGACCATCCCCTCTTCCCACATCTCACGAGACATCCTCGCCACCATTCGAACCCGCTCATGTGGGTCGGGCTCGTCAACCAAGGCGCCCCAGCGCTCAGACTCCGCTATGGG
>DASWKK010000127.1:0-3467 GCA_036396655.1 Acidimicrobiia bacterium
TACTTCTCCCTGGTCCCGGCAAACGTGGTGGTCAGGTCCATTTGGCGCTGTCGTTTCTCCGGCCGGCACGTATCGCTGTTGCCTCGGCCATCAGCCGGTACTGGTCCCCGACGTCCGATGACACCTCGGCCGCCGCCGCCAGCTGGCCCTTGACGGTCGTGGTGTCACCCCTGGCGATAGGCCCGGTCAAAGCCGAGGCTGTCCCCGGGTCGTAGACATTGGCGATCGCGCGCTCGACGAGCGGTTGCGCCACACCCGGTTCGATCCCGGCGGCAGCCATCAGATCCCCGGCGGTCTCCAGCGCCGTGATCACGAAGTTCGACGCGGCGGCCGCTCCGGCGTGATATCGGGCCCGGACCTCATCGCTCAATGCGAACGGCTTCATCTCCAGCGACAACGCGAGCTCGATGAGGACGGGTCGGGCGGCCGGGGCACCACCGATCCCAACGTAGGATCCGGCGAGGGCATCGGCACCGCGCTCCGCATCCGGGAGTGTCTGCAGAGGATGAAAGCCACCGGTTGCCAAGCCAACCCTGGCCAGGGCTTCGAGGGCGGCCACCGGGGTGAAACCCGAGACATGGGCGGCCACGGGTATCGAGGCACAGATGGGGGCCAGCCGGTCTGCGACCTCTTCGATGGCGTCGTCCCTGACTGCGATCAGAATCAGGTCGGCTGGAGGCAACTCCTCCCATCTCAGCGCAGGCCCGTACCGCCGGTCGGCGGAGCGGGAGAGAACACCGACGATTTGATGACCGGACCGAGTGGCGGCGATGGCGATGGAACCGCCTGCCCTTCCCGGACCAACCAACACCAAGTTCACTTTCCACCCTCATCCGGCATGGCGGCGAGGGTAGCCACCGGTCATTGGCCGAGTGATTTGCCGCCCGGCTAGTGTCCTGTCCGGTGGATTCGCTTGCTATTTCAGCGAGCAATTGTCATTCCTGGCAAGGAGCAGGACGAAGGCGCACTGGGCCGTTCGTCAAGGACGAGGACGCTGCCAGGGGGGACAAGGGCCGTTGAAATACGAGCACGATCTGCCGGACAGGGCACTAGTCCGGCGGCGACTTCGCTCGGCTCAGATGTGGTCCTCTCCGAGCTGGTTCGGGGTGATGACCGGCCATGTCGCATCGATCTCGGACTTCATCGTGTGGTACTCGTCGCGCCGTTTCCAGAACTTGGTCTTCCAGACCCGAAACCGGCGCTTCGTCGCACCGTTCGGCTCGAGAGGTGGAGTCTCGTGATTGTCCCCGGCGCCCTTGACTTCAGGCACGACGATCTCGTCGGGATCGTCGGCCATGTGAAGCATCTGGTGGGTGTGGTGTCTGACCGCCCGATGTTGCTGCTTGCGCTCTCCGCGCGTGGGGCGACTCTCGTTATACCCGGGGATTTCCTGGCGATGCTCTCGCGACCGTTTGGCCATCTAGATCATTCCTCCTGTCCTGGACGTGTTGCTGGAAGATCGTCATGGACAAAAGGTGGGCCGCGGCTGCTTCCCATGTGTGGAAGCTAGCACGGATCCGGGGATGGGTGGTAGGGCCGATTGTCCTTCTTGCCGCGGACCAAGCTCAGATCACAAAGGGGATCATTCGATGACGAACCCGGTGGCGATAGGCTCGGTAGCCGGGATGGGCAACACGCAACACTCGCTCCTCATAGGTCGTCTTCGCCCAGAAGAACCCAAAGAGCCCGAGGCTCAACAGGGCCGCCCATGAGCTGGCCAGAAATAGCGATGCGCCAAGCATCACCATGATGACTCCCCCATAGATGGGATGACGTGCCCGCGAGTAGACGCCGGTGTCCACCATTGCCGCACCCGGAATCGGCTCAGGCATCGCCGTCAATGACTGGCCCAGAGCCCGAGCAGCCAGCGACACCGTCGAGATCCCGAGCACGAGTAGCAGCCCACCCCCGATCCGGGTGACGCCAAGACCCGAGTCGGGAAGCGAGCCGTCGATGCCGATCGCCACCGCGACGGCGAAGATCAACACCAATTGAGCCCCCACCCAGTAGCGGCCGGGGCTGGGTGCGGATGCATCGGCCCAGTCCAACAGCAGTAGCTCGACCTCCTGATCCGCGACGAGACCCCTCGCAGCCGCCGCCGGCATGCCATCGCCAACCATCGCCTGGGGCCACACCTCGGCAAGGGGCTCGAGCACGAAGCGCCGTTCGGTCGCCCGTGGGTGGGGGATCTCCAACCCGGGAGTCTGCACCTGGTCGCCATCTGTCGCGATGATGTCGAGGTCGAGAGTTCGGGGTCCCCATCGGACAGATCTCTCGCGACCGAGATCCGACTCGACTGCCTGGAGCCGATCGAGCAGATGACCCGGCTGAAGAGGGCACTCGACGATCACGACCGCGTTGAGATATGGGTCCTGCGCCGGACCCCCGACCGGCGCCGTCTCGTACAAGCCCGAAATCCCCTGAATCTCTCCCATCCGACTGATCTCGACCAAGGCGGCACGAAGGTGTTGGACCCGGTCTCCGAGGTTGGAGCCGAGGGCGATGGCGTATCTGGTCATCGCGGCCGATCGACCGTGACCGCTACGTCCTCGAACTGGAGGGGAATCGGGGCGTCGGGCTTGTGAATGGTGACCAGCACACGCTCCACCCCGGGCTCGGCAAGGACCAGCTGGGCCACACGCTCAGCCAACGTTTCGATCAGCTGATGACTCTCCGACTCGACCAGGTCGTGCGTCGCCTGGGCCAGCCTCCCATAGTCGATCGTGTCCGCCAGGTCATCGGAGCGGGCTGCCGCCGCCAGACTGAGAAAGACCGTCAGATCTACCCGGAAGAGCTGCGGTTCGACCTTCTCCCGCTCGAGCACACCGTGGCGTGCCAATACCTCGATGCCTCGTAACTCGATCCGATCGGTCACGAAGCGGTGGTCGCGGGGATCAACGAGCGGCCCTCGGGACCGAGAGCCCTGCCCAGGATCTGCTGTATCACGGCGAGAGCCAGAATCGGGTCGTTCACCAACCCGGACACGACCAGAAACCCACCGAGCAACCCTCCGACGGTGTCGTCGATCGCCTCTCGATGGACCAGGACTTTGGCGTTGCTCTTCGACGTCGCCTTGCTCAGGACCTTGAAGAACTCCTGCACCTCTTTGGCGTCAAACTCGAACCCGATCGGGACCGAATGTGTCGTGATCCCTGCCTCCCGATAGGCAAGTAGGTTCTGGTTGCCCGGAAGCATCGAGACGACAGTATTGATCTTCGCCTCCTCCACGAGCCAGGTGATCTCTTCCTCTCGTCGCACCCGCCGGTGTTGGAAGCCGGAGCCACCAACCCGCTCAGAAACCGCGAGACGATCCGATATGACCCAGGTGAAACCCCGGGGCTTTAGTCCCGCGACCATTCGTCCCATTGCTGGGAATTCACGATAGCGGCGGCAATGCGGAGGGCATCCCGGGATGCGATGACATCGTGGACCCGAAAAACCCTGGCTCCACGCAAGAATCCGAGGGC
>DASWKK010000128.1:0-37649 GCA_036396655.1 Acidimicrobiia bacterium
CGTGGAGTTCGCCTCGACAATGGCCCGCAGCGGTTGGGGAGTGATCACCGGTGCCGGCCCCGGCATCATGGAGGCCGGCAACCGAGGAGCAGGCATCGAGCGCTCCTACGGCGTCAACATCCGACTCCCCTTCGAGTCGGATGCCAATGGTTTCATCGCGCCCGAGAGAGTTGTCAACTTCAAGTATTTCTTCACCAGGAAACTGGGTTTTGTCAAGGAGGCCCACGCCTTCGTGCTGTTGCCCGGCGGTTGGGGCACACTGGATGAGGCCTTCGAGCTGTTGACCCTCGTCCAGACCGGCAAGAGCGATCTTCACCCAATCGTCCTCCTCGAGGCCGAAGGCACCAACTATTGGGGGCCGATGATCGAATTCATCAAGGACCGCCAGCTGGCTAAAGGCTTGATCACCGACTCCGATTTGTCGATCTTCCTCCACACCGTCGATGCCCGGGCCGCCGCCGAGCACATTTGGCACTTCTACGCCAACTACCACTCCCAGCGTTACGCCGGGGGAAAGCTGATTCTCCGGCTCCGGCACGGACCCGACGACGAGGTGCTGGAGAGCTTGAACCAGGAGTTCTCCGACATCATCGTCGAGGGGCGCCTGGAGCGGGCAGAGCCCATCCCGGCGGAAACCGACGACCTCGATGCCCTCGATCTCGACCGTGTTTCCTTTGTCTTCGACCGGCGACACTTCGGCCGCCTCCGCATGCTGATCGACCGTCTCAATGACACTGTGGCTTCCCCGGGAGACTTCGACCTACCAGAGCCGATGACCGAGGAACACGCCGAAAGACCCTGGTAGCGACCTTTTCGCCTGGGTTTAGGGGCTAACCCCGGACTAACATTGAGTTGTGCGCGACATCCTCTCCGACCTCGTAGCCGAGCAGCAGTTCCTCGATCAATCCCTTCAGAGGATCCCGATCAAGATCTGGGACATGGTGACGCCTTCCAAACCGTGGACTGTCCGGGACACGATCGCCCATCTCGCAGACTTCGAGGAATTGGCCGCCGACACCATCGCCGGCGGTGACAAACTCAAACGGTGGCAGACGGCTCCCAACCTCAACCCGCTCCGGAACGAAGCGATCAAGAAGGGGCGGGCGATGCGGCCCCAGGACGTGATCGAATGGTGGCGCGGGGGCAGAGCCAAAGTGGTGGAGCCGCTTTCCCACATGGACGCCGGCTCGCGAATCGAGTGGATCGACGGTGATATGAGTGCACGCACCTTCGCGACGTATCGGCTCATGGAGACCTGGGCCCACGGTCTCGACATCTACGCCACCCTCGGTCTCGAGGTCGAGGACACCACGCGTATCCGCCACGTCTGTTGGCTGGGCTGGAAGACGCTCCCCCACGCCTTCAAGGAGGCGGGCGAGGACTACGAGCCGATCCGCATCGAGGTCATCGGCCCGGGATACGCCAAATGGGTCTACGGACCGCCCGAGACCGACCAGGTGATCAAGGGGTCAGCCTCCGATTGGGCAAGGGTGGCGGTGCGACGGCTCAACCCCCAAAAGACCAGGCTGAACGCCTCCGGCGAGCACGCCGAGAAGGCGCTACAGGTGGCCAAAGCCTTCGTTTGATCCGCTGCGACCGGGGCAGGTGCCCGATCTCTTGTGAGCCGACTCAGATCGGCCGGGCTCTCCGCGAAGAGACCACACCCGTGTTGAAGCCCCCGAGATGGAGCTTTCCAGAGAAACGGGCATGCTCGATCTTCAGGCACCGATCCTGCACCACTCTCAACCCGGCCGCGGCCGCGGTGGCGGCCGCCTCGTCGTGCCGCAGACCCAGTTGGAACCACACAACCTTGGCCCCGATGGCGATCGCCTCCTCGACCACACCGGGCAACTCCTCCCTGCGCCGGAACACGTCGACTATGTCGGGCACGACCGGGAGATCGGCCAGGCTCGGGTAGCTGGGGAGACCGAGTACCTCCTCGTACATCGGATTGACCGGGTACATCTCGAGGTTGGTGCGAACAAGATAGGTGGCGACGAAGTTCGACGAGCGAAGAGGATTGGCCGAGACCCCGACCAGGGCCACGGTCCGCGCCGATTGGATGATCTGGAGCCGTTCCAGGGCAGTGGCCTCCTGGAGCACCGTCGTCATGCTCCCGCTCCTTCCAACGCCTGGCCGAGATCCCAAAGGATGTCCTCGATGTCCTCGAGTCCCACCGAGATCCGGATCATGTCGTCGGTGACCCCTGCCGCACGCCGCTCCTCGACGGGCACTTGCTGATGTGTGGTGCTCGCCGGATGGATGACCAGCGTCTTTGCGTCTCCGACATTGGCCAGGTGCGAAGCGAGCTCGACTCCGGCGATGAACTTGGCTGCCGAGTCGAAGCCACCCTTGACCCCGAACGTGAAGACCGCCCCGGGGCCTTCGGGAAGGTATCTCTGGGCGAGCGCCGTCCACTGGTTGTCGTCAAAGATCGGATAACGAACCCAGTCCACACCGGGATGCTCGTTGAGGAACTCGGCCACCTGGCGTGCGTTCTGGGTATGTCGCGCCATGCGCAGGGAGAGTGTCTCCAGCCCCAGCAGGAGGATGAACGAGTTGAAGGGAGAGATTGAAGACCCGGTGTCGCGGAGCGTCTCGACCCGCGCCTTGGTCAGATAGGCGTACTCGCGGAAGTTCTCCCAGAACCTGAGGTCGTGATAGGCGGGCGAGGGCTCGGTGATGCCAGGGAAGCGGCCGTTGTCGAAGGGAAACAGACCGGATTCGACGATCACTCCCGCAATCGCTGCCCCGTGACCCCCGATGAACTTGGTCGCTGAGTGGACCACGATGTCGGCACCGTGCTCGATCGGGCGGCACAGATAGGGAGTGGCAAAGGTGTTGTCGACGATCAGGGGGACCCCGTGATCGTGGGCGACCGCGGAGACTGCCTCGATATCGAGGATGTCGGCCGCCGGGTTGCCCACCGTCTCCCCGTAGACCGCCTTGGTTCGGTCGGTGATCGCTTCTTTGATCGAGGCCGTGTCCGAGATGTCCACGAAGGTGACATTGATGCCCATCCGACGCAAAGTCACGTCGAACTGGGTGTAGGTCCCCCCGTAGAGAGACCTGGAAGCGACGATCTCGTCTCCGGCATTACACAACGTGAATAGCGCGATGAGCTGGGCGGCCTGCCCCGATGAGGTGGCGACGGCACCCAGCCCGCCTTCGAGTGAGGCCATCCGCTCTTCGAAGGCTGCCGTTGTCGGATTGCCGATCCTGGTGTAGATGTTTCCGTAAGTCTGGAGCGCGAAGAGATCGGCCGCCTGCTGGGCATCTTCGAAGACGAACGAAGTGGTGGCATAAATCGGCATCGCTCTGGCCCCGGTTTCGGGGTCGGGGCCTTGGCCGGCATGGATCTGGCGGGTGTTGAAGCCGTATTCGTGCTCAATCATGGGTTGGATCACCAGTTGTGAAGCATCGGAGCTAACCACCGAAATCGTCCGACTCCAACTCGACCCGTGCCGATCCCCGATGACTAGTCCGGCTGACCCCAGGGATATAGTCCATTCGGCCCATACATAGTCGAGCGACGGACGACGAGACTGCCCTGGTGGTTAGCACTGCAATGAGGGAATTACCAAGAGACATCCTGATCGAGGTCATGGAGGACGTGATCGAAGACCTTCATGGTCACGTGCACCGGGTCTCGGATCTGTCGGTGAACCTGGGCACCGGCCTCGGCCTGGGCGACATCGACCTCGACCGGCTCGCCATGGCGGGCATGCTCCATGATGTGGGCAAGATCCATCTGGATCCCGGCATCCTTGCCAAGCCGGGCCCCCTCGACGACAACGAGCGGGAGCTGATGAATCGTCACCCGGAGCTCGGTTTCGCCATGACCCGCAACCGTCTCGATCCCAAGGTTGCCGAAGCGATTCTCTATCACCACGAGCGTTTCGATGGCCGCGGCTACCCCTTCGGGCTCACCGGCGAGGAGATCCCGATTCTGAGCCGGATCATCCTGGTGGCCGATGCTTTCGATGCGATGACCTCGACTCGCTCCTATCAACCCGCGCTCCCGGTTGAATTCGCCGTGACCGAGATCCGCAAGCACTCCGGCACCCAGTTCGACCCCCAGGTAGTGGCAATGTTCCTCGAACTGGCTGCGATCAACCATCTGCCGCTCGAGCTTTCGGCCTAACACCGGCCAACCCAACTTCTCCGTAGTCATCACTTGCAGGGCGGGCCTGTCATTCCATTTAGGTGGGAATACCGGGAAGATATGTCTCTCTCCCCTGATACCTTCTTGACGTGGACCCGCTCGGCTCATTCACCCCGGCAACCCGCACCTGGTTCGAGGCTTCGTTCCATGAGCCGACCGCGGCCCAGGCGATGGGCTGGCCCGCCATCGCCGACGGCCATCACACGCTAATTCACGCACCGACAGGCTCCGGCAAAACGCTGGCCGCCTTCCTCTGGACCCTGGACCGGCTGCTGACCGAGCCTCTGCCGGACAAGGCCGACCGGTGCCGTGTGCTCTACGTCTCACCTCTGAAAGCCCTGGCCCACGATGTAGACCGCAACTTGCGCGCCCCGCTCGCCGGAATCCGCCACGCCTCCAGCCGTATCGGCGGACCGACAATGCCGATGATCGAGACCTTTCTGCGCACCGGTGACACGCCGCAGGAAGACCGGAGACGGATGCACAGGAATCCTCCCGACATCCTGATCACCACCCCGGAGTCCCTCTACCTGATGCTCACCTCGGCGGCCCGTGAGATCCTGCACAGCGTCCGATGGGTGATTATCGACGAGGTCCATGCTGTCGCGTCCACCAAACGTGGAGCGCATCTCGCCCTCTCCCTGGAGCGACTCGAGGAGATCACCGATGCAGCCCCGCAACGTATCGGTCTCTCCGCCACCCAGCGGCCTCTCGAGACGATCGGGCGCTTTCTCGGCGGCGGTGAAATGGAGGACGACCACTGGTCACCGCGACCGGTCACGATCATCGACATTCCCCATGATCGCGATATGGACATCGAGATCATCGTGCCCGTCGAGGACATGAATGAGCCCGGTGAGGTCGACCCCCTCGATCCCGAACGGACCACCACCCGGTCGATATGGCCCGCCGTCTACCCACGCCTCTTAGAGCAGATTCTCTCCCACCGGAGCACCATCGTCTTCGCCAACTCACGAAGACTCGCCGAGAGGATCTGCTCCGAGATCAACAACCTCGCCGGGGCCGAGATCGCCAGGGCGCACCACGGATCAGTGGCGAGGGAGCAACGTCTCGAAATCGAGGAGGCACTCAAGCGTGGAGAGCTGAAGGCAGTGGTGGCGACCTCCTCGCTCGAGCTCGGCATCGATATGGGAGCGGTGGATCTCGTGCTCCAGGTCGAGTCGCCCACCTCGGTGGCGTCCGGTCTGCAACGAGTCGGCCGATCCGGTCACCAGGTCGGGGGCGTCTCCAAAGCCAGGATCTTTCCCAAGTACCGCGGCGACCTGTTGGTCTCCACCGTGATCGCCGCAGAGATGCTCGAGCGCCGGGTGGAGACAACACGGATCCCGCTCAACCCTCTCGATGTGCTCTCCCAACAACTCGTTGCTCGGGTCGTGGCCGGTGCTACCACGGCAGACCAACTCTTCGAGCTCACCCGCAGAGCTGCTCCATATACCGACCTCAGCCGCCCGGTCTTCGACGAAACCCTCGACATGCTGGCCGGCAGATACCCGTCCGATCTCTTCGCCGAGCTCCGTCCGAGGATCAACTGGGACCGGGTGACAGGTGAGATAACGCCGCGACCAGGTGCGCTTCAGCTCGCGGTGACCAATGCAGGGACCATCCCCGATCGGGGTCTCTATCGGGTAACGCTCCCGGATGGCAGCCGGGTTGGCGAGCTCGACGAGGAGATGGTCTACGAGTCCCGTGAGGGTGATGTGTTCCTCCTCGGAAGCACTGCCTGGCGCATCAGCCAGATCACACATGACCGAGTGGAGGTGATCCCGGCACCCGCCGAAGGGGCGGCCAAGATGCCGTTCTGGCATGGCGATGTCCTGGGCCGCTCGGTGGAGACCGGAAAGGCGGTAGGGCAATTCACCCGTGAGATCGGGGCCCTCGACCCCGACGAGGCCGAGAATCGTCTTCGCAGCCAGTTCCGGCTTGACTCTCTGGCGGCGCGGAATCTCGTTGCCTATCTCAGTGAGGAGCTGGCGGCGACGGGAGTACTGCCTTCGGACAAGACCGTCGTCGTCGAGCGCTTTCGAGATGAGATCGGCGACTGGAGGGTGGTCTTGTTGTCGCCGCTCGGCGCCCGGATTCATGCTCCGTGGGCAATGGCCCTCCGTCATCGATTCCGAGAGCGCTACGGCAGCGACGTGGATGCGATCTGGTCCGACGATGGGATCGCGTTTCGATTCCCCGACTCGGATTCACCGCCCGAAGCCGAGGACCTCGTTCTCGACCCCGAAGAAGTGGAATCCTTGCTCCTGGACCACATTGGAGACACCGCCCTCTTCGCCGCTCGTTTCAGGGAGGCCGCCGGGCGCTCCTTGCTGTTGCCACGTCGTCGGCCCGGCGAGCGAACTCCACTTTGGCTCCAGCGGCGACGTTCGGCGGACCTGCTCGGCGTGACCAAGCAGTTCGGGTCGTTCCCCATCATGCTGGAGGTCTATCGGGAGATCCTCCAAGACGACTTCGACCTTCCTGGTCTGGTCGGGGTCCTCACCGACATCCGGTCTCGAACGATCAGGATCGCTTCGGTCGAGACCGACTCCCCCAGCCCTTTCGCCTCGTCCTTGCTGTTCTCTTTCGTCGCTGCCTACCTATACGAGACCGATGCGCCACTCGCCGAGAGGAGGGCGGCGGCCCTGACCCTCGACCGCGACCTTCTCCGCGAGCTACTCGGCGAGGGGGAACTGCGCGACCTGATCGATCCGGAGGTGGTGGCCGCGGTGGAGCTCGAGCTGCAGTACCTGACCGACCGACGTCGGGTGACTCGTCCCGACGGCGTTCACGACCTGCTCAGAGACCTGGGGCCCCTGACACTCGACGACATCGAGGTGAGGACCGAGGGGCTCACGGTGCCAACGGTTCTGAGTGACCTGGAGGCACAGCGGCGTGTCGTGCAGGTCGTAGTCGCCGGTGACACCCGTTGGGCGGCGGTCGAGGACGTGTCGCGTCTCCGAGACGCCTTGGGAGTCCAACCTCCGCAGGGGGTAGCCCACGTGTTCCTCGATCCGGTGGAGGATCCTCTGGGCGATGTCATCGGTCGCTATGCCCGGACCCACGGCCCGTTCACGGTCAACGACGTGGTCGCGGCCCTGTTCATCCCGGCTGGAGTGGTGGAAACCGTGCTCCGCCAGCTCGAGTCGCGAGGCAGGATCGATGTTGGCGCCTTTCGACCCGGCGGCCAGGGAAGAGAGTGGGTCGACAGAGAGGTATTGAGGCGGTTGAAGCGCCGATCCCTGGCGGTCCTCCGTCGTGAGATCGAGGCGGTGGGCCCGGCTTCGCTGGCTGCCTTCACTGTTGGTTGGCAGGGGATTCGGACGGAGCCGGGGCGCGGCCATCATGTCCTGACCGATGCTCTGGGGAGACTCAGCGGATCAGTCCTCCCGGCCTCGGTGCTCGAACGGGACATCCTCTCTGCCCGGGTCGAGGACCCCGCGCCGATGCTCGACACTCTCCTCTTGGAGGGGGACCTGGTATGGGTCGGGCACGACTCGCTGGGGCCCTCCGATGGCAAGCTGGCCCTCTATCCTCGCTCTTCGATAGGCGTCCTTTGGCGAGGCCCGAGCGAGATGCCGGACACGGCCGAAGCCGCGGCGATCGTCGACCTATTGGAGCGTCGTGGCGCCAGCTTCTTTCGGGATGTCTACAACGGGGCAGGAGGTGGAGATCCCGACCTCCTCCTGGAGCACCTCTGGGATCTCGTCTGGGCAGGTTGGATCACCAACGACACCCTGGCACCGGTGAGGGCCCTGTCCCAACGCCGCAATGCCAGGTCCTCGGGGCGACGTGCCCTGGCCTCGCAGTTCCCCGCACACGCCGGAGGGCGTTGGTCTCTGACTACACACATGACTCGGACCGAGGTCACCGAGACGGAGCGTCACGCCGCCTCGGCGCAACTCCTGCTCGACCGGTATGGGGTGGTGACCCGGGGCGCGGTCAAGGGTGAGGGCTACCCCGGCGGGTTCAGCGCCCTCTATCCCGTGTACTCACATCTCGAGGAGACCGGCAGGGTGCGACGCGGCTACTTCGTCGAGGGTCTGGGAGGGTCCCAGTTCGCGCTGCCCGGTGCTGTGGATCGGCTCCGATCCGAGTCGATCCAGGAACTGACCGTTCTCGCCGCCACTGACCCGGCCAACGTCTACGGCGCCGCTCTTGCCTGGCCCGATGTCGAGGGAGCTCGCCTGGCCAGGGACGCCGGTGCCTATGTCTTCCTTCGCAGTGGTGACCTGATCGGCTATCTCGACAAGGGACGGCACAATCTCACGGTGCTCGCCGAAGACACCTCGACTTTCGAGAGTCTCGGTCGTGGCCTCTCGGTCATCGCCTCCCGCCATCGACGCACGACGGTCAACACGGTGAATGGCAGACCCGCACCCAAGTCACCACTGGCCCCCGCCCTGGTCGAATGGGGCTTCGCCACCGCCCCCAAGGGCTTGACATATAGGGGATGACTTGCCTCCCTGCGCCAGCGGCTGTCCCCCCTTCAAAAGGGGGGACAACACCCCGGCGCCAGCGGGGGGCAAACGCGACTAGAGCGGCTGGGACTCCAGGATGTCGTATGTGGTGGAGCGAACGGCGGGGATTCTCCCTGCCGCCTCTATGGCATCCCGGAACTGCTGAGGCGACACCTCCTGGCCGTGCTCGGCTCCGGCGGACCGGGTGATGATCTCGCCCATCAAGGTTCCCCCGAGATCGTTGCATCCGGCATCGAGCAGTCGACGCCCGCCATCGAGACCGAGCTTGACCCATGAAGCCTGGATGTTGGGCACCAGCCCATCGAGGGCGATCCTCGAAACGGCGTGGATTAGGACCACCTCATCCCAGGTGGGCCCGGGGCGCGACCTCCCCCGGAGGAAGATCGGTGAGCCCATGTGCACGAACGGGAGTGGGACCATCTCGGTGAACCCCCCAGTCCGTCGCTGAATCTGACGTAGCACCTCGAGATGGTTGGCCCACGAGCGCGGGTGATCGATGTGGCCGAACATGATGGTCGAGGTGGCCCGGAGACCCATCTCGTGCGCCGTGATCATCACGTCCGCCCACTGCGATGTCCTTATCTTGTCCGGGCAGAGATGGGTGCGGACATCGTCATCGAGAATCTCCGCCGCGGTTCCGGGCAGGGTGCCCAGCCCGGCGTCCTTCAACTCCTGGAGGAAGCGAGCGACCGGCATCCCCAACGTCTCCGCGCCCTGCCACACCTCGAGAGGCGTGAAACCGTGGATGTGGATGTCGGGGAGCTGTTCCTTGATCGCATTGACCACGTCCACATAGAAATTGCCGGTGAAATCGGGATGGATCCCGCCCTGTAGCGTGACCTCGGTCGCCCCCCGGTCCCATGCTTCCACCGCGTTGGCCACGATCTCGTCGAGACCCATCAGATAGGGCTCGCCTCTCAGATTCAGACTGCGCGGGCCTTTCGAGAAGGCACAGAACCCGCATCGGAAATAGCAGAGATTGGTGTAGTTGATGTTGCGGTTCACCACGTAGGTCACCGTGTCCCCAACCGCCCTACGTCGAAGCTCGTCGGCGACGTGTGCAATGGCATCTACCTGATCGCCCCGGGCCCGGAACAGGTCCTCGATCTCGTCCTTGGTGGGTGTCGTCCCCTCGAGCGATCGCTCGAGGATTGGCCGCAGCTCTCGGGCTGAGCCGGGGAACCCGACCGGTTCGCCACCTTGCCAGGACCTGTCCGACCATTCCGCCGAGAGGCGCCCGTCGGGAACGGGGGGCTCCATGTCCTTGCCTGGCGCCCATTCATACCGGGGGCGGGCCGCTCCCGAGCCGTCGACCTGCCCCATCCACGCGGTGAACGTCTCTGCTGGGAGAACCCGACGCGCTTCGTCGATCTCCACTCCCAAAGGGAACACCGGCCGCTCGACCAGCAAACGGGCTCCCATCGCTGCCCGCAGCTCACCGATTCGCTCGGCATCCCAGTCACGCAACAGCAGGTCGGCCGCACCCTGCTCGACGGCCTTGACCGCCTGTGAGACATCGTCGACGAACACCGATACCGACGACTCGATGGCGGGCAAGCCGGTGATGGCAGCCATGGCGCTCGCCTCCGAGCGCCCACAGCGCACGAATCTCGCATGCGAGCGGGCAACCGCGTCGAGGATCTCCTCCCGAGCGCCATCACCCAGCACAGTGATCCGCCAGCCGGGCACCCCGCGCTCGGAAAGGGCCATTGCCGCCTCCGGGCCCACTACCCATGCCGCCGGCTCGACATCGGACACGGTTTCGGACGCCACGAGCACTCCGGCCCGGTGGGCAGCGGTGATCTCCTCGGCGGAGGGCGATGCCATCTCGACCGTCGTCGTCCCCTCGCGTCGGCGACTCGTCGCCGAAGGCTCGGCCAGCTGCTCGGCGGGTCTCACCCTGAGGAATGTGATCTGTGTCATCGTGCTCCTGTTTTCTCTTCAGCTCGTGCCAGCCCGTCCCGGTCGGATGCCGCGACGACATGTGGATATAGGTTTTCGTCGATCCAGTCCTCGTCGATGAACTCCGGGTAGACGGGAAGGCGGGGCCTCAACTCGAATCCGGCGGTATTGGTTCTCGCTCCGAGCTCATCGAGATGTGGCCACGGCGCCTCGGGATTCACCCAGTCGATGGTGAGAGGTGAGACACCGCCCCAGTCGTTGATCCCTGCATCGAGATAGATCTCGAAACTCTCCGTCAGATTCGGTGGGACCTGCACGTTGGCCTCGGGACCGAGAATCCAGCGGGCGACGGCGACCACACGGGCGAACCACCTCGGCACGGGCTCGGCGGACCGGCGCATCGGCGTGTTGGCCTTGGCCCTGAAGTTCTGGATGATGACCTCCTGGATCGCCCCGGTGCGCCGGGAGAGGTCGCGCAAGGCGAATAGCGACGCGACCACCTCCTGCAGGGTCTCACCGATCCCGACCAGGATGCCGGTGGTGAACGGGACCTTCATCCTTCCGGCCGTCTCGATCGTCGCCACTCGTCGTGTCGGATCCTTGGTATTGGTGTCGTGATGGGGCATCCCTGGTTCCATCAGACGCGGTGAGATGTTCTCCAGCATCATCCCCATCGACGGATTGCTGGGGCGCAGCAATCTCATGTCCTCATCGTCGAGCAACCCGGGATTGGCGTGGGGGAACAGCCTTGTCTCCGCCCGGACCAGGGCCGACATCTCGGCCAGGTATTCGATCGTCGAGCTGTGCCCTTTTCCCGCCAGGAACTCCGCTGCCTGCGGCCACCGCAGCTCAGGGCGGTCGCCCAACGTGAACAGCGCCTCGGTGCACCCTGCTTCATCCCCGGATCGGGCAATGGCTAGCACCTCCTCCGGCTCCAAATACATGCCACCCGCGCCCGGCGGCTTGGCAAAGGTGCAGTAGCTGCATCGATCCTGGCACAGGGTGGTGAGGGGGATGAACACTTTGCGGCTGTAGGTCACAGTGCGACCGCGCCCCTCGTCTCTTAGACCACGGGCGTGGGCAAAGAGAGGTGAGTCCTCTGTTTCACCCGCCAGGTAACGAAAGGCAAGCTCAGGATCGGGTTTGGGATGGCTCAATAGGGATCTCTTTGTACGGCCAATCTCAGGCTATGCCAGATGAAGCGGCGCCGGTCATTCCCCCGTCAACGGGAAGAATCACCCCTGTCATCCAATCGGCTGCATCCGAGGCAAGAAACACGATGGCTCGGGCGATGTCCTCGGGGGTCCCCAGCCGATGCAGAGGGTGCATCCGGGCCACGGCCTCTTCGTTTTGCCACAGCATCTCGGAGAGGCGGGTCTTGACCACCGCCGGTGCCACCGCGTTGACCCGGATAGTCGGAGCAAGCTCGAGGGCCAGCTGTTGTGTCATGTGCACCAGACCTGCCTTCGAGATGTTGTAGGCGCCAGTGATCGGGCTCGGGCGAAGCCCACCGATGGAGGCGACGTTGACGACCGAGCCGCCATGCTTCTCCATGGAAGCTCGATACGCGGCCCGCACCCAGAGCAGCGGTGCTCTCTGATTCACCGCCCACGTCTTGTCCAGCGCGCCGAGATCGACCTCCATGAGAGTCCCGGCCGAGGGGTTGGTCCCGGCATTGTTCACCAGGATGTCACATGAGCCGAATCGCTCGACGGTCTTCGTCACGGCGTCGTCCGCCGACTCCTCCGAGTCGGCTCGCGCCGGTATCGCCATCAGGCGATCGGGATCGACCCCGGCCTCGACCAGCTCAACCCGGGCAGTCTCGATGTTCTCCGGCTTGCGCGAGGTGATGGTGATCCCTTCGGCCCCGCTCACGGCAAACTCCAGGGCTGTGGCCTGGCCGATGCCGCGACTGGCCCCGGTGACCAGCACCACCTTTCCCTCAACCGAGACTTCCATGATCCTCCTCGAGCCGGGCGACCGAGGTCATTGGCCGCCCCTCTTCACGCCCCCGTATTTCATTCGTGTGTCCGACATGGCAGCCGCTCTCTGCTCGTCGTGGTTGACACCAGCTTCGACGACCTCTCCGACGAAGAGTGTGTGGGTCCCCAGATCCAGGGCTTGACGCACTTCACACTCCATCCAAGCAACGGCCTCCTCGAAGACCGGAACTCCGGTCTTTCCGGGCCGAACCGCCCGGTCGTTGAGGGCGTTCTCGGTGTGCTCTGCCGGCTTGGAGAACTTGACGAAGACCCGGGTGTCCTCCGCCGACCACAGGTTGACGCTGAAGGTGCCTCCTTCAGAGATGAGACGATGGGTCACCGCCTTGTTGTCAACGGCAACGCCGATCAACACCGGTTCCATCGAGAGCTGGGTGATCCAGGACGCGGTCATGCCATTCCACTCATCGCCCGAAGCCGAGCCGATCAAAGCAAGGGCGTTGGGGATCTTCCAGGTGACCTTGTTCAGTAGCTCAGGGTCCACGTCTCTCCCACCGACAAAAGCCGAAGGGACACCCTAATCTCGCGCGGTGCGCATCCTGATCGCCACGACCGGGGTCCTTCCAGCCGCTCCAGTCGCCGAACTGTGTCGCCGGCTCCGAGGTGACCACGGGAGCGTGGCCGTGATGACCGTGGTTCGGGTTCCCCGCTCGTTCCTCGACGCCCTCGACGACGACGTCCGCCGCTCTTTCCTCGACGACTCTCCGATGGAGTCGTCCGACGCCGAGGCCAAGGCAGCCCGCTACCTCGAGGAGAGGGGGCGTAACGCGGTGGAGCCGATCATCGCCGTCCTGCAGACGTTGGGCATCGAAGCAGAGGTGCGCTTCGTCGAAGGCGACGACCCGGCGGAGGCGATCATCAACACCGCTGACGAAGTAGGCGCCGAATTGGTGATGATGGGCGCGACCCGGCGTCTTTTCACCGAGGAAGCCTGGGGGAGCGTTTCGGCCCGCGTGATGGACAAGTCGCATCTCCCGGTGCTGCTGGTGCCTGGGACCCGACTGGAGGACACCCAGGAGATGCCCACCCTGGATCTGTAGACGAGATTTCCTGTCACACCCTCTCCGTAGCTTCATGGTCATGAAGACATCTCAATGGTGCGACCACAAACCGACCTGGGTAGGACGAGTGGCGGTATCGGCATGCGCCGACTGCGGCCGGGTGGACTGGTTCTCCGATTCCGGCCCGGTCGACCATGCCGAGGCCATGGCCTATCTCTTCGGCAGCTATGACCTGATCGGCCATCTCGACTCCCTGGGCGGGCCAACTTCGACGGTTCTCGCCTATGCCGCCCCCTCGGCGAAGAAGCGGAAGCATCTCGGCGCCCTGCCCAAGGGTGTCTGGCTCGAGGTCGGTCCCCGGTTGTGGCTCTCCCATGACGGCGAGATATTGCTGCTCGCCACCGATCACCAGCTACTGATCGACAATCTGACACGCGAGGCCTGATCGCACCAGAGCCGATCAGGCGGAAGCCGCCTCGGTGAATTGGGTCTGGTACAGAGCGGCATACAGCCCGTTGGCCACAACCAGAGAGCGATGTGTGCCCCGTTCCACGATCTCGCCATCGTCGATGACGAGAATCTGATCGGCGGCGCGAACCGTGGAGAGACGGTGGGCGATGACGAGGGATGTCCTTCCCTTCATCAGCTTCTCCAATGCCTCCTGGATCAAGGCTTCGGAACGAGAGTCGAGATGAGAAGTGGCCTCGTCAAGGATGAGAATCTTCGGATCCTCCAGCAAGACCCGAGCGATGGCGATGCGTTGCTTTTCCCCACCGGAGAGCCGGTATCCCCTCTCACCGACCACGGTCTCGTAGCCGTCGGGCAGCTTCGAGATCATCTCATCGATGTTGGCGGCGCGGGCCGCCACTTCCAGCTCTTCGTGTGGCGCTTCCGGCTTGGCGTAACGGAGGTTGGCGGCGATGGTGTCGTGGAACAGGTAGGTCTCCTGTGTCACCACACCCACCGATCCGGCCAGCTCGCGCAGGGCCACATCACGAACATCATGGCCGTCGATGAGCACGGCGCCCTGGGTCACGTCGTAGAGCCGGGGAACCAGATAGGAGATGGTGGTCTTGCCAGCCCCCGAGGGACCAACCAGTGCGGTCAAGGTGCCGGGCTCGGCGATGAAGTCGACATCACGGAGAGCCCACTCCCTCGTCGAGGCCTGGGGAGCCGTGATCAGCTCGTCCTGAGATCCGTGTCGGTGGCCAAAACGTCTCACTGCTTCCAGTCCCTCGGGCCCGTCGCTCTGATAGCGAAACCACACGTTGTTGAACTCGACTCGACCGGTGACGGGCAGCAAGGGCTCGGGGGTCTCCGGGTCGGGGATGTCGGTCTCCAGGTCGAGCACCTCGAAGACCCGTTCGAATGAGACGAGCGAGGACGCAAACTCGACCCGTGAGTTGGAGATGGCCGAAAGTGGACCGTAGAGCTGGGTCAGGAGCGCGGCGAACATGACTATGACGCCCACTTCGATGTCTTCACGGATCACCATCAGCCCGCCCACCCAGAAGACGGCGGCCGTTCCGACGGCCGAGACCAGGCCGAGGGCGGCGAAAAAGCCCCGTCCCACCATCGACCGTCTCACTCCAAGGTCACGGACCAAAACGGCCTGGTCGCCAAATCGCTCAGCCTCCTCATCCCATCGCCCGAAGAGACGGACCAAGAGGGCACCGCTCACATTGAACGCCTCCTGCAGGATTCCCGACATCTTCGACTCGTGCTCCATCTGCTGTTGCGTCACCCGGCGCAGGACCTTGGCGACACGACGGGCCGGCAGCACGAACAGCGGGAGAGCGGCAACGGCGAGGAGGGTCAATCTCCATTCGGCCTGGAGCATCACCACCAGGACGAAGGTAACCGAGACCACGTTGGACACGATGGTCACCAGTGTCCCGGTTATCGCCTGCTGCGAGCCAACCACATCACTGTTGAGACGGTTCATCAGCTCACCGGTCTTGGTTGCCGTGAAGAAGCGAAGCGACATCCGCTGGAGGTGACTGAACAGCTCGCGACGCAGATCGAAGATGATCCCCTCCCCGACCCGGGACGACCACCAGCGTTGAGCCACACCGATGAGGGCATTCATCAGGGGGACGAGGATCATCCCCACCCCGAGCAGTGTCAGCAGCGAGATGTCCTTGTTGGGCAGGGCATCGTCGACCAGCAACCGAATCAGGATCGGGGGCACCACACTCAGACCGGAAATGATGACGATGGTGACCAGGACCCCAATCAGACCGCCGAGATAGGGCCGGCCGTACGACCAGACACGGCGCAACAACGCCCGGTCTATGTCAGGCCGATCTTGCTCTTCGTCGTATTGCAGGTAGCTCCACCAGCCACCGGTGTGAAAAATGGGCGGTCTCCGGGTCGGCGCTCAGAGGTTATTCGGAGATGTCGGCTAGCTCGGCGAGCGGGACCAGACCGACGACCATCCTCTGCAGGGCGGCCTCGGAGACAAATGTCCGTCCAAACAGCTCGTATCGATAATCGCCGTCGAACCAGATCAGTGTCGTTCCATTGGACGCGACCAAGGACCAGACCGGTGTCCCTTCCACCGTGGTGACTGCGCACACCTCAGTGGTCCGCTCCGAGAATCGACCACAGGAGATCTCGGCGCCGGGCTCGGCCACCTCGGCAGCTGCTGTGGGATCCTCTGAGATCCGCAGGATTATCAGCTGCGCCACGGATCGCGACCGTGTGTATGGCTCGGAGGACCAGATCCCGAACGCAGCCACCGGATCAGCAGAGAGGTTCCCGTCGTTGTCGAAGACGATCTGCGAGGTCACATACTCAGAGAGGTAAGGAGTGGATGAGGGAAACTTGATGTCGGGCACCAATACCGCGATCTCAGCCCGGCTCGCCTGAACAAAGAGGTCGCCACCCCTCCGCGCAAAGATCGCATCTTTGACCGTCTCCGGATCCTCGGGGACCTCCTCAGTGATCTCGTCGTTGAACCACTTGAGCAGGTTGGTGCTGATAACGACCGGCACTGTGGTGGGAACGGTGGTCGTGGTGATCACGGTCGGCTCTCCGATCCAGCCCGAGCTCCGTTGGCCCAGTGATCCGAGAGGCGCGTCCCCACAAGCGACCAGCAGGATGGTCGCTACGAGTGCTGCCGTGCCGGCCCGATGGCGCACGTTCCCTCCAAGGTCTGATTGCCCCCTCATCCGCCCTAGTCAAACGAACGAACCCGCCCCGACCGTTCCCGTGTCGGAAGCGGGTCCTCTGACGGTAACACCGAGTTCCTTATCCTCCTGGTTGTGCAACCGTTCACCCTCGTCACCGAGTCCTTCCCCGAACATCCGGCGCTGGACATCGCGGTGAGCCACTCCACGGTGTTGGCAGTTGCTCGTGGCGACATCCCCGGTGTGTTTCGCCTCCACGTGCCGGGGCCCGTGGTCGCGTTTGGGAGGGCGGATCGGGTTCAGCCCGGATACCCCTATGCCGTGCACGCGGCTTCCGCCCACGGTTTCGCCCCGGTGGAGAGGCTGTCCGGGGGTCGGGCGGCCGTGTTCCATGAATCGACCCTTGCTTTCGCTTGGGCGATCCCCGACGCAGACCCCAGAGCAGGGATAGTCCAGAGGTTCAGGGCCATTGCTGAGATCGTGGTCTCGGCCCTCGACACACTGGGCATCGATGGCCGCATCGGTGCGCTGCGAGGCGAGTATTGCCCCGGAGAGTGGTCGGTGAACGTGGGGGGGAGAGTCAAAGTGATGGGTGTAGGCCAGCGTCTGATCAGGGGGGCGGCTCATGTGGGAGGTGTCCTCGTCGTCGAGGACGGGGAGCGGATCCGCGACGTGTTGATTCCGGTCTATCGAGCCCTGGGAATCGACTGGGACCCGCGGACGACGGGTTCCCTCGCCGACCGGTCGCCGGGTCTGGACAATACAAAGGTGGCCACGGCGATCATCACCGCCTTCAGACTGCGCTACGACGTCGAAACCGGACGGCTCCCCACCGCCGTCATCGACGAGGCGAGATCGCTCCTCCCCGACCACCTGCCCCGGGTCGCCTGATGCGGGTCTTGGTCCTGAACGGGCCCAACCTCAACCTGCTCGGCACCAGAGAGCCCGAGGTGTACGGGAGGACGACCCTGTCCGATCTCGAAGCGAAGATCTCACGGTGGGCCGAGCAACTCGGCGTGGTAGTCACCTTCCAGCAGTTCAACCAAGAAGGGGACATCGTCACCGCCATCCAGGAAGCGTCCGGTCTCGACGGCATAGTGATCAACCCCGGTGCCTTGACCCACACTTCCCGGTCGATCGGTGACGCCATCCGCTCGGTGGGGGTCCCGGCGGTCGAGGTACACATCTCCAACGTGAAGGCACGCGAACCGTGGCGAGCCGTGTCGTTGGTGTCAGAGTCGGCGGTTCGCACCATCTACGGACGCGGCTTCTCCGGCTACCGAGATGCCCTCCGTCACCTGGCCAATCGAGCTGCCACTCCCTATGAGACCATCAGGTATGGGTCACATCCGGACAACGTCGCCGATCTCCGCCCGGCGTCGAACGGCGCCGGAGGGTTGGTGATTCTGGTCCACGGTGGGTTCTGGCTGCGGGAATGGGAGCGGGACACCATGGAGTCATTGGCCGTTGACCTTGCCGGACGGGGTTTCACAACTCTCAACGTCGAATACCGGCGCCTCGGTGCCGGCGGCGGTTGGCCCGGGTCGGGGCACGACGTGTCCACGGCTCTCAACCTGGTGAGCCATCACTCTGAACTGTCATCGATGTCGACGGCGTTGATCGGCCATTCGGCGGGCGGGTACCTGGCTCTGTGGGCCGCCGGTCCACCGCGCAACCGATCGGTCGAGTTGACGGTCGGTCTTGCCGCGGTGACCGATCTCGAGCTGTTGGCCGACACGGATGGCGCGGGCAGCGCATCGGCGCTTCAGCTTCTCGATCGCGGTGCCCCGCCACAAGTCGACGCCGCAGCATCCAGGACCGTCCTGGTTCACGGACAGGACGACGATCTGGTTGCGGTGACCCACTCGGCTCGTCTCGGCGGCAATGGCGACGTGGAACTGGTCGCCGGCCTCGGCCACTTCGAGATGTTGGACCCCACCCGTGAGCACTGGCCGCCGGTCATCGAGGCCCTGCATTCGATGCTCTCATGACCCAAACGGAGTTGCCCCACTTATCCACAACTCAGTAACATCTCAGATTCGGGCAGTGGGCCGTGGGCCCACAGTGGAGTCACCTTATATGCGTTTGAGACGCCTTTCGTTTATCGCTGGATGGGCGGCAGTCGCACTTCTGGCGGTAGCCGGTTTCGCGGCGTTTGGTACCTCGGGGAGTACGCAGGCCGACAGTGGTTTCGACGCGCCCGCTGCCAAGACGGGTCACGACACCGGTGCCTATGCCGGGCTCACCTTCGCCCTGCTCGCTGGCAGCCCTGCCTCGGCCGAGGTGCAGGCACTCGCCGCTACCGACGACACCACTCCAGCAGTCGAGGTCGAGGAGCCAAGTGTTGAAGACCCGGCATCGACCGGAACCATCGCCACCTCAGGATGGCTGTCCCAGGTCCAGGTGCGCGCATTGGTCGCCGAGTACTTCGAGGCCGAAGACATCAATCAGGCGGTGCGGGTGGCATGGTGCGAGTCCAGGTTCGATCCGGCCTCGACCAACATGCGCACCGGCGGCGTCGGTCTGTTCCAGCATCTACCCCGCTACTGGGAGGAACGCGCCGAGAACGCTGGGTTCCCGAACGCAGATCCAACCGATCCCGTGGCCTCGACCGCGGCGGCGGCGTGGGCCGTCTACCACGAAGGCGGTTGGGACGTGTTTGCCTGCCGCGGCTGACGTCGACAACTCGATCGCCCCCCGGTCATCCCTCCTCCATTGAGAGCAGGTCATATGCCACCGGCTGCCCTGGCTCACCGGCGCGGCAGGTGAGGAAAACCGGATCGGGAAGCGTGCGCGCCATCACACGCACACGATGGGTTCGTAGGGATGAGTCGCGAAAAACAACTTCGCCGTGATGCGGTTCGGGGCGCCGGTAGTCGACGACCTCCAATTCGTCGAAACCCGATAGAGCTCTGCGAGCCCGCAGATAGTGCTCGGCCGCTTGCACCAGTCGTGGCTGAACACTCCTCCCCCGGTAGTGGGTCAAGTCGAGTCTTCGCTCCTCGTAAGCGGCGACGAGGTTGTCGGTGTCTTCAGGGTCGAGACGCCCGAAGTAGTCCCCCCGGGGAAGCACCACGAGGTTCCCGGCGAACCTATCGCCCCCGATGTGGGACGTCTCCCAGGTCTGTTCGGGACGGAGTTGTGACATGGCGCGGTAGAGCGGCCTTCCCTTGTCGGCACAACACAGGTCGTGTCGGCCATGGGTACAGACCAGGTAGACCGGGCCGACCACTGGTCGGCCGAATTCGGGAAAGCGCCCCTCGGCGAGCCCATCGAGATCGAGATCCATCAAGTCGGCCGGACCGGAGATCCTCCCTGAGACCATGGTCGGGGCGAGTCCGTTGCCTCCCGAATGGGCCAGGAAGACAACAGGGTCACTCTGATCCCTCTGCCTACGCCGTATGAGGAGGATCCGGGCCCCGACTCGGGCCGCCAAGCGAAGAAGCGGCCGCGCTATCTCGTTAGGGAACCCGCTGTCGAGCAGGGCGTCGGGTCCCCACGCTCCGGGCTGTTCGATCAGGAGCCATGCCTTTACCAACGAGGCGGTGGCGAATTGGGGTTCCTCCCGGGCCAGGGCCTCTACGGAGCAGCGGGGCCGGCTGGGATCACTCGTCAACCTCGAGCAAGCCTTCCATGATGAGACGTCGAACCAGGACCATGCGGCCGGGTTCGTCGAGGTAAGGGGAGAGCTCATCCACTCCGAGCCGCTCCCGGCTGACGATGTGCTCGATCGTTGGCTCCAACCAGCCCGGCATCCTCAGCTCCCGGTCAGCCAGCAACACCGACAGCTCACCGCCCACCGGCCCGAAGCTGCACATGGCACCGTCCCGCAGACGAACCTTCGACCGGTCGGACAGGTCGCCGAGCGCCAGGATCTGGTGGATCTGGCCTCTGAGGATGGGCTGTCTCGTGGTGAGCAGTCTTCGCCGTAGGCGCTCCGCAATGGTGGCGGCGTCGGCCTTGGCCACGAGACCACCGATCTCGGCCAGGCGCTCCTGGACGAGCTCGCGAAAGACTCCCGGTCGTTGCGCATACTGGAGAGGAAGGGGCTCCCCCAGCGACGGATCCCGCTCGGCCAGTTTCGCCGCCTCACGGAGGGCGGACGCCCAGGTGATGCTGAGGATCCCGACGGTGATATGAACCGACGCTTGCGCTTGGGTGCTGGCGGCATGGGGGAAGCCCCTGGGGATATATAGAGAGTCGCCAGGCCCGACAGCCGCGTCGACCAGAGGCGGGCGGCTCGGCGGCAGATCGTGTTGCTGGTACACCCGCCATTCCTTGGTCCCATTCGCCTGCAGCACGAAGACATCGTGTTCGTCCTCGTGGGCGCTCAATCCCTGCGACCCCGGCGGAGTCACATAGGCGTTGGCCTGGACCGGGTGACCTAGCGTCTGCTCCAGATGCCGACAGAACCGAGCCAGGGGAAACCAGTACCGGTGCATGCCCTGGAAGACGATCGTCGCTCCCTCGGCGAATTCCCTGAACACCGCGTTGGCGTCCATCACACCCGCTGCTGATTGTGACCCGGTGCGGGTTGTCTTGGTGTAACTGTCTGAAGAGAGAGTCGTGCCGTTCCGCACCAACCTGAAGGCCGGAAGCCGCAGACCCATCGAAGAGACGATCTGATCTACGTCGTCGAGCGAGAGAAGGTCCTCGAACCCATGGTCATCCTCAGCGGTCCGATGGAGCGGGCGGACACCCCAGATCTCACTGGCAAACACATCCGGGTTTCCGACACAACGGGAAAGGTCGTCCAAACCGACCTGCACGGTCGAGGTGGGCTCAGATAGCTGGGTCAGTGGTCCTGGGAGTCGGTATCGGTGGTATCGACACCATCGGTATCAGTCGTATCGACACCATCAGTATCAGTCGTGTCGACGCCATCGGTATCGGGATCGGTGCTGTCGCTATCACCGTCTCGGGTCGTGGCGCTGGGGACTCCGGAGCCGATCGTGCGAATGTCATCGTCGCTCAGCGTGCCCACGGTCTGCTCGTTCTCGCTCATGTCCTGTCCTCGTTCGATAGCGGAACCGTCATCCGCTCCGAGGTTACTCATCCCGGGGCCATGTCACGGCCGCCCCCGAGGGAGACGGTTGCCGGCTGAAGATCAGTGAGATAGTCGGGGTGGTGGGGAAGATGCCACCCCTATCTGGGTCGTTTCAACCTGACGCGCGATTGGCCGATTCGAACGATCTGAAGACCTTCTTGATGGACTGCGACGTGATGGTGATACCAGCAGAGTGTCACCAGGTTTTCGGCGTCCGTGGCGCCGCCCCGGTACCAGGGCTCGGAGTGATGCACCTCGAGCCGGTAGTTCGAGGGGCAGCCGTCCACCGTGCAACCCATGTCCCGAGCGAGGACATGACGTCTGAGCTTCCGGCTCACGGTTCGCGAACGGCGACCCAGACTGAGCGGTGTGCCGTCTTCGGCGACTCCAACCACGTCGACGACACCGTTGCAGAAGATCTCTTCGAGAGCGCGGCGACCGATCCGGGGGCCGTTGAGGACGGCGACCCCGGTCTCCCCTCCATCTCGCGCTGCCGGACGGGCGTCCACGGTGACGACGACCTCGGTCGCCGGTGAATTCTCCGGAGACCCCGAGGAGTAGAGGGAGTCCTGGCAGATGGCGACCAACGCCAATGCCCGGCGCCGGGCGACGCCGAGACCCGGCTCCGGCCCCAGCACCTCGTCGGCCCGCTGATCGACGGCTTTCTCCACCAGCCGGGCGTCGAGCCCGGGTAGCTCGCCCCAGAAGTTGGTGACGGTCTCATCCCATGAGCTCTGGAAGTTGAGGAAGCCGTCTGTAGCGTTTTCCTTTTCTCTCCGTGGTGTGAGACGACGATGGTGGGCAACCAGGCGTCGTAGTTGAGCGATGTCGTAACACTCGTGCTGGTCACGTTGATCGCGAGGAAGACGGGCCACCTGTTCGGCGCGATCGAAAGTGATCTCACCGGCGGCGAGGTGCTGCTCCACTTCGGGTGAGTCTGCCAACCTGGACGCGGTCCAAAAGATGCTCCTCGACGTGCGATGAGAGATGTCGGCTCGCGCCGCCACCCAGTCGACGATCGAGCGGTAACCGTCGGCATTGTGTGACTGCCGACCCTTCTTCTCCCGTATAACTGCAATCTGCACCGCCCGCAAGGCGGCGATCTCACGCTCGGAGCGAACCAGCATCCGGTCGAGTTGGTCCTCTGTCAGCTTCCCCCACTCCATGATCCGACCGTACAAACCGGGTGTGACAGATTTGCCGGAAACGGGAGCAACGGCTGATATTTCTTCCGTGGAAGGTCAGCCGGCCGGCACCATCCGGTACTCCTCGATGAGCTGCCAATCGACCCTGTCGAACGTGTTTGCGCTAGTTCAGGCTCTCTGGCACCCGACTTCATAGGCCATGCACAGCCAGTGTTGGACCTCGTCATCGAGGTCCTCGAGCGACGTCGCCCGCAGGCGGTATCCCCAGTCGTTTCCGCCGTAGTGATCGATCCTGCGGAACCGCGGGCTGTCGATTCTCTGCTTCAGCCAGAACGCATAACTCATGCCACGGTCAGACACGGCGCTCATACCCGCGAATCGGACTCGGACCATGAACGCAAGACCGGTCTTGTTGGCGACGATCGAGTATGGACCGCACTTGCCCACCAGGTCTTGGAGTCTGCGCCAGTAAGCCCACGCTATGTCACTCTTGCCATCCATAAACTGCGCGACGGTGTGGCTCCCACAGGAATGCCACATGTTCCGGGTTACAAACCGTTTGTTGCAGTTCGGACAAGTCCAGAGGTCAGCGATGTCGACGTCGATGACGACAAGTAAAGTCTCGAACGGCCAGATCCGCCTAACGATTGGTTAGCCCCTACCGCCACCGACCCGGCGTCTCGTAGCGCCAAGGATCGCTCGGCAGCTGTCGGTGGATCGCCACCCGTGCCGGTTAGGACCGTGGATGGTCAGCCGGCCGGCACCATCCGGTACTCCTCGATGAGCTGCCAGTCAGTCCCGTCGAACGTCATCTCGTTTCGCCACAGGATGAACTCCGGGGAGGATGCATCCCATGTCATCTTGAGCTTGGGCATTTCGTCTCTCATCGACTCGAAGATCATCAGGTCGCCATCGATCCGACCACGCATGATCTCGGTATGCCCGTAGCAGTCGGCAACGGTGGCGCGGTACTCGGCGTTGGCCGGATCCCAGCCACACACCCAATGCAACTCCCATTTCAGAACGAAGGTGCCGTCCTCGAGGAACTGATCCTGTTCGAACTCGCCGACCACCCATCTCCCGTCCTGGATCCAGTGATGGGTCGCCTTTCCGTTGGCGATCTGGGCTGGTGTCCCCGGGCCCATGCCGCCCTCCTCGATGCCACCGGTCCAGGTCACATCCCGATGGAAACGTCTCAGCGCTTCGGTTTCCTCACCGGCACTGACCGGTCGAGGGATGGTCGCGATGCCAGTATCGGTCATCTGATACCTCCTTAGCCTCAAGTCTCAGCAGCAGGTATTGGTTCGCATAGAGTCCTTGGTCCTGACCCACTCAGCCGCGGCGACCGAGGAACCACGCGATGCCCTCGGCTTCGCCTTCGGCGAGCACTTCGAGAGCAGCGAACGCCTCTCGCAGCTCACCTGATCGGATCCGAAAAGGGCCGGCACCCACACCGACTTCGCTCAGAACGGCGATTGCCACGGAGCCTCCGGGCTTGAGACGGTCCATCATCAACTGGTCGAGCCGTGGATCTCGGAACAGGTGGCAGAGAACCAGATCCACCTGAGGGCTCTCGGGTAGTCCGTGGTCGAGATCGAACACCTCGAAGCGACACCGCTCGGCAACCCCACTGAGGCTGGCCAGCTCCTTCGCAAGGTCGATCGCAACAGGCGAGACATCGACGGCGAACACATCCATACCGCGTAGCGCCAACCAGACGGCCGTTCTGCCTCGTCCACAAGCGATATCGAGCGCCAACCCGGTCGTGGGGATCAGGTGTGCAACCGCGGTCAGACCCGGCGGAGGCCCTTGATCGCCTGGTGGTGCCATCCCGCCCTCGGCATACCGCGCATCCCAATGTTCGCGATCATCCTCGCTCATCAGCCAAACGATACGGACACATTGACCATCGCACCCCGCGGACCCCCCCTCGCCCGGCCTACGGCCGGACGGTCCCCCCGCTCCGCAGGGGGACAACGACCCGGCGAGGGGGGTTCACCGGAGCTTTCAATTCATTTATCGGATGAATCCGTCGATACTGCCCAAGTGACGCAACCGCTCATCGAGGAGCCTCTGACCGACGCCGTCGAGACTCCGCCAGCCATCTGGGCCAAAGGTCTGGTCCGCAAGTTCGGGAAGACCATTGCCGTCGATCACGTCGACCTCTCGATTGGAACCGGCGAGTTCTACGGGCTTTTGGGTCAGAACGGCGCCGGGAAGACGACCACCATCAAGACGATCGTCGGCTTGCTCCGTCCCAACGAGGGCTCGGTCGGCATCGGCGAGTTCAACACCTGGAAGAACCCGACCGAGGTCAAGGCGCGCATCGGCGTCCTTCCGGAGGAGTTCAATCTCTACGAGCGGCTGACCGGCGCCGAATTGCTCGACTTCACCGCAGCGATGCACGGCCTCGATCGCGGGGAAGCGACGCAGCGACGCGATGAACTGCTCGACCTACTGGACCTGGTCGACGCCGGCTCGAAGCTCATCGGTGACTACTCACGAGGGATGAGGAAGAAGGTGGCTCTTGGCGCGGCGATCATCCACCGACCCCCGGTTCTGTTCCTCGACGAGCCCTTCGAGGGAGTCGACGCCGTTTCCGCCCGGCTGATCCGACGTTTGTTGCAACAGGCAGCACAAGGCGGGACCACCATCGTGTTCTCATCGCATGAGATGCACCTCGTCGAGAAGCTGTGCACCAGGATCGGAATCATGGAAGCCGGCAGGCTCACCATCGAGGCGACGCCCGAGGGGCTGTGCCAGATGATGGGTGCGGACAACGTCGAGGACGCCTTTATCGCCGCGGTGGGGGGCCGCACCCCGGACTCGTCATGGTACGTCTCCTAGTCGGTCTCAAGGCCAGACTCACCTGGAACGGCTTTCGCAGCGACCTCCAGCGAAGAATCGGCCTTCCGGTAGCGCTGGCGCTCCTCTCCTGGCTCGGTGTCTGGCTTGCTCGATCCCACTACGAGACGGCCACCCTGCTCCGGGATACCAACCCGGAAGCCTTGGCAGGCTACCTGGCCTGGTCGGCATTGTTCCTGTTCCTCCTCTGGGTGACGCTTCCGGTCGTGATCTTCCCTCTCGACGAGAACCTCGACCCTCAACAACTAGCCAACCTTCCTCTCACCCCCAACCAGATGGTGACCGGTCTCACCGCGGCAAGCTTTATCGCCCCCTCCACCGTGATCCCCCTGCTGCTCCTTGGCTCCAACACATCAACCCTGGGCGGGGGATGGTGGATGGTGCTGCCGGCCGCGGCCGTGTACCTCGGGTTGCTCGCAGTGGGCAGCCAGCTGTTCTCGGCTGCGATCTCAGGCATTCTCCGCACCCGGCGGGGTCGCGACATTGCGACCTTCATCGTGCTCGGCCTGGCCGCGGGCTCATTCTTCGTCTACCGCTCGGTGAGCAGCTCGATCGACGAGATAGGGATCGCCGACTCCGCCCTCGCCTTCCCGATCCTCGACTGGTGGCCGCTGATCCCGCCGGTGGCAGTGCAGAAGTCGATGATCGATGCAGCAGCCGGGAATGTGGCTCCGGCCTTGCTCGCTCTGGCTGCAGCGGCATTGGGTCTTCTCGTGCTGGCGTCGCTTTGGCGTGGGTTGCTCGGGTGGCTGCTGACAACTCCCTCCCAACAGAGCAAGCCTGCATCGCGGTCTCGGCGGGGAGGTATGGCCACCGGGCCTTGGGGTGTGATCCCGACCATGGCCCGCAAGGAGTTCCGGTTCTACGTGCGAGACCCGCGTCAACGTCTGGTGTGGACGGGGACTGTGATATTCGTCGGTTTGGCGGTTGGCGGAGCGGTGATGAACGCCACCGGGTTCTTCGACATCCGGGAGAGGGAATGGGCCCCGTTGGTGGCTCCCGTGCTGGTTCTCTTCGTCGGGCTCCCCATCGCCCTCAACCTGTTCGGCTGGGAGCGCAACGCCGCCAGCTACCTCTTTGTCCTTCCACCAAAACCACACCAGATCCTGCTCGGAAAGAACCTTGCGGTCGCCACGGCACTGGTGGTGGAAACCACGGTCCTCACTCTGGGCCTCGCCGTATTCACAGGGCAGTGGACCTGGGTCTGGATGGTGATTCCTCTGACCATCGCCGCCATCGGTTGCCAGTTGGCAGTCGGCAACCTGGTCTCTGTGCTCACCCCGCTTCGGTTGCCCAGGGAGGGGACGGACGTGTTCGCCCAGTCCACCGAGCAGGGGTGTCTCGCCATCGTCAGCCAGACCGCGTCCTTCTTTGCCATCGGTTTGCTGCTGGTGCCACCGGCGTCCGTGGTGGTGCTGACGGTCGACTTCGGCCAGGTCATGTCCCCCTGGATCGCGGCTCTCGCCGCCATCGGTTGGGGGCTGGCCTTCTATGGTGTCTCGCTGTTCATAGCGGGCCGTCTACTCCGCCGCCGGATGCCCGAGGTCCTGGCCTGGGTTCAGGTGGTCTGAGGGCGAGGCCCTACGCACAGGACGGTCTCGATCGCCCCGGGAGAAACGTCGCACAGTCAGCATCGTCTCACGATGTTCCGGATCGAAGTGGCTTCCGATAATCCGGCGCGAAAGGCAGGCTTTCAATGGTGACGCTCTCCCCGATGCAAGAAGAAATGTCGACACAGACCCTATGGGACTTCTCGAATCTCTCCGCCCTCTACATCAACACCACTCTGAAGAAGAGCCCGGAGAAGTCTCACACCCAGGGTCTGATGGACATCTCAGCCGAGATAATGCGACGTCAAGGCGTGGAAGTCGAGACCATCCGGGCTACCGACCACGACATCGCCCCCGGGGTTTGGCCGGACATGACCGACCACGGATGGGACAACGACGACTGGCCATCGATCTTTGAAAAGGTCATGGCGGCCAACATCCTGGTAATCGGTACCCCGATCTGGCTGGGAGAGAAGTCCTCGATTTGCACCCGAGTCATCGAACGGCTCTACGGCAATTCCAGCCAGTTGAACGAAGCCGGGCAGTACGCCTACTACGGACGGGTGGGTGGCTGCCTGATCACGGGCAACGAGGACGGGATCAAACACTGCTCGATGAGCATCTTGTACGCCATGCAGCACCTGGGATATGTGGTGCCACCGCAGGCGGACGCCGGCTGGATCGGCGAGGCAGGTCCCGGCCCCTCCTATCTCGACGAAGGCTCCGGCGGCCCCGAAAACGACTTCACCAACCGCAATACGACATTCATGACCTGGAACCTGATGCATCTGGCCCGGATCGTGAACGACGCCGGTGGGGTGCCGGCCCACGGGAATCAGCGGTCCGCGTGGGATGCCGGCCGCCGATTCGACTTCCCCAATCCCGAGCACCGCTAGTGCTCTTGCCACCGGTGGTCAACCGGTGGGACAAGCCCAGCGGTCGTCGATCTCGACCTCACCACCGGCGCCCGGAGGCGGATAAGGCGAGCGGAAGGTGAACGCGGCCGGGGTGGGACCGTCGTGGCGGAGGGTGGCGAGACGTTGCTTGGCCTCCTCCGTGCTGGGCCGGTGGCCTGCTTCTACCCACCAGAGAACCATGTAGGAATCCTCCATGCGCTCGAACCACTCACGACGCCGGATCATCACCTGGCGATGGTCCGATCGGTAGACGAAGTCGGCCAGGGCGTCGACGGACTCCCAGACGCTCATGTTGACCAGCAGCATGTCGTCGTCGAACGCTCTGATCGCTGTGGCGTCGCCATCCTCGGTTTGCAGCCTCCACACGAACCCGGGCGCGCTATCGGCCAAGGCGTTCACCGGCTCGAGCGCATCGACGAAATTCGCCAGGATCGGCGAGTCGAGGGGAGCGCGCAGCCGGGCGACGTTGAGTTGGGCCAGATGGTGTTCCAAGGCCGTCGACTCTACGCGAGGCCGAACTCGAGGCGGCTGGTTGCGTATATGCAACGTGGAATCTCAGGTTCGGGCAACACCACTACCCCCGTTTTCCCACCACGCGGGCCACCACGGCCCAGCCGACGACGGTCCAGGCGATCAGGATGATGAGGGAAGCGGCGACATTGGCGGCGAGCCCTTCGGTGAGGCTGCTCCGGATCAGGTTGGACATGTGGAAGAAGGGAAGGACCCGATGCGCCGTCTCCGCCCAGTCCGGGAACCGCTCGATCGGGATGACTATGGGCGAGAAGAGAAGGACCAGGAAGATCACCACGTTGGTGATCAGGTTGGTCATCCTCGGCTCAGGGATGGCCACAGCCATCCCGTAGCCGACCGAGCTGGCCATCAATGAGGCAAGGAAGGCGAAGGGGACCACCGCCCAGGAGATCTCGAGGGTGACGTCGAACTGCCACGCAGCCAGGAAGGTCGAGAGGGCGGCGATGGGCATGGCGATGAAAGTGAACACGGTGAAGGTTGCTGCCACCGGGGCCAGCCGGGGCACCGGCAACGACCAGGTGAAGTCGTAGGTGCCCCTGGCCTTCTCCTGAATGACCAGGATCGGCACCATCACGAACCCGACAGGGATCAGCGAAAGCGCCGGTATGCCCGACACCAGGAACGTGGCCGCCAGCGGATCGAGTGATCCCAGATAGAACTTGTACATGATGGCTGCGCCGATGCCGAGCAGGATCTGTGTGAAGATGATGCCGGCGAACAGGACTTTCTGCTGGATGAGGACCCAGCGGATCATGGAGACATAGCTGGCCCACCAATATCCCCACCCCCTGCGCAACGATGTCTCCATGGTCGTGCCCGTCATCTCCGGCGCCCGACGACGAGAGCGGTCGCGACGGCCGCGGCGAGTGTCCAACCGAAGACGATCCCATACGACGCCCATATCCCCTCGCCAGGGCCGTCGGTGAGCCCGCCCCGGACGATCACCCCCATGTGGTAGAAGGGCAAGACCCGGTGGACCGACTCGAGCCAGGTGGGCAGGTTCTCGATGGGGTAGGTGATGGGGGTGAACCCGAGGATGCCGAAGGCGAAGACCTGGGAGATGAGCTGGGTGATGCTGGTCCTATCGATGGCGTGAGCCACCGCCGAGCCGATGAGGGTGCCGCAGGTGAGGGCGAGGACGACGGCAGGGGCGATGGTCCACGAAGGACTGAAATCGAGATCGAGGCGCCAGTCGGCGATGACCAGCGCCACCACCATCGAGGGGATGCCGATAACCGCGTTGAGCATCACCCAGGCGGTGACGTTGGCCGACCTCGGCACGGGAAGGGACCAGCTGAAGTCGTAGGTCCCGGCGTCTTTCTCGCTCGCGATGAGCTGAGGGGCCACCACCACCCCCGCCAAGATCAGGGCGATGATCGAGGCACCGGTCCCCAGGAACAGGGCCGCCTCAGACGTGATCTCCTCGAAGAAGAAGCTGATACCGACCGAGAACCCCGACGCGATCAGCATCTGCACCACCACGAACACGGGGAGCAGGAGACGCATCGAGGTGAGGTACCAGCGGAGCATGGCGCCGAGGCTCTCGAACCAGTAGGAGGGACCGGAGCGGACGGCGCCCAGAACGGCGACTCTGGCTCCGGTCATGTCGCCACTTCCATCGCCCCGATGGCCGAGATGTGACCGGTGAGTCTGATGTAGGCGTCTTCCAGTGTCGTAGCGGCCAGTGCATACTCCTCGGCCAGCCCGTCGGCCATGGCCTGCCTCGCCCAGGCGATGCCGTCACCGGCTCGTTCCTCGTCGATCATCGCCATCAGGTTGTTGCCGACCCGGGAATGGTCCCTGACCATCGAAGGAAGCTCAGGAGTGGCCGTTCCGGGGACCATCATCAGCTGGAGGCGGAGCCGGCCCCGATCCGCCACCTTGAGCGACGAAGGGGTGCCTTCCGCCACCACCTCGCCCTCGGAGATGACGGCAAGACGGTCTACCGACTTCTCCGCCTCCAGGACGTTGTGGGTGACCAGAAAGACGGCGGCACCCATCTGCCCCAACAGTCGGATTTGTTCCCAGAGGAGACGACGCCGCAACGGGTCGACGTCGTTGGTGGGCTCATCCAGGATCACCACCCTTCCCGGCACCACGGTAACCATGATGAACCCGACCAGGCGCCGCACCCCGCCCGAGAGCTTGGTCCCGAGGGTGTCGCGCCACTCTCTGATCTGGAGCGCGTCGATCAGCTCCTCACATCGTTCGTCTGTGGCGGATTTGGACCCGCCCCGAATCCGCCCGGTGAGCCGCACCGCCTCATGCACCTTGAACGACTCGATCGGCATCGTCGCTTGAGGCAGATAGGAGCAGAGTTGGCGTGCGGCATCGGGATCGGCAACCAGATCGTGCTGGCCGAGATGCAACGAACCGGTGTCCGGCTTGAGCAACCCAATTATCTGCTTGACGAAGGTCGACTTGCCCGCCCCGTTGGGTCCCAGAAGGCCGTAGACCTCTCCGGGCCGGACCTCAATCGAGACGTCCCGATTGGCGAAGGTCTTGCCACCGTCATAGCTCTTGGTGACGCCCTCCGCCCTGAACACCCAGTCGTTCACAGCTTCTCTCCTTTCACCGGGCCGACCATGGGGAAGAAGACGAAGGAGAAGGCGTACCCCTCGCCATTTCGATCCTCGAGGTCTGTCATCTCATCGACGAGTTCCCTGATCCGTTGCTCGAACTTCCGTGCAGCTTCTTTCGTCATTGGCACCACCGTGCGTCCCAGCGTCCCTTCGATCTCGCTGTCGGGATCAGAAGCCTGTTGAGAATGCTCCATGAGGCCGGCGGTGGCATCGAGGCGAGCGCCGTCGAGCACCATCCCGATTGCTGCCCTGACCACCCTCTCTTTATCCGCGCTCTTCTCCAACAGACCACGCACCGGAGCGAAGTCGGCGGCGACCGTGCGGTAGACGCGCTGCAGCATCGCCCCGGCCTTGCGGGTCTCCACCACTTCGATCACGCCCACCTCCTCGAGCAAGTTGAGGTGGTAGTAGAGACGGGTCACCGGCACATTGAGGGTGTGCGCCAGTTCCCGAGCCGTGGTTGGCTCCATCATCTGGTGCATGAGGCGAAGCCGCACCGGGTTGTTGAGCACTTCGAGCACCCGCACGTCCTCGATCTCAAATGTCTCTCTCTGCGGTCGCATCCCTCGGTTTTAATTCAAACCACCTGAATATTCAAGCGATTTGAACTAAGGCGGGTTTCTTGAACATTCATGGGACGGCAGGGTCCTGTGAACACGAGTCGGCCCCGAACAGACGGGCACCGAATTAGCGTGCCGTGCCGGAGATGAGACTCGGAATCGACCTCGACGGAGTCGTAGCCAACTTCACCAAAGGTTGGATCGACCGGTACAACCAGGAGTTCGGGACCGACCTCGAGGTCGGTCAGGCCGATACCTGGGACGGCATCCCCCCCATCACCCACTTCGAGGACATGCAAGCCTTCTGGGATTGGAGCTCCGACCTCGAAGGTCGATCGCTGTTCTGGCACCTGGAGACGTTTCCCGGGGCGGTCGAGGCGCTTCAGGAGCTAGATCGTGAGGGTCACCAGATCATCGTCGTGACCATGAAGCCCGCATTCGCTGTCGACGACACCCACGAGTGGATCACCGCCAAAGGCATCCCGGCCAGTGAGGTCCACATTCTGGAGAAGAAGTGGCTCGTCGACTGCGACGTCTATCTCGACGACGGGCCTCACGTCCTTCCCGGTCTGGTTGCCCACCGCCCGGACCGGGTGATTTGTCGCTACGTCCGACCATGGAACGATCCGGTCGAGGGCGCTGTCGACATCGAGGATTTCGACGAGTTTCGCGCTCTGGTTCGGAGCCTGAGCTGACGTCGCCAAGATTGGCTAGGGTCGCCTGCGCGACCCGGGGCAGTCGCACCCGTTGCCATAGAACTAGGAGAAATGATGAATAGAAGAGCTCTCTGGGCTTGTCTAGTGGTGATCGCTCTGGTCGCGGCCGCTTGCGGTGGTGGCGAGGGTGGCGAGACCACCACGACAACGGCGGCAGTGGAGGAACCGACCACCACGGCAGCACCTCCGGAAGAGACGACCACGACGGCTGGAGAGGCCGAGCTCGGTTCCCCTGAGCGACCGATCCAGGTTCTGTTCGTCCCATCGGTGGATGCGCAGGTGATAGTCGCGGGTGGCGAGATCATGGATCAGGCGCTGACCGACGCGACCGGACTCGAATTCGAAGTGAGTGTGCCGACGTCCTACGCCGCCACCATCGAAGAGATGTGCGCCAACCCCAGCGACACGATTGGGTTCATCCCGGCTTTTGGGTACGTGCTCGCATCGCAACTGTGTCAGGTGGACGTCGGGTTCAAGGCTGTTCGGTTCGGTTGGGGCGTCTACTGGGCACAGTTCCTGGTCGCACGAGACAGCGACATCGAGTCGTTGGAGGATCTGGCGGGACTCAGCTGGGCCTACCCGGATCCAGGTTCGACCTCGGGCTTCCTGTTCCCCTCGGTGGCGCTCGATGAGGCCGGCGTGGAGCCAGGCGAGACGGTCGAGGCCGGAGGCCACCCCCAGTCGGCCCTCGCCCTCTACAACGGGGAGGTCGACTTCGCCACCACCTTCTTCAGCCCACCGTTGATCGAAGGAGGCCAATGGCAGGTCGGCGACGATCCCGAGATCCCGGACGACCTCGTCGCCAGCTGCGCACCCAACGATGAAGGTCAGTTGTGGTGCGGCGACTACCGGGTGCTCGACGCCCGAGCCAGCGCGATCGAAGACGCACCCGACATCGTGCAGCAGGTGCGAATCCTGGATATCACCGCCGAAATACCCAACGACACCCTGTCGTTTGGGCCCGACTTCCCCGCCGATCTGCGGGCACAAATCGAAGAGGCCTTGGCAGCGTTCGCCGAGACCCCGGAGTGGGAGGAGTCGATCGGTCACCAGGACTTCTATGCCTGGTCCGGAATCGAGCCTGCTACCGACGCCGAGTACGACATCGTGCGCACGGTGGTCGAGAGCCAGGGTATAACCCTCGAAGACCTCTAGAACGAGACAACTACTGTGAAGGGAGCCCTCGTGGGCTCCCTTCACGACCAACCCATGCTCCAGGTTGAAAACCTGACCAAGGTCTACGACGACGGTACCGTCGCCCTCCGGGACGTCTCTTTCGAAGTACCCGAAGGGCAGTTCCTCGCCGTGATCGGTCTGTCCGGTTCGGGCAAGTCGACCCTCCTCAGATGTATCAATCGCTTGATCGATCCCACGGAAGGACGCATTCTGTGGAAGGGTGAGGAGATCACCGCCGCCAATCATGAGGACCTGCGCAACGTCCGGCGACGCATCGGCATGGTGTTCCAGAACTTCAACCTGGTGCATCGCTCCAAGGTGATCACCAATGTCCTGGCGGGACGACTTGGCTACACCAGCCCGGCTCTGTCAGTGGTCAACCGTTTCTCAAGGCTGGACCGTCAGAATGCGCTGGCAGCGTTGGAACGCGTCGGCCTCGCCGAAAAGGCCAACAACCGCTCCGAGGAGTTGAGCGGTGGGCAGCAACAACGTGTGGGCATCGCCCGAGCCCTGATGCAGAACCCCGAGATGATCCTCGCCGACGAGCCGGTGGCCAGTCTGGACCCGGTTCTGGCGCACTCGATCATGCAGTATCTCGAAGCGATAAACCGGGACGATGGGGTCACGGTCCTCTGCAGCCTCCACTTCCTCGACCTGGTTCACCGCTATGGGCAGTGGGTCATTGCCCTCAACGAGGGCCGAAAGGTCTTCGAAGGGTTGCCATCGGCGATCGACGACGACATGTTCAAGGAGATCTACGGTCAGGAGGCTGAACGGGTTGGCTGACCTGAGAACTGCCCCCGTGGAGACGCCGGACGAGAGCGCCGAGAAGCCGAAGAGGCGGCGGCCCCTCCGGCGTAGCTTGTGGCTCCTCATCGGTCTTGTCGCCGGATTCGTCGTGTACGCCTACGGCTTCGATGTGGTGGACGTCAGCCTCGACCGCATCGGTGAACCCATACCCCAACAGCGGTTCACCAGGGTGATTCGGGCCCTGGGCTCACCCGACCTCCTCACATACGAGACGGTCGCCACTGACATCGACGTTGAATTCGCCATGCCCTGTCGAGCCGAAGGATTCACCCCGACGGCGACGGACGGAGGGGCGACCATATCGGTTAGCCCATCCTGCGCCGACCCCCGTGCAGTAGTCACAGTGACGGGAGAGGGTTTCGCATCGAACGAAGAGATCAATGTCTTCTTCGTGCCTCCTAACGGCGTCGAGCTCCGCGTGGCACAACCACGCACCTCGAGTGATGGGACCTTCACGGTCGAGGCCCACCTCCCCAACCGTCCCGACGACGAGGCGCAAACCATCCGGGCCAAGAGCCGCGAGCGAGTGGGCAGCATCTTCAATCCGGTCTACGTGCCAACCGGGGAGATCGACGCGGAGACGGGTGAGGAAGTCGCGGTTCGTTCCCCGCGCTGGTCGCAAAACGCGAGCGCTACCTGGACGGGGATCATCGAGACCATTTTCCTGGCTCTCCTCGCCACGACAGTGGGCACGCTGGTAGCAGTGCCCCTCTCGTTCTTGGCGGCGAAGAACCTCATGAGTGACGTGCGTATCCCGGCGCTCAACGTGGGATTTGCGATCGCGTCCTTCCCCGTCGGGGGGGCGTTGGGCTATGCCTCCGCTCTGGCGGCTGGGTCTGTGATCGAGATGTTGCCGGACTCGGCGCTGCTAGTCGGCTTGGTGACGATCGTCCTGGTATGGCTGGGTATCCGTTCGTTGCGTCTGGCGGTTCCACTTCCCGGCACACAACGATCGAGAGTGGCGAAGGTGGCCGCCGGGCTCGGCGCCACGGCCGCCTTCCTCTTCGCCGCCCAGGCGATGGTCCGCTTCATGGAGGTAGGCGGCAACCAAGCCGCCGCCAGGCTGGGGTCGATGGCCTTCCTCGGCACGTTCGTGGAGCGTCTCGGCGAGATCCTGGCACTTACCTTTGGAGTCTTGGCCGGAATCGCTGGTGCTGTCACCCTCGCCGTCCTTGCCAGCAAGCTCTCTTACGCCGTCGCCAAGAGAGTCGGCACCCGCACAAACCTCGTATTGTCCATGGTCGCATGCGCGGCGGCCGGCGCGGTAGTCGCCCTTGGCATCGGACAGGCAGGTGCCTGGCTCTACCAAGCAGTAGACCCGACGACCACCGTGGTGATTCCGGCAGTGGTTGGAGCCGTTGTCGGCCTCGCGATTGGTGGGTGGGGAGCGATTCGAGGCCAGCTCGGATCCGGGCTCGGCATCTACTACGTATTCAGGACCCTGTTCAACACGCTGCGATCGATCGAAGCGTTGATCCTGGCCCTGATCTTCGTGATCTGGGTTGGGTTGGGTGCTTTCGCCGGCACATTGGCGCTGGCGCTGCACACCATCGCCGCCAATGCCAAGCTCTACTCCGAGCAGGTGGAGAGCATCAGCTCCGGTCCTCTAGAGGCGGTCCGTGCCACCGGCGCGACCCGCCTGCAGACCGTGGTCTATGCAGTGGTACCACAGATAGTGCCACCTTTCATCGCGTTCACCATGTACCGCTGGGATATCAACGTACGCATGTCGACCATCATCGGTTTCGTCGGCGGAGGAGGCATCGGTCTCGTCCTTCAGCAGAACATCAATCTGCTCAATTACCGCGGGGCGGCGGCACAGATCCTGGCCATCGCCATCGTGGTTGCCGCTATGGACTACATCTCCAGCCGCCTCCGGGAGCGGTTTGTCTGATCCCATCTAGCCTGACCTAGATGGACGGCTTGCTGAGACGAATGCGCTCCGAGCGGGAGCGACTTGAGCACGAGATGTTGGCTCCGATCGCCACCAAATCGGATGAGTCGGAGGGGCGCGCCGAGAATGAGGAGCCGGACGAATTCCGCACCGCATTCGAACGCGACCGGGATCGCATCGTTCATACCAAGGCTTTTCGCCGGCTGAAGCACAAGACCCAGGTGTTCCTCAACCCCGATGGAGACCACTTCGTGACCCGGATGACTCATACCATCCAGGTGAATCAGGTCGGTCGGGCCATGGCCCGAGCACTCGGTCTCAACGAGGACCTGACCGAGGCGATCTGTCTGGGTCATGACGTCGGGCACTCTCCTTTTGGTCACACCGGAGAGGAGGCCTTGTCACCCTTTGTCGAGAGTGGTGAGTGGCTGCACTCTGCCCACGGTGTCCGCACGCTCTCGGTTCTCGAGCCCCAAAACCTCAGCGCGGAGGTGCTGGACGGGATTCGCGCCCATTCGTGGAGGATCGATCCCCCGCCCCGAACCCCCGAGGGCCTCCTGTGCCGTTTCGCCGATCGAATCGCGTACCTGACCCACGACGTCGCAGATGCACTCAGGGCAAACGTGTTGGAGTATCAGGAGATTCCGACCCGGGTCCTGACCACGCTTGGTGCCACTTCCCGTGAGTGGATCGGGTCCCTCGCCACCTCGGTGATCGAGACCAGCCACCAGACGGGTCAGGTTGGCATGGGCCCCGATCATCTAGAGGTGATGGGTGAGCTGAGGGCCTTCATGTTCGAGCGGGTGTATCTGAGGCCCGAAAGCGAGAACCAAAAGCAGAAGGCGATCATGGTGATCCAGGACCTCGTCAGCTACTTCACCGACCATCCCCACGAAGTCCCCGACTCCTTCACCACCCCCACTGCCGAGCCGCTCACTCGAGCCATCGATTATGTGGCCGGAATGACCGACCGCTTCGCCCTCCACACCCACGACCGGCTCTTCCGCCCAACACTCCTCGACTGAAGGTCCCGGCCTCTGGTTCTAGGTCTGGTTCTGGCGCGGAGTTATGACCCTCCGGGGTCACAACTCCGCGCGGGAACGATGGGTCCCGCCCTCCGCTTTTCGCCCGCCCTCCGCTCCGCCTCCGCCTCGGCTTCTGGCGCGGGGATGT
>DASWKK010000129.1:0-15363 GCA_036396655.1 Acidimicrobiia bacterium
TGGCCGTCGTCGACATCGAACCAGGTCCGACCCTTCGGATTCCAGTCGAGGGGCCAGGTGCCGTCCTTCAAGCGTCTGGAGCGAAGATGGTCGATCGCCTCGCCCAGCCGGGGATCGGGATCGACGCCGCTGAGGGCGGCGGAAGCGCGGAAATAGTCCAGCGCCCGGAGTACGTGGTAATGCCATCGACTTGGATTCAGCAGGTTGAGGAATCGCTCGTCGGCCGGCTCACCGGTGTTCAGCCGACGGAACAGGGAGCGCTTCAGGAGATACTCCTCACCGGAGAGACGACTCGCCCGTGATTCGGGGGTCCCGCCGGTAGCCCGTTCGTACTCGAGCAGCCCTTCGAGAACGTTGATCGTGGTGGCAAACGATGAGCGGACCGAGCCATTCTCGGCCTCGCAATTCCACCCACCGTCTTCCAGCCGCTCTCCCACGAGCCGCTGGACGATCGGGGATAGGTCCACGCCGAAGTAGGTGCCGTTGGCGACGGTGATGCCGTTGATGCAGGGCTCGACTTCGCCCTCCCAGTAAGGCTGGGCGTCGTGCTCCCAGCGGGCATTGGCTCCAATGAGCTCCACCATGCGCTGTGCCCGATCCGAGGCCGGATCGAAACCGAACTCGCGCAGTAGGGAGAGTGAGTGTGTTGTGGCAGTCCAAGGCTGACCGGGCTCGTCACCCCCCCAGACGAAATCGGCGGGGAAATGTGCTCCGCCCGCCCACCGCCCGTCCGCATCCTCGAAGGACAGAAGTCGCGCGCCCCAGCCTTCTGTCTCCACCTTGGCGCGCTCGACCTCCCAGCTCGACTGGGGGGCATCGAGAAGGTCGCGCATGACCTGCCAGCGGATCGAAGGGTCGGACTGTTCCGGGTCGAGAAGCCAACCGATCACCGGGTCGACGTCCCTCATGCGGCGAGCCTACCAACGACCGGGCGCGGCCTCGTGGCACACCCGCCTGGTCGAGGCCAACCAGTCGCAGACCGCGGAACGAGAGAAAGGGAGCGTGGAGAGAGTGGGGCTACTCTTCGACGTCGTAAGAAGCTGAGGAGTTCGATGGGCTTGCCGAAGGCGGTCTGGCTGGGGGTGGTCGTCGCCCTCGTTGCATCCTGTGGCGGTGACAGGACGGAAGGTACTTCCACCAGCTCCACTATCGAATCTGAGGAACCAGACGCCGCCACCACCACCATGGCCACCGACTCGACCTCTGCCACCGGTTCGAGCACTACCACCGGTTCGAGCACTACCACCGGTTCGACCACTACCACCAGCTCGACTGCGAGCCCGAGCGGGCTGAGCTTCGAGCCATGCGACTTGCTGACAGCATCCGAAGCGGGTGGATACGTCGGAACCGATGTGGACGATGGGGTACGCCAGATGATCGACAGCGGAGACGTGAAAGACTGTGTCTGGCTGGATCCCGATACCTTCAGCTCCGTGGTGATCCAGGCCTTCGCCAACGACAGTGTCAATCCGGACGCATTCAACAGTGACGAGGACATCGGCTTGTTCGCAGAATTGATCGACGGAGTCGGCGAGCGGGCGATGCTGCTCACCGGTTTCACCTTGGGCGGCGAAGAGAGTGAAGAAGCGGTCAACAGCATCTGGGCTCTCAAGAATGGCAACACCATCGCGGTCTACGCCTGGAACACCGTGACCGACACCCCGCGCTACCAGGAGTTCTTCGACCTGGTGGCGACGGCCGTGGACAGGATGCCTTGACCAGTTGACCAGGCGCCACTTCAGATGACGTCGCGTCACGACCGTCCGACACCATCCGCCTTCTCGTGGTGGCGGAATGCGGTTGTCTACCAGGTGTATCTCCGCTCGTTCGCCGACGGCAATGCCGACGGGATCGGTGATATCACCGGTCTCCGCTCGCGTCTCGAATACCTACGCGACCTCGGGGTCGATGCCCTGTGGGTCAATCCTTGGTACGTCTCGCCATTGAACGACGGTGGCTACGACGTCGCCGACTATCGCCAAATCAACCCCGAGTTCGGGACTCTCGACGATGCCGTGGCCCTCATGGCGGAAGCCAACGAGATGGGTCTCAGGGTCCTGGCCGACCTGGTGCCCAATCACACCTCCAGCGAGCATCGTTGGTTCCAGGAGGCACTTGCCGGATCGCCCGGCAGCGAGGCGCGAGCCCGGTACCACTTCCGCCCGGGCAGAGGCGTGGATGGGAGCGGGCCTCCCACCAACTGGACGAGTGTGTTTGGAGGATCGGCGTGGAGTCGGGTTCCCGACGGTGAGTGGTACCTGCACCTCTTCGATCGCACTCAGCCCGACCTGAACTGGGACAACGCTGAGGTCAGAGCCGAGTTTCGTGACATCCTCCGCTTCTGGTTGGACCTGGGAGCAGCCGGGTTCCGGGTGGACGTCGCCCACGGGCTGGCCAAGGACCCGACCTATCCCGACCTGGAGAGGGCCGAGACGCCGCTGACCATCGTCGAGGACACGGCCGCCCACCCCTTCTGGGATCGTCCGGCGTTGCACGACGTGGTTAGGGAATGGAGAGAGATCCTCGACGAATACCCGGGCTCGGTGATGGTTGCCGAAGCATGGGTCGCCGACTGGAACCGACTGGCCGCCTATCTGAAGCCCGACGAGTACCACCAGGTGTTCAACTTCCACTTCCTACAATCGCCGTGGGAGGCGACTCGGATTCGTGAGAGCATCTCGGTTGGTTTCAATGCGGCACGCGCACAGGGTGCGCTTCCGACATGGGTCCTTTCCAACCACGATGTGGTCAGGCATCCGACCCGATATGGGTTGCCACAGGACCTCGATGCGCGCGCCTGGCTTCTCGACGGCGACCGGGATCTGCTCGACTCTGATCTGGGTTTGAAGAGGGCACGGGCCGCCATCCTGCTGATGCTGGGGCTGCCGGGGTCCGCCTACCTGTATCAGGGTGAGGAGTTGGGGTTGCCCGAGGTCCATGACCTCCCCCTCGATGTTCTCGACGATCCGGTCTGGGAGAAGTCGGGGCACACTTTGAAGGGTCGCGACGGGAGTCGGGTACCGATTCCTTGGACCAGGGACGGTGACTCGTTCGGCTTTGGGGCGGATGGAAGCTGGCTTCCCCAACCTGAAGGCTGGGGCAGTTTCTCTCACCAGGCCCAAGCGGGCATCGAGGGAACGACTCTCGAGCTCTACCGGACAGCGCTCCGCATCCGTCGGGAACTGAGATCTGACGACGAGTCGCTGGAGTGGCTCGACCTCGGGCCCGATGTCGTCGGTTTCCGACGAGGATCCGGAATGCTGGTGATGGTCAATTTGGGGCGGGAGCCCGTCGAGATACTCGAAGGGGAGCCCCTCATCTTCAGTGACGACGTCCCCGACGGCTTGCTCCCTGCCGACACGGCGATCTGGATCGCCGGGCCGCCAAACTCACGCTGACGTTCGAACGGCGGGTCTTGGCGACCCGCCGTTCGAACAAATGACCTCGTGGTCAGCTCAGGATGTCGGCACCCAACTGGCGGTCAGACCGCGGGTGCTAGCCGTGGCGGTTGGATCTGCGTCGTCGCTCTCGGCGGCGCAGACCACGTAGGTGGTGGTTGCACTCACCACATCAGAAGCAGTCAGCGAGATGGTGTCGGTGTCCGTCACCGCTTCGCTGTTGACCGCGCCCAACCAGCCGGCCGAGCCCAGCACGGTTCCCTCGCAGCTGTCACGTGCGATGATCACCTCATAGGTGCCCTCGACCGTGGCATCCTTGCTGAGGGTGACATGGGCGTTTAGGACGACCTCGGCCTCTGCCACGGGAGTTGCTTCGAGCGTCGACAGCTCCACGAACATCACTCCAGTGGTGTCGACGGTGTCGGTCGGATCCGTCACATTCGCACCGGCCGTGCCGAACGTTTGGGCGAATCGTCTCATGAACGAGGCCATCTGCTCGCGCGGGACGTTGTCGTCAGGGCAGAACTCGGTGTTGGCCGGCGGGTTACAACCCACGGTGACGCCATTGTCCTTCAGCCACTCGATGGATCCATGGAATTCGTTCGAATCGGGCACGTCGTTGAACGAATGTGCCGCGATCACGGCTAGTGGGATGGCGGTCACCAGGGCTAGCGACCCGGCAATCGTCCATGCCAGGCGCCGCAAACGACCTGAATAGTTCTCGGACATGGGAGTTCCTCCTTGTTGGCAGGCCGGACTTCCTGACGCGCCCCGGCCTCTTTCCGAGGGGGCGCATACCCCGAGCGAAGGTTCCCGAAACATCGGTGGCTGACACAGACGGCACGAGGGTGGATAACCTGGCCGTCATGATCGACTTCAAGCAGCTCATCGATGGAGCCTGGGCCGACGCCGCCGGCGGTGGAACCTGGGATCTGGTCAACCCCGCTACCGAGGATGTGATCCAGCAGATCCCCTATGGGGGGGAGGAGGACGCCCTGACAGCCATCGACGCGGCGAGCGCGGCGTTCCCCGAGTGGTCGCACATGACTTCGTATCAGCGAGGGGAGATCCTCGACCGGGCTGCCCTTTACATCGAAGAGAATCTCGATGACTTCGCCCGGATCACGACGGAAGAGTCGGGCAAACCATTCGCTCAAGCACGCGCCGAGTGGAGCGTCGCCCCCGCCCAGTTCCGGTGGGCGGCAGGGGAGGCCCAGCGTCTGCACGGGCGGTGGATCCCGTCCCGGGTGGCGAGTCGGAGAATCGATGTCACTTATCAACCAATCGGCGTGGTGGGCGTGATCACGGCCTGGAACTTCCCGATCTACAACCAGAGCCGGGCGATTTCCTCCGCCCTGGCCGTCGGGTGCACCGTGGTCAGCCGCCCCTCCGAATACACACCGCGGTCGGCCATGCTGCTCGGTCACGCTCTGGTCGAAGCAGGCCTACCCCGCGGGGTCCTCAATGTCATCAGCGGCGAGCCGGACGCGATGGGTCAGGCCATGCTCGACGACAAGCGCCTGAGGAAGATCCAATTCACCGGGTCGACCCGGGTAGGCCGGTTGCTGATGGACGGCGCTTCACGAACCGTTACCCGGCTCTCCCTAGAATTGGGGGGTAACGCCCCGGTTCTGGTGTTCCCCGACGCCGGGGACATCGCCGCGGTGGCTCGGAGCGGGATGCGAACCAAGGTCCGGAACAACGGCCAGGTCTGTATCGCTCCGCAGAGGTTCTATGTCCACGAGTCGGTCGTCGACGAGTTCAGCGAGAGCGCGGTGACGACCGCCGAGATGCAGGTGGTGGGTAACGGCCTCGACCCTGAGACCACGGTCGGACCACTGATCAACGCCCGGCAGCGTGACCGTGTGGATGATCTGGTGTCGGCGAGTGTCGAGCAAGGAGCGAGGGTCCTCACCGGGGGCGGCCGTCCCGACCAGCCCGGATACTTCTACCAGCCCACGGTGTTGACCGACGTGAAGCCCGGGGTACCGGTGCACGAGGAGGAGATCTTTGGCCCGGTGATGCCCGTCATCCCGTTCGACGACATCGACGAGGCGATCGCCATCGCCAATGCCACCGATTATGGGTTGGCTGCCTATGTATATACCCGTGACCTGGCCACTGCGTTCAAAGTGAGCGAAGAGCTGGAGTTCGGGATGATCGGCATCAACGACTGGCATCCCAGCACCCCTGAGGCGCCCTTTGGCGGGATGAAGCAATCAGGTCTGGGTCGCGAATCCGGAGCCGAAGGTGTGCTCGAGTATGTGGAGCCCAAGACGAGGTACTTCGGCGGCCTGGGCTGAACCTGGGTTGGAGTCGGGTTCTGGTATTCTGTCCACTGCCGCACCGACCGGGAGGCCAGCGTTCAGACGCTCCACGGTGATCACGGCTTTCTCATCCGGTTAGACCTGCCTCTTCTACCGATCTCGTGCTCTCGCATCCCAGCGGCGACATCGAGGGAGAGCATGTCCATGACACCGAAAAAGCCCCCGAGACGGGGCGGAGAGAATCCAACCATGTCCACTTTCGCCGAACTCGGCCTGCCCGAGACCCTGATTGCGACGCTGGAGCGTCGCTCCATCACCAGTCCCTTCCCCATCCAGGCCATGACCATTCCCGACATACTGGCCGGGCGTGACGTGGCGGGACGCGCCCCCACCGGCTCGGGCAAGACCCTTGCCTTCGGTCTGCCACTCCTGGCCCGCCTGGGACGGGGCAAGAGCCGCCGGCCGCGCGGTCTCGTCCTCTCGCCCACCCGCGAGCTCGCTGAGCAGATCCTGGCCGAGCTCCAGCCGCTGGCCAAGGCGGCCGGACGATCGCTACTGGCGGTCTATGGAGGTGTCTCGTACGGATCGCAACGTTCACGTCTCCAACAGGGCGTGGACCTGCTCGTCGCCTGTCCGGGTCGTCTCGAAGACCTGATCGATCAGGGGGTGGTCGACCTCCGCGAGGTCGATCTGGTGGTGGTCGACGAAGCGGACCGCATGGCCGATATGGGCTTTCTCCCCGCGGTCAAACGTCTGCTCGACATGACGTCCGCCGATCGTCAGACCGTCATGTTCTCGGCCACGCTCGACGGTGACGTGGCTGTTCTCGCCAAGAGATACCAGCGCAACCCGATCCGTCACGAGTCGGAGGTCCAGGAGGATGCCGCCAGCGACGTGGAGCATCACTTCTGGAAAGTGGACCGGACCGATCGCCCGGCCCACGCGGCGCGGGTAGTCAGCTGGGCCGGCCCGTCGATCATCTTCACCCGGACCCGGCACGGTGCCGATCGTCTCGCCAAGCAACTCGGCCACTCGGGTGTAACGGCGGTCGCCATGCATGGGGGACGCTCCCAGCAGCAGCGCAATCGGGCACTGAAGGACTTCACCACCGGGCGAGCCCAAGCTTTGGTCGCCACCGACGTGGCAGCCAGAGGCATCCACGTCGAAGGTGTGGCCAGCGTGGTCCACTACGACCCACCGGAGGACGAGAAAGCCTATGTGCATCGCTCCGGGCGCACGGCGAGAGCCGGTGCCAGTGGCATCGTGGTCTCCCTGGTCGATGGAAGCCAGGTGCGGACGGCTCAACGACTTCAGAAAGCTCTCGGTATCGACTCGCCGGTGATCACCCGCCCGGCGCCGGGGTCGGGTGAGGACTCTGGACCGATAGGGGATTCCTCCAGGCCACAACCGAAACCGGCCCATCGGGCCAATTCGACAGGTTCGATCTATGTGGGGAATCTTCCCTTCAGCATCACCGAGCAGGATCTAGAGCGCATGTTCGGCAAGTACGGGCGGGTCCACTCCGCGACCCTGGTGACCCATCGGGATACCAAGCGATCCCGTGGTTTCGCCTTCGTCGACATGCCTGAGGCGATAGCGAGAAGCGCGATCTCGGGTCTCAATGGATCGAGTGTCGGTGGCCGCCAGTTGAAGGTGAGGGCTGCCCGGGCCCAGGCCTGACGGCATATAACCTGGACCGGTGAGTCAGGCCGTCGCAGTCAAGTACTGGAAGCTCGTCCTCATCGGCCTCGTCGCCGGTCTCCTGTCTGGTGGGTTCGGGGTAGGGGGTGGGATCATCCTCGTGCCGCTGCTCCTCGTTGTCGGCATGGATCGCCACCGTGCCCATGCCACATCGTTGGCCAGCATCTTCCCCATCGCCATTGCCGGCGCCGTGTCGTTCGGGTTGTCCGGCGAGATCAACATCGGCCTTGGCATCGCGGTAGGCATGGGCGGGGTGGTGGGCTCGATGTTCGGGGCCGCCGTGATGAACCGACTCAGCACGCGATCGCTCGCCATCTTCTTCGGATTGGTGATCCTGGGAGCAGGACTCCGGATGATCTTCAGCACAGACCCCCTGCCTGGCTCAGGCGACTTCGGTGATCTCGCCCTGGCGCTCATCGCCTTCGGCATCGGGCTGCTTTCCGGCTTCTTCGCCGGTGTGGCCGGGATCGGGGGCGGGATCGTGATCGTACCCGCGACGGTGCTTCTGCTCGGACTCGCCCAGCACGAGGCACAAGGCACATCTCTGCTCGCCATAATCCTGACGTCGATCGCCGCCACTGTCGTTAATCGAAAGAACCGGCGGGTCAGTCTCCGCGATGCCGTGGTGGTTGGAGGTTCGGGAGCCTTTGGCTCGGTTGTTTCCTCTCAGATCGCGCTCGGCGTCGATGGCCGAATCCTCTCAGCCCTGTTCGGCGGGCTGGCGGTGATCATCGCCACTCGCACCCTCTACCGGGCCAGTCGAACCGCGACCCGCACGACTTAGTGGTCTAGACCACGACCACCCCTCTGGTTCGCATCTCCTCGACCGCCCGAACTCCATCGCCGGGTTCGAGCTCGACCGGAGCCGTTGCATCGACCACCACCGTGGTCTCGAAAGTCTCGACGGCGTCGAGGGCGGTTGCCTTGACGCAGACATCGAGCGCCAGCCCGACGATCACGACCCTCTCGATGCCGTGCTCTTCGAGGATCTCACGGAGGGGGGTGGCGGTCTCTTCGCCGGTCGAAGGGTCACGCATGGTGAAGCCCGAGTAGCCGTCCTCACCGTTACTCCCCTTGCGCACGATGGGGCCACTCACTTCGAGACGAGGATGAAACTCGGCTCCCCACGTGTCTATAACGCAGTGCACCGGCCACACCCCGCCGTCCTTGGCGAAGTGCGGCGTGGACTCGGGGTGCCAATCCTGGGTGTAGACGACCAACGCCCCGGCAGACCGTGCTCTCATCACTTCCACGTTGACCCTGGGAACGACCTGGTCCCCACCGCCGACGTACAGGTTGCCATTCGGGTCGGCGAAGTCGTTCTGGACATCGACCACCACCAAGGCAGTGTTGTCGTGGTAGCTGATCACCCAGCGCAGGCTACCGCGGCCAATAGGCTTCAAGCATGGGAATCTCGCGTGGCGCCTTGCTGACAGATCAATACCAGCTCACCATGGCCCAGCTCTACTTTCGGCATGGGCTCCACGAGCGGGACGCTCGCTTCGAGCACTTCTTCCGCCGCTATCCGGACTACGGGGAGCACGAAGCCGGGTACGCCGTCAATGCGGGGTGGGGCTGGTTGGGACGCTGGGCTCGCCGGGCACGATTCGGGGAAGAGGAGAAGCAGGCACTTCGGAACCATCGGACCGACGGTCGGCGGCTGTTCGAAGACGACTTCGTCGATTGGCTGGGCGAGATGTCCTGGGACGCCCTTCGTTACGAGACGACTCCCGAAGGACGTGTGGTTCATGCCAACGCTCCTCTGACCGTCGTCGAAGGGCCGCTTGCCGCGGCTCAGATCCTGGAGACCCCGCTCCTCAACCATCTCAACTTTCACACCCTGATCGCCACCAAGGCATCGAGGGTCGTGGAGGCGGCCCGGGGAGGCGAGGTCATCGAGTTCGGTTTGCGACGGGCTCCCGACGAAGGCGGGATAGCGGCCACCCGAGCCGCGCTGATCGGTGGCGCCACCGCATCTTCGAATGTTGGTGTTTCGCACGAGATGGGGATCCTGCCGCGCGGGACCCACGCCCACTCGATGGTCCAGGTGTTCATGGCGTTGGGTGAAGGCGAGTTGGGTGCCTTCCGGGCTTACGCCGAGCTGTACCCCGACGAGTGCATTCTTCTAGTGGACACGATCGACACATTGGAGTCCGGTATTCCCAACGCGATCACGGTCTTCGAGGAGCTGAAGCGGAGAGGCCATCGTCCGGCGGGCATTCGTCTCGACTCTGGTGACCTGGCCCATCTTGCGGTCCGGTCGTCTCTGATGTTGAGCCGCGCCGGATTCGATGAGGCTCGCATCGTCCTTTCCAGCAGTCTCGACGAGATCACCATTCTCCAGATCGTCAACCAGATTGCCGACGAGGCAAAGAGATACGGCGCCGATCCCGATCACGTGATCGGGCGGTTGGTGTACGGGGTCGGCACCAAGATGGCCACCTCAGACGGCCAGCCGTATCTGGACGGGGTCTACAAGCTGGTAGCGGTCGCCGACCAGTCGGGTTGGCGTCCGGCGATAAAGGTCTCCGACAACCCCGCCAAGACGGTGAATCCCGGACGGAAACGGTTGCATCGCATCTACGACGAGCGAGGTTTGGCCACCGTCGACCTGATGTCACTCACCGGCGAGGAGCTCGCCTACCCGCTCGAAGTTCACCACCATCGAGACTCGGGAGTGGCGAGGGTCCTCGAATCGAGTCAGGTGTCCGGCTCAGAGGAGCTTTTGGAGCCGACGCGGCTCGAGCCGCCCGATGACGATCCTGCCGCCGTGGCCGAAGCCAAGAAGCGCAGAGTCGCCGATTTGGAGCGGCTCGATCCGGGGGTGAAACGTCTGGTCAACCCACACGTCTACCACGTGTCGATCACCAGACCTCTCGCCGAGATGAAGGCCCGGTCGATAGCCGAGATCCTCTAGCCCGCCCGTTGGGCGGCATCATCCTGGGGCGAGTCGATCCCCTCGGGGTCGCGGCCGGCGTCCTTGGGAACGACGACCGGCGCCAGGACCGCGATGCCGATCACAAGCAGCACCACCGGCCAGAACCAGGTCCCGAATCCGGTGACGAGGTCGATGATGTCCACCGGAGTCTGGGGGATGAGAAAGACCAGCCCGAGGAGGGTGATCACCAGACCGGATACGAATGAGATGACGTCGAATCTATGTGTCTTCATGTTGGGAGCCTTTCAGTCAGTCTCGGTAGATTTCGATGTTGCCGATGTCGACAGTGGCGTCGAGGTTCACGGTTCCGAGGGTTCCGGTGTCGTCGTCGAATCGGAGCGTGGGGTTTCCCAGACCCGCCGACTCCCGACCATCGGAAGCGACCCGGCCAACGTCGACAGACGCCTCACCGATGAGCCCGACATCGTCCGGGATCCGGATCTCGATGTTCCCGGCGTCAACCGAAGCATCGATCTCGATGGTCTGCCCCTCCCAGGGGAGATCGGTCAGGTCGATGTAGAGGCTGCCGACGTCGAAGTGGTAGGTCGTCTGGAGATCGTCGAAGGCCGCAGGCGAGATCCGGCGATCAAAGTCGTCGCTGTTCCAGTTGTACTCGAAAACGGGGGAGAAGAGCATGGTTGGCACCATGACCACCGCAAGGAGGATCAGCCAGCGGGCCCGGCCCACGAACCCTCCAACCAGCAGGCCAACACCGAGCACGGTCACGGCCAGCGCCATGTAGTGGCGTGGCTCCGGCTCGAGTGGGATACCGGGGATGTTGTCCAGGATGGCGAGAACTCCCAGGCTGATCAGCATCACGCCTATGGTGATCCGACCGAGTAATGAGCTCTCTCTCGGTTTGGAGGCAGCCGGGGGAAGGATCGGGGGAGTTGGGGTGGGCGTGGGTGGGACACCGCCGCTCGACGGTCTGCCGCCGACCGGGGTCTGGGGTTGGTTGGTGTCGGGCACCAAGGTGTTGGTCGTTGTCACTTGTTGAACTCCCTCCTTGTCGGATTCGGGTTGCTGCACCAGGCGCGGGAGATCGCCCGTGTAGAGGAGAATTCCCACTACCAGCAGCCCAACCGCCCATACGATTCCGCCCGACAAGAAGGTGAAGTTGTCGAGAAGTATCAGGATCGCCAGGAAGACCAGGCCGATCCCGATCCAGGATCGTGAGGACGACTTACCCGAGAAGAACCGCTCGGCAGGTGCCTGCGCCTCGTCCTCGGACCTGACCAGAAACCAAACGGCGGCGTACAAGGCGATCCCCAGCCCGCCCCCAAACGTGAGGAGTGCGAAGACCACCCTGATCAGCACGACCGGGAGGTTGAACCGATTCGCCAGACCCTGGGCGACACCAGCGATCATCCGTCCCGCGCGGGGTCGGACGAAGTCACCGGTTGCGACCCGGGGCTCCGGGATCTCGGTGGTTGTATTGCTCTGTTCCATGTTCAGAATTCAACGACGAAACCTCGGAACCATCAATCGGGGACGACCCTGACCCTCCCCCGATGTGGTCAGGGATGTCCCCGATTGAGGTTGGTCCCACACGCCGCGATGATTTCAGGGTGAATCAGCGACGAAAGCTCGACTTTCGACGACGCAGCAGCGATCGGATCGTGGCCGGGGTGGCCGGTGGCCTCGCCGACACCCTTGGTGTCAGCGACGCTTTTGTGCGCGCCGCCTTCATCACATTGAGCACGGTCTGGGGGCTGGGTCTACTGGTCTACCTGGGTCTGTGGCTGATGGAATTGGACCGGATCGAGGATCGTGTGGTCGAGCCGGTGCTCCCGCACCAGGCCTACGGCTTGGCGATCGGCTTTGCCGGGCTGATGCTCCTCTTGGGAAGCGTCGGATGGTGGCCTTCGAACGCTCTGGTGCTCACTGTCGGGGCTCTCGCTTTCGGGACCGCTGCGCTGACCGATCGCAATATGCCGGGCCCGCTGGCGGCACTGGTCGATCCCAGCGTGGACCGGCCGGGAAGACTGAGGATGCTGATCGGCGTGGGGCTGCTGATCGGTGGCCTGGCAGTCTTCTCGGCCAATGTCGGGCCGATCTACGAGATCGGCCCGGTCCTTCTGGCGGTCGCCCTCACCGGGGTGGGCATACTCGTAGCGTTCGGGCCTTGGGTCACCAGACTGGCCCGTGATCTCGGCACCGAACGGCGCGAGCGGATCCGCCAGGAAGAGCGGGCCGAGATGGCAGCGCACCTCCACGACTCTGTCCTCCAGACCCTGGCCTTGATCCAACGGAGCGATGACCCCCTCCGGATGTCGATGCTCGCCCGTCATCAGGAGTCCGAGTTGCGCGATTGGCTCTACGGAAACCTCCCGCTCGACGGGGTCGATCTGCTCTCGACCGCTCTCAAGGACGCAGCCAAACGGATCGAGGCCGATCATCAGGTTCCGATCGACGTTGTCGTTGTCGGTGACCACACACTCGACGACTCCACCCGTGCTCTGCTCGGAGCAGCCAGCGAGGCGATGGTCAACGCAGCCAAGCACTCCGGTGCAGAGCGGGTTTCGCTTTACTTCGAGGCCGACGACGATGAGCTCGTCGTCTACGTCACGGATCAAGGAAAAGGATTCGATTCGGGTGAGGTTGCCGGCGACCGACAGGGAATCAGCAGATCGATCAAGGCGAGAGTGCAGCGGGCCGGGGGTGTGGCCGCCGTCGACAGCCAACTGGGTGAGGGCACCGAAGTGACACTCAGGCTGCCGGTGGTGGCGTCATGAGCGCCCGGGTTTACCTGGTCGACGATCACCGTCTCTTCCTCGCCGGTGTGAGGGCCGAGCTGTCGGAGGAGTTCACCATCGTCGGATCCGGGTACGACGTCGACACGGCCATCGAAGAGATCCGCGGATTCGACCCCGACGTGGTTTTGGTCGACGTCCATATGCCCGACGGAGGGGGCATCGCGGTGGTTGAAGGTGTCCTCGGCACCAATCCCGATGTGAAGTTCCTCGCCCTGTCGGTCTCGGACCAGGCCGAGGATGTGATCGCAATGATCCGGGCCGGGGCACGCGGGTACGTGACGAAGACCATCGAGCCCGCCGACCTCGCCAACGCGGTGCGCCGGATCCATGCCGGCGACGCGGTGTTCTCGCCCCGATTGGCCGGCTTTGTGCTCGACGCTTTTGCCGGGGCGATGCCCGCGGAAGTGGACCCGGAACTGGACCAGCTCACCGCCCGGGAGAAGGACGTCCTCCGGCTCATCGCACGCGGTTTCGCCTACAAGCAGGTGGCACGCAAGCTGAACATCTCCATCAAGACGGTGGAGACGCACGTCTCCTCGGTCCTACGCAAGCTCCAGTTGTCCAACCGCCACGAGCTGGCAAGGTGGGCCTCCAAGAGAAGGATCGTCTGACCCGTTGTCCCCTTTCCGCCGCTGATTTGTTGTCCCCCTGCGGAGCGGGGGGACCGATCGCCAGCGAGCGCAGCGAGTGCGATCGAGGGGGGCGCCTGAACCCCCCTCGCCCTCACTTCGTTCGGGCGGTCCCCCCTTTCGGAAAAGGGGGACAACCTAGGGCGGGTCAACCCTTGTGCTGCACTCCACGCTTGAACACGTAGGTCACATTCCCCGGGTCGGCCAGGACAGAGACGTCCGCACTCGGGTCGCCTGTCACGCAGATCACGTCGGCGTCGTAACCCTCGAGGAGCTGACCCGACTTCGGGGCCTGGGGGCCGAGTGTGTCTGGCCCGTTGGCGGTGGCCGCCTCGATTGCCTGGAGTGGGGTCATCCCCACCTCCACCATCAGCTCGATCTCCTCGGCGTTCTTACCCCAGAGCCCGGTGGCCCAGATGTCGGTTCCCAAGGCGACCTTGACCCCCTTCTCCACGGCCAAAGAGATGGCGTTTGCATGATGTTGGGACGCGATCTCGCCTTTGACCCGGGCGTACTCTGGCATGCCCTTCTTCGACCCTTCGGCCATCAGATAACGGAGGATCCAGCGGGTAGGGACCAGGATTGCCCCGGTCTCGACCATGGCGTCGGCCGCTTCGTCGTCGAGGTAAGTCCCATGTTCGATGGTCATCACCCCGGCCTCGAGCGCCGACATGATTCCTCGCTTGCCGTGACAGTGGGCTCCGACGAGACGCTCCATGCGTGTGGCCTCGTCGACGATCGCCTCCAGTTCGGCCTTGGAGAATTGGGGTAGCTGAGGATCGTCCAGTTCGCTCATCACGCCACCGGACGCATGGATCTTGATCACCTTGGCGCCGAGCCTCAGCATCCGCCTCACCCCGGCCCGACATTCGTCAGGGCCGTCGCAGATATTGTCCTCGCCCCACTGGCGGGCGATCGAGGCTCGTGCGAAGTCGAGATCCATCCCATGCTCATCGCCATGGCCCGCCGTCATCGACAACATCGATCCACTGGCATAGACGTTGGGTCCGACGACCTGGCCCTCGTCGATGGCTCTCGCCAGAAAGGTGCCCATCCCGCCCATCTCCCTTACCGAGGTGAAGCCGGCCATCAGGGCACGATGGGCGTCGGCAGTGACCCGCATCGCCGCCAGCTGGGGACGAAGGGTGTGAATCTCGGCGATGTTGGCGGTGTAGGTGCCGATGAAATGTCCGTGGCACTCCCAGAGCCCGGGCATCACGGTGTCGGTAACGATGACGTCCGACCCGTCAGACTGAGGGGCGTCAGAGCTCGAGCCGGCGAAAGCGATGAGACCATCGGCGAGGATCACCGTCGCATTGGAGATGACCTCACCACGACCGGGGATCAGTCGGGTGGCTTCAATTCGAGTGGTTGGCATCAGGGCACAGGCTCGATCGCTGACCGGGTTGTGGCCCGAATGCCTCCGGCGGCTACCAGGCCGCCCAGTCGGACGAGCGGCGCATCGGGGTCGGTTGGCAGCTGGGTGGCGTCGTCGAACCCGCCGCCGAACATCGAGCCGTCGAACACGACTCTCCAGCCGTTGGGCACCACCAGGTTGAGGCCACCGAAGACCACCAACACGTCCAGGTAGACCCCGGTGGGAGCTGGTGTCGCCTTGCGGAGATCGAGGATCGTCCCTCCGAAGACGTTGGTGATCTTGCCGCCGAAGAAGGG
>DASWKK010000130.1:0-11112 GCA_036396655.1 Acidimicrobiia bacterium
AAAACCCTGATCATCTATTGCTTCGTGCACGACCCGATCACGGGGAGTCCCTACGACCGTGACCCGAGGTATGTGGCGAAGAAGGCCGAGGAGTATCTCCTCAGCACGGGAATCGCCGACACCTCGTTTTGGGGGCCAGAGGCGGAGTTCTACATCTTCGACGACGTCCGTTTCGGCCAGAACCAGCATTCGGGTTACTACTTCCTCGACTCGGTGGAAGGTGCGTGGAATTCGGGTGAGTTCGAGGAGGGTGGAAACCTCGGTTACAAGCCCCGCTACAAGGAGGGCTACTTCCCGGTGCCCCCCACCGACCATTTCCAGGATCTTCGCTCCGAGATGACGGCCAACCTCGAGGGCGCCGGCATCGAGATCGAGGTCCAGCACCACGAGGTGGGGACCGCGGGTCAGGCGGAGATCGACATGCGTTTCGACACGCTGCTCCGGACGGCCGACAACGTCACGCTGTACAAGTACATCGTGAAGAACACCGCCTGGGAGTACGGAAAATCCGTCACCTTCATGCCCAAGCCGATCTTCGAGGACAACGGATCGGGGATGCATACCCATCAGTCGTTGTGGAAGGACGGCGAGCCGCTCTTCTTCGACGAAGCGGGTTACGCGGGGCTCTCCGATATGGCGAGGTGGTACATAGGGGGCCTGCTCAAGCATGCTCCGGCCGTCCTGGCCTTCGCCGCACCGACCACCAACTCCTATCACCGTCTGGTCCCCGGCTACGAAGCGCCGGTCAATCTGGTCTATTCGAGTCGCAACCGCTCGGCTGCGATCCGGATCCCCCAGTACTCACAGGCGCCAGGGGCCAAACGACTCGAGTTCCGTTGCCCAGATCCTGCGTGCAACCCGTACCTGTCCTTCGCTGCCATGCTCATGGCTGGTCTCGATGGGGTGCAGAACCGGATCGAGCCGCACGACCCGGTGGACAAGGACATCTACGATCTGCCGCCGGCCGAGCTCGCCGGGCTCCCCTCGGTGCCTGGGAGCCTCCCCGAGGCACTGGAAGCTCTGCGCAGCGATCATGAGTTCCTCCTGCAAGGCGGGGTGTTCTCCAAAGACCTGATCGACGCCTGGATCGATTACAAGATCGAGCACGAGATCGACCCGGTCCGTCTTCGCCCACATCCGCACGAGTTCAACCTGTACTACGACATCTAGTCGGTCGCTCCGGCGATCGGTGAAGGGGCCGAGCGGCAGCTCGGCCCCTTTTCCTGTATGACCTGGGACCCGACACATCCGGTGAGACCGCCCGCCAGCGCTACGGTCTGTCCGCAAGGGAGGGCGCTGTCACCTGGGTTCTGTATTGAAACGGGGTCGCTCGATGATCCAATGTGTCAGGCTCAAACAGTGCGCGGCGGGTGAGCGGCCGTGAGCGACGCTGGTCTACACGTAGTCACCGGCGCATTTGGCTATACCGGCAAGTACATCGCCGCCGAGTTGTTACGGCATCGAGGGACGGTCCGAACGCTGACCAACTCATTGCATCGGAACAACCCCTTCGGTGACGCCATTGAAGTACACCCGATCGATTTCGACGATCAAGACCGTTTGGTCGGGTCACTGCGAGGAGCATCCGTGCTCTACAACACGTATTGGGTGCGATATGACTATCGGCGCGGAGAACACGACTTTGGCTATCAGCTCGCTGTCGAAAACACACGAATCTTGTTCGACTGTGCTCGCCGTGCAGAAGTGGGACGGATTGTCCATGTCAGCGTGGCCAACGCAAGCGGGTATTCCGACTGGGACTATTTTCGGGGCAAGGCGCTCTTGGAGAAGGATCTCCAGGAATCCGAGCTCTCACACGCCATCGTCCGCCCCACGGTGGTCTTTGGTGGCCCCGAGAATGTGCTGATCAACAACATCGGCTGGTTACTGCGCCACCTCCCTGTCTTTGGTGTATTCGGTCGCGGCGACTACCGATTGACACCGGTGCATGTCGAGGATGTCGCTCGTGCCTGCGTCGACACTGCCAAGGATGACCGAAACGTGATCCTCGACGCCGTCGGCCCGGAGACATTCACCTATCGAGAGATGATCCATCTGATGGCAGACGCGATGGGATTACGAAGGCTGATCGTGCCCATACCCGACCCCGTGGCATTGCTGGCAGGACGCATTCTCGGGCTCCTACTCAGAGACATCGTCATCACCGGTCATGAGATCGCAGGAATCCGCAACGAGCTCATGTACACCGGCACCGACCCACTCGGCACAATCAGCTTCACCGAGTGGCTTCACAGCGAGGCCGACACTCTGGGCCGCAGATACACCAACGATCTCGAGCGCAGGCGCTGAACCACCGACCTCCGAGAAGCGGTAGGTGTCGCCCTGCGAGAAGCTCGCTCCCGAGCATCTGATAGAGAACTCCAGCTCCGAAGCGCCGGCAGGCTGTCCCCCGTTGATCGTCAGAAGATCTCAGGACACCAGGGCTGGGGAGACCAGCCGAAGGCTGCGTCGAGAGCAGTCAGTACCGGACCATCGGCGGTGACTCGTCCCACCCTCGCCAACTGGCGAAACCTCGCCCTTCCCAGATAGCAGGCGCCCAAATCCTCCAGATCGAGAATGACGTCTGGCTCGTCGTCGACGCGAGCACACTCCACATCGTTCCCCTTGGCACTCAAACGGTAGGAGCCCGTGATGTCTCCCAACGGGTCGGCGACACCGAGGACGAGGTCTATGGCAGCCGAGTAGGAACGTGAGGAGAGTGCCGCCGGGATGTCCATGATCCGAACCCAGCATGAGTCAGACCTGGTCGCGGCGACCCGGCGCGTCCCGGCGAGCAAGTCAAAGATCGGATCCCATGGAGGTCGGAGGTCGGCCGTGGTCTTGCCCATGAGATCTTGGTTCAAGACAAAGGACCAGAGGCTGGCCCAGGACTCAGCGGTGGTGCCGATCAGTTCCCTCACCGCCAGCTCCCCGGCCCCGTGATTCTCACTCCATTTCAGATTTGCCCGGTACTGGGCGAATCCGGCAATAGCGTCTCCGTCGTCGTCGTCGTCGACGACGACGTACCGGTACGAGCTCATCCCGTTTCGATCGTGCTCGGGATCGGCGAGCCGTCGATGCTCCCACCATGCGGGGGAACGATCGAAGAACCCTGGAATCCCCTGTCTGACCCGATCGAAGAAGGGTGGGAGCAGCCGGCTCGCCTCATCGGCGTCGATGAGCCGGACCTCCCGCGGGGCCGGAGCCAGACGGTGAAAGCCGACGTGCTCTCGATCCACTTCGATCTCATGACAGATGGCGGCGCATCCGTATCCGAATCGGCCATAGATGGCGCTGTCGGTGGCCCACAGCGCGGCGATCGGCTCCTCGTGCTCCCTGACATCGTCCAGATGCGCCCTCATCATCTGGCGCAGGATTCCCTGCCGCCGGTGAGTGGGGGAGACCGAGACGATCGTCGTGCCACCACAAGCAACCTTGCCGCCCGGCACGGTCATCTCGAGCTCAAATGCCGCTGAAGTGCTCACTATCCGCCCGTCGTCGAACCCGCAGCGTGTCCGGTGAAGGGGGAGAGTCGATCTGAAGCGGTCGTCGTCGGGGCGGGGGTCGAAGCTGAAGACGAGGCCGAGGGCCCTTCTCAGGTCGTCGAACTCGTCGGGACCTATGGCTCTGAACTCGACCGCCATCAGGCGTCGGGTGCTGCCCCGCTCGCAGTCCTCGCGTTTGCCACTTCGACGTCGAAATCGGTCACGGCATTGGTGAACGCGGCCACCGCGGCACGGCGCAGGTCACCTGGGTCGGTGGACCTGAGCCCGGTGACCGCCTCGTCCGCAGCGCGGGCGGCGAGGCTGATTCGTTCTGCCAAGGCTGTGTGGTTGGCCTCGAGTCCGGCCGGGGGAGCGAGCGCGGCGACCTCGTCGGAAAGAGCCTGTGACGCTTCGGCCACCGCGTCCATACGAGGCGCCGCCTCGGAGAATTCGATCTCCCGGTCGTTGTCGAAAGCGGTGTTGACTGTGACCAACTCGGTGTTCAGCGCCTGCAGCTCGCCGCTGATCCTGTCGAGCTCACCGAGATAGACCTGTAGGGCGTCACTGTCCACGGTGCCTCCGTTGCTAGGCACGGTGGTGGTCTCCCCGTCGGCCGGTACGGTCGTAGTGGGCCCTGACACCAAAGTGGTGTCAGGAGACGCTTCGGGAAGCGAGCGAACGAAGAAGTAGGTGAACGCGACCATCCCCAATATGACAAGGGGGAGGATCCAGCGGCCCGGTTTCGGGTCGGGGTTGACTGCCATGACCGGCGAAACGATAGCTTCTATCGTCTAGTTCCCGAGGTTGCCTGCTCTGGTGTCGTCAAGGGTCGTCCGGCGGGCAGGCGATGACACGATCGATCCCCTTGAACTGGGCACCGCCGACTCATACCTTCGAGGGATGGACCAGGACAGGAACGAGGTCTACGAGCGCATCCCGTGGGAGACACTCGAAGACAAGAAGGGCGACCGCCAGTGGCTGACATATGGAGTGGCAGGCGCGGTCGTCCTGGGAGCGCTCGCATACTCGTACATGAGTAATCGACCGGTCGCTCTACCAGTTGCCGCGATGGTGGAAGTATCGGAGGTGACCGCGCCATCGACGCCCGCGGCCGTAGATCCGGTACCGGTCCCGGCTGTGTCTCCGACGCTGTCGACGACGCCGGTGTTGACGTCAGAAGCCGATCTCTATGCGATTCACCCCGAACGGGTGGCCGATCGGGTGGCGGCCCATGCCGAGTGGTTCGTAGCCGAATATCTCACTGTGGACGGGTCGGAACAGGGTCGGGAAACCCTCGCTTCGCTGATGCCGGTCGGGGTCCCGCTGCCGGTGGCACCTGAAGGGACCCTGGTGTTCGTGGAGTGGGTGCGCACAGTCTCGGTTGAGGAGATCGCACCGCTCACCTATCGAGCGACGGTCCTGGCCCGATCTCTGGCGACACTGGACGACAGCGGCTACGAACGCCAGGCGCCCCTGGAGGTGACGGTCGAGATCTCGATGACGGAGGAGTCTCCTCAGGTCTTGCTGCCTCCTGAAGCGAGGCCTGCCAGCAGTGGTCCCGCCCATCAGCCCACCCTGATCGCGGTGCCCGATGACGTCGGAGCGGCGGCGCTCGAGATGACGGGCGGGTCGGAGATCGTCGGGGGAACTCCCGGTGAAGGGGGTGGCTGGCGGGTGGTGTTGCTCGCCCCCGGGCTCGATGGGGTGAGCCGACCGGTGACGGTTGCAGTGCCCTGACTCCCCGCCCTCAGCAGTCACCTTCTTTTCTGGGGCCGTCGTCGGCCCGGGATCAGCTGTCGAACTCGCTCTCTAGGATCGCGGTCGCCTCCGGGATGATGGTGTCCCAGCTCGAGTCAGGAGTCTTGGAGATGGTCACGAAATCGGCGGTCAGGAAGATGCTGGTGACTCCAGGCAGCGCGAGAAGGTCACGGGCGAAGGGCTCCGCCGGATCTGAGCCGGTCACATGCGTCGTGGGACCACCGACCGGGGACCCAACGGAAAACTTCATCGCGTTGGGGTTGGGGGATGGAGCGACGGTCACAGGCATGTCGGAGCGAGGCTAATCGGGTGTCGTCGACCATTGGAGTGGACGTGGGAGGCACGTTCACCGATGTCGTCATCTTCGACGGGAGCACGGTGTCGGGTCACAAGGTGGCCACGACCCCTGATCAGTCGGTCGCGGTGGCCCAGGCGATTGCTGCAGCCGGTGTCGGCGCCGACTCGGTGTTTCTCCACGGCACCACTGCCGGGACCAACGCCCTGCTCGAAGGGCGGGGTGCGCGAACTGCGCTGGTGACCTCAGCGGGCTTCGAGGATCTCATCGAGATCGGGCGTCAGGCGCGCCCGTCGCTCTACGACCCTTTCGCCGACCGGCCGTCACCACTGGTCGACCGATCGCTCCGTTTCGGCTTCGACGGAGACCCGACACCGCTCCGTGACGCGATCAGGGCCGCCCAGCCCGAGGCGATCGCCGTCGCCCTGGTCCGCTCGTACACCGATCCCGGTGAGGAGCTCGATCTGGCCAACACCCTGAGCCAGGAGTTGGATATCCCGGTGTCGGTCGGGGCCAGGGTCTCTCCCCTGTTTCGGGAGTACGAGAGAATCGCCACGACGGTACTCAACGCCTTCCTCACCCCCGAGGTCGCCGGCTACCTGGCACGTCTCGATCGGGCGGTGGCGGCTGAGCGGCGGCTGGTGATGACCTCCTCGGGTGGGCTCCTTCCTTTCGGGTCGGCAGTCGGGTATGCCGGGCGGCTGGTGTTGTCTGGCCCCGCCGCCGGAGTGGTGGCGGCGACCGAACTGGGGAGAGCGAAGGGTCATGACTCGGTGATCAGCTTCGACATGGGCGGCACTTCCACCGATGTTTGCCGTATCGCGGGCGGCCGGTCAGGGGGCAGACCTCGGGTCGGGGTCGGAGGCAATGTCAACCGGGTCCCGTCGCTGCCGGTGAGGACCATTGGTGCAGGCGGGGGAAGCCTGGTCTGGATCGACGACGGTGGAGCCTTGCGGGTCGGTCCCCAGTCAGCCGGTTCGGATCCGGGGCCGGCCGCCTACAGGCTCGGAGGAGACCAGGCCACCGTGACCGACGCCAACGTGGTTCTGGGCCGTATCCCTGTCGCGCACCCTCTTGGCGGGTCGGTGACACTTGACGTGGCCGCCGCCCGGGGAGTCATGTCGAGTATCGGCGCCCTTCTCGGCCTGGACATCGAAGCCGTGGGAGCGGGAATCATCGAGGTGGTCGACACCCACATGGAGCGAGCTTTGCGTGCGGTGTCTCTCGAGGAGGGAGTGGATCCGAGAGACTCGGTCCTGGTCGCGTTCGGAGGAGCCGGCGGTCTCCATGCCTCACGACTGGCGAGACGGCTCGGGATGAGGAAGATCTTGATCCCGCCATTGTCGGGGGTTTTCTCGGCGCTGGGGTTGCTATTGGCCCGGCCCAGCAGTGACGCGAACAAGACGGTCATGCTCGACGAGGGGTCGGCGCTGTTGGAGACCGTCGCCGTGGCGATCGAAGCCGAAGCCCGCGATACCTACTCGATGGATCACGGGTCTCCCGGGGTTGGCTCTGTGGTTCGGGGGGAGGTTCGATACGTTGGCCAGTCTCATGAGCTAGACGTGCCGTTGACCACCAGTTGGGCCGAAACACGCCGGACGTTCGAAAGAGAGCATCTGGCTCGTTTCGGGTTCACCCGGGAAACACAGCCGATCGAGCTGGTCAACGTGAAGGCGGTGGTAGCCGGGGAAGCCCCATTGCGCTGGTCGGATCTCCCGTCGCTGCCGGCGAGGGACCGACCGGTCGCGACCCCGTCCCTGACCCGGCTGGGCAGCCGAACGATCGAGGTCGATGTGTGGAACAGGTCCGAGCTGTCACCCGAATTCGAGACGAACGGCCCGGCGATCATCGTGGAGGCCGACTCGGCGGTTTGGCTCGAGCCCGAGGACACTTTGGTCGTTCACCAGGACGGGACCCTGGAGATCGCGTCATGAGCTCCTCGGTCGTCGATGCTCGCAGGTTTATCTCGGCCGAGTTGACCGCGGCAGCCAATCCCGAAAAGGCCGTGGGGATGCAGGGCTATATGAAGACCGACATGCCCTTCTACGGGGTGCAGAAGCCGGGGCGCACCGAGATCCTGCAACGACTGGTGAAGACATTCCCTCCAGCAGATCGACAGCAGTACGAGGATCTGGTGCTCGGTCTGTGGGACCTTCCCCATCGGGAAGAGAAGTACCTGGCGATCGCCTTCGCTCGCCAATTCCCTGACTTCGTCACGACCGAGTCTCTCCCGCTCTACCGCCGGCTGATGGTCGACGGTGCCTGGTGGGACTTCGTCGATGAGGTTGCGGTCAAGGTGATTGGTCGGTTGGTCCTAGACGATCCCGCCCGCGCCTGGCCTGTGGTCGATCCCTGGATCGACGACGAGGTCATGTGGCTGCGACGGGCCGCGATCATCTGTCAGATCGGGGCCAAGGAGGACACCGACTCGGAACGACTCTTCCGTTTCTGCTACGAACGGGCTTTCGAGAAGGAGTTCTTCATCCGCAAGGCGATCGGATGGGCTCTGCGCGAGCATGCCAAGACCGATCCCGAGGCGGTCGCCGCGTTTGCAACCGGTCACCGTGACCGGCTCTCGACACTCTCATATCGCGAGGCCACCAAACACATCGGGCATTAGTGCACCGACTCGCACTCAGGATTCGAGCAGGGTCTTCAATGTCCCGAGGTCTTTGGTCACCCACGCGATGTCGCGGGCCAGGTCCTCGTCGCTCATCCCCGGAGTGCTGAACAGGGTGAAGATCACCTCGCTGCCCGATCCGTTGGCCACGACCCGCATCGGCACATAGACCTCGATCCCGTTGGCCAACGTCACGTGGTGATCGAGAACTCCGTTCTCGTTGCGAGGGGCGAAACGAACCCGGATCGCCCCCTCTGGCGTATTGGCCACCCAATGATCGTCTACGGGCTCGAGGGTGGTGGCCAGTCCTGTGGCCCAGCGTGGGAAGTTCTCGGGCCGGCTGGCGAATTCATAGACCTCGTGTGGGCCGCGCTCGATCGAGACGCTTATGTTGTGGGCCTGATGCGTGATGGCATTCCTTTCTCTCCCCTTGAGCAGCCACCCATGATGCTCTGGATCACAACTTGAGCATCGACCCGATAAGCCTAGAGGTAGCCCGTAACCGGCTCTCTTCGGTTGCTGATGAGATGGGCCTGGTCCTTCGGCACACCTCTCTGTCGCCCAACATCAAGGAGCGTGCCGACTGCTCGGCGGCCGTGTTCACGCCCGGAGGTGAGATGCTGGCCCAGGCCGAGCACATCCCGGTTCATCTCGGCTCGATGCCCGAGTCGGTGGCCGCCTGCCTGGAGCGTTTCGAGCCGGTGCCGGGAGTTCAGTACGCGGTCAACGACCCCTTCGCCGGCGGGACCCATCTCAACGACCTGACCCTCGTCGCCCCGGTGTTCGTGGGATCGGAACATGTGGCCTGGGTGGCCAACCGAGCTCATCATGCCGACGTCGGCGGTGAGGCTCCCGGATCGATGCCGGCCCACGCGGTGACGATCGATCAGGAAGGTCACCGTGTCGCCCCGATGGTCGCCTTCGCCGCCGGGGCCTGGGCCGAGGAGTTCGCCTCGCCGTTTGTGGCCGCTTCGAGGACACCGGGGGAGCGCAGAGGCGACCTCGAGGCACAGATCGGGGCCAATGCGGTTGGTGCGGCTCGGGTTTCCGAACTGGTCTCACAGCAGGGAGCCTTGAGTTTCGGCCGGTTGGCTGGAGCTCTGCTCGATTACGGGGAGCGTCGGATGACATCTGCCCTGGCCCAGCTTCCCGACGGTCGGTTCTCATTTGTCGACTACATGGAGCACGGAGAGTCCGACGTCGCCATCCGGGTCGAGGTCGGCATCTCAGGGGACCATCTCACAGCTGATTTCTCAGGAACCGACAGCCAGGTCGAAGCCAATTTCAACGCCGTCGAAGCCGTGACAAGATCGTGTCTCTACTTCGCGGTCCGGGTGGCGACCGATCCCACCATCCCCGCCAACGGTGGCTGTTATCGACCCCTGTCGCTCATCGCTCCGCCCGGTTCGGTCGTAAACGCCAGATCCCCAGCCGCGGTTGCCGCAGGCAATGTCGAGACCAGCCAGCGTATCGCCGATGTCCTGCTCGGTGCCCTGGCGCAAGCTGCGCCCCACCGGGTACCTGCCGCCTCGCAGGGCACGATGAACAACGTGCTGATCGGCAACGACGACTTTGCCTACTACGAGACGGTGGCCGGCGGGCAAGGTGGGCGCCCGGGGAGAGACGGTCAGTCCGGGATCCAGACCGGGATGACCAACACCGAAAACACGCCGATCGAATCGCTCGACATCCACTACCCGTTCCGCGTCGAGAGGTACACCTTGCGCAAGGAGAGCGGAGGGGCAGGGCAGTTCACCGGCGGGGACGGGATCGAGCGGTCGGTCAGGTTCCTGACAGGGGCGACCCTGTCCCTCATGGGCGAGCGAAGGAGACACCGGCCGTGGGGCCTGGCTGGTGGAGAGCCTGGGGCACCAGGCGAGGATTGGCTCATAAGGGAGAATGGTGAGCGGGAGAGACTGCCTGGGAAGTGCACAGTCTCAGTCGACCCGGGCGACCGCCTCCTCGTCCTCACCCCCGGCGGGGGCGGCTGGGGTGGATCAAAAACTACTCTCACCGGATGACACTCATCGACGAGCTTCGGTTGCTTCTCGGCGTCGACCGCGTTCTCGACGCCGCAGTCGAGCTTTATCTCTACTCCCGGGATGCTTCGTTGATGAGGGGCGAGGCGACATGTGTCGTCTTTCCGGAGTCTACGGACGAGGTGTCCGCCGTGATCAGGATCGCCGAGGCCCATGGTGTCCCGATCGTCGCCCGCGGTGCGGGCACCGGGCTGACCGCCGGGGCGAGCCCGACCGAGGGTGGGATCGTCCTCGTCACAACCGCCATGAACCAGATCGAGATCGACCTCGACAACCGCACGGCATGGGTCGGTTCCGGAGTGATCAATCTCGACCTAACCAGGGCAGCCGAGCCCTACGGGCTTCACTTCGCCCCCGACCCCTCTTCGCAGTCGGCTTGCACCATTGGAGGGAATGTCGCCAATAACTCTGGTGGCGCTCACTGTTTGGCGGAGGGGGCGACCACCAGTCACGTCCTCGGCCTCGAGGTGGTCGTGGCCGGGGGAGAAGTCCTCCTCCTCGGGGGTCAGGCGCCGGACCGGCCGGGGCTCGACCTCAAAGGCTTGGTGGTCGGCTCCGAAGGAACCCTTGGAGTGGTCACGAAAGCCCTGGTCCGGCTGCTTCCCATCGAAACGGACGTGCGGACGCTCCTGCTCGACTTCGATCATCTCAGTGGAGCCACCAAGACCGTCTCTGATGTCATCGCTTCTGGTTTGGTGCCGGCCGCGCTCGAGATCATGGACCGGAAGATGACGATCGCCGTGGAGAATTGGCTCCATGCCGGTCTGCCGACCGCGGCCGCTGCCGTGCTCCTGGCCGAAGTGGTGGGGGATCCCGAGGCGGTCGAGGCGGAAGCCGCACTCATCGATCGCATCGGACGCGAGAACGGAGCCGGCACTGTTCAGATCGCACGCGACCAGGCTCATCGGGACACTC
>DASWKK010000131.1:0-54035 GCA_036396655.1 Acidimicrobiia bacterium
CGCTGAAAGCGGTCTACAACGGCTATGGCGATCTCGGCGTCAGGCCCATCGCCGAGGATGTAACGGCCGACGCCGGCCGGCTCCTCGTCGATGACCGCTCCCCAAGCCACATGGCGGATCTGATCGACGTCGGTCAGATAGCGAAGCTCTGCGTCTCTCAGACTGGCGATCCCCGACCCGAAGCGGGCGAACCGACTCTCCTCTGACATCTGACGCAGCCCTTCCTTCAGCAGGGCGCGGTCGTCGGGAGTGATCGGCCTGAGCTCGGCGGTGGTGCCGTCTCGGAGAACAACCAGAATGCTGGGTAAGTCGTCGGTCTTCTCGGTTGTCATGGTCTCTCGCTCTCGCCACGATGCGGGGCGCTTGCTATAGCAAGCATAGCGCATGCAGTTTCCTTATCCCCGGCTCACCCGATTTCCGGCGGTAACTTCTCTGACGATGGTGAGGCACAGGACGGCGACGGCCACGTCGCAATTCGGGTCGGGAAAACGCGAATCCCATGATTCAACACCGTTCTACGACCGTTTCGGCCCGCCGCTCGTCTCACCGGATGAGCGGGTGGCTCAGCCCACCGCTCTCGACGTCATATTCCACGGCGATGCGCGCGCCATCACTCCCCAGCAGGTGGCCGACCGGTCTGTGGCCCTGATGATCACCTCGCCTCCCTACTTCGCCGGCAAGGAGTACGAGACCGACGCGGCTGCGGGTCATGTGCCCTCGTCGTACGTGGAGTACCTCGAGATGCTCCATGATGTTCTGGCGGTGTGCCTGGCCAAGCTGGAGCCCGGAGGACGGATGGCGGTGAACGTGGCCAACCTGGGACGAAAGCCCTATCGGTCACTCTCAGCGGACATCATCTCCATCCTCCAGGACGACCTGGGGATGCTGATGCGGGGCGAGATCATCTGGCAGAAGGCCAAGGGCGCCTCTGGGAGCTGTGCCTGGGGCTCGTTCCGCTCGCCTCAGAACCCTGTTCTGCGCGACATCACCGAGCGGGTGATCATCGCCTCGAAAGGTCGCTTCGACCGGGCCCTGAAGCGAAGTCAGCGGGAGTTGGAAGGCCTGCCCCATGAAGCCACCATCGCCACCGAGGAGTTTCTGGATGCGACGCTGGACGTGTGGGAGATCCCGTCGGAGAGCGCTCGCAGAATCGGCCATCCTGCCCCGTTTCCCGTGGCGCTGCCCCAGCGTCTGATCGAGTTGTACAGCTACAAGGGCGATCTCGTGCTCGACCCGTTCATGGGTTCGGGGTCGACCGCGGTGGCTGCCGTGCGATCAGGCCGGCACTACGTCGGCTTCGACACCGAGGACAACTACATCGCACTGGCAAACGCCCGATTGGCAGAGGAGGCGGGTTGAGGATCCTTGCGGTGTGTGCAGGAAACATCTGCCGTTCTCCGGCAGCGGAGGCGGCAATCCTCGAAGCGTCTGGGGAAGCGGGTCTCGAGGTCCAGGTCGATTCGGCAGGAACCGGGTCCTGGCACATCGGTCAGCCGCCCCATCCCGAATCCGTCTCCGCCGGGGCCCGGGCGGGGCTCCTGGTCGACGGTCGGGCGCGCAAGGTGATCGCAGCGGACTTCGATCGATTCGACATCATCGTCGCCATGGATCGAGCCAACCTAAAAGACCTGATCGCCCTCGCCCCCTCCAAGGAGGCACAAGCCAAACTACGTCTCTTCCGCACCTACGACCCTGAGGCGGCGAGCGCCGAGGTCCCCGACCCCTGGGGTGGGCCGGCCGCCGGCTATGAGGAAACCGTCCGCATCGTCCGGGCGGCGGCGAGAGGCCTCGTCGCCGAGATCATGGAGCACACTCATCGGTAGAACGGGCTCTTACTGGTGAACAAGCCGGTAACCCTGTTCGAAGAAGTCGAGTGACACCTGCTTCTGGTCATCGGCGGCAAGCAACTCCGTGTAAGGGAGGCTGGCACCGTTGAAGTGCCGGTCGTTCCAATACGGCTCGGTCTTGTCGATCTCGGACCAGGCCGAGACGTAGAGGTACGGCTCCAAATGACCTTCGTCCCCTGGTGACGCCCCGTAGCTGGCCCGGCGTCCCCCGGTCTCACTACCCATCTCAATTGCCGGGTCGAAGTGCTCCGGCCAAAGCTGGACCTGGGAGACCTCGTCATCGTCACCGCCGAGAAATCGTGCCTGCTCGAGCAAGGCGAATCCGAACTCGAACCACGCTGCCAGCGCCAGCGCGGCGCTCTCCCCCACCTTCAGGGACAGGTCCGGGTCCATGGCGGGCAGGGGATCCCTGAAGTCGGGATACCACTCGACTTCGTACTCGAGCCCGTAGAACTCGGCGGCGGCACGGATGGTTGTGATCTGTTGGGTGGCTACGTTGCCCTCCTGCTCGTGAACCAGGAGATTCGCCTCGACCCGAGCCGTGCGACCATCGAACTCGGGTGTCCCGAATCCACCCCGGGTTGATCGCAGCCCCATTCGCCCCTCACCCCGATACCGGGCGGGAGCCAGTGCATAGAAGGCGACCTGATGGAGTTGGTCCCTGGTGAACTGATAGTCGTCGGGGAGTGCCTCCAGCCTCATGTGGTGCCTCCGTTTCCAGTCGGCTTGCGCCAGAAGGTGGCGAGCTGACCGGCCGCCACCAGAAGACCTCCACCGACGATCGCCAAACCCACCCACTCGTCGAGATTGGCGGCATTGCCGAGTGCCTCGTCGACAGAGAAGCGGCCGGGACCGGCGACGGCCAATGCCACCGCAATCATGGCGAGTGTGACCACATACTCGTATCCCTCGTCGGGACGATGGAAGTTGAAGAAGCCGACGAATCGATGAATGGACCAGAAAGCGACGAACATCGTCGCCAACAGACCGGCGGCCGCCACCGAGGTGAGAAGCCCGGCGATCAGAGCGACGCCGATCGCGATCTCGCTCAGCGCCGAGACCCGTGCGTTCAGGTTCTCGCTCTTGAAACCCTTGGCCGCAAACCACCGAGCAGTTCCATCGAGAGTTCGACCGTGATTGACACCATGGGCGATGATCACAAAACCGGCCCACATCCTGAGCAGTAGGAGGGCAGCATCGACAGCGGTCATGTCTTCTCCTCGGAAAACGAATCCTGGGTGTTGTCGGTGCAGCGGTCATCAGATCGAACCGCTGCATCCGGGACGCTAATTGCCCTGCATCCGACGCGCCCGCCATGATGCGATGAGAGTGGCCAGTACCGCGATCCCGGAGGCGACCAGGATCAAGGGCGAGCTGGTGGGAGGCGGAGTGGGGGGAATGGTCGTGGTGGTGGTCGAGGTGATCACCGGCGTCAGATCAGAGGTGGCATTGCCCTGGGCCACCGTGGACGAGGACTCCTGGGCGAGGACGACGGGTGCGGAGGAGCCGCTGGACTGCGAACCGGGCCTGCTGACCGACGCCGCTCGCCCGCGGCGGACGCGGGTGACATCGGCCATCAGATCACCTTCCACATAGCTGGCGAGGTTGGCGCCAGGACACGATGTCCGGCTCATGCTGCGATGCCCGGTGATCGCCGGGGTTGTCACCGAGGTACCGCTAGGCCATACATTGGAGCCTCGGCTGGTGAAGGTGACCTGAGAGGTCGGGCCGGTGTCCAGCCGGTAACGATCGGCGAGCCAGGCCAGTAAGGCGACCAGGGTGGAAAGCGAGGCTTGGGTCGGCTGCGCTGTGTTGTAGTCACCGATCACACAAACCAATTGAGAGAAACCCTGATTGCCACCGGTGGCGTCTCCAGCCACCGGCCCGTCGAGGCTCCCGGCCCGTCCTTCCCACGCGCCGCCACCGGTATCGATCAGGAAATTGTATGCAATGTCGATCCAGCCCTTGTCCGGACCGGTGTGGTAGTCATAGAAGCTGCGCAGGATGGCGGGAGCGTCATCCGAGGTGTGGCCATTGCGCGATGCCGAGTGATGAACCAGGAGAAAGCGGACATCCTCCTCGACCGGCTTGCCCTGGGGTGGGCGGTTGCTGGCCCATTCCGAGCGGGGATGCACCTCGAGATCGGCCGCGGGCAAAACGCCGAGCAACGAGCTTTTGCTGAGCCCGGCAGCCGTGCCCAGGAACTGACGCCGGGTGAGCTCATTCATGGCACTCAAACCATAGGATTGCACGTGCGTCTGTCTACGGTTCACGGTCAATGAGAAGCTGGGAAGAGGGGGCCTTCGCCCTGGTCTTGACCGTGGTACTCGGTGTGGGTCTCTGGATGTTCACCGGAGACTCGCTAGGGGCCGATCCCTCGGGCACCTCGGTGTCGATCTCGTTCGACGCGTCGGCCGCGGCCCGTGGCGAGACCATGGCTGCCTCGTCTGGTTGCCTCGCCTGTCACACCATCGACGGGACCACCGGCACCGGTCCCACCTGGAAGGGGTTGGCCGGGGCCAGCCGGCCCCTGACCACCGGTGAATCGGTGGTGGCCGATGACGCCTACCTCTTCAGTTCGGTCATCGATCCCATGGCTCAGGTCGTGGCCGGCTTCGAGCCGGTGATGCCCACCACCTACACGGACACGTTGACCGAAGACGATATCAACGATCTGGTCGAGTACATAAAGTCACTCGGCGGATAGAACCCGTCTGTTTCTGATCTCATCGGGGTGCCCAATTCTGGGGGAATATGACACAACCGGACTCAGGTTGTAGTATTACGACAGACTCATACCTGACTCGGAGGATCCTTTCATGGCACGTGCAGTAGGCATCGATCTTGGCACCACCAACAGTGTCATCGCGGTGCTCGAGGGAGGCGACCCCACCGTCATCCCCAACGCCGAAGGTGGGCGCACCACCCCGTCCGTCGTCTCCTTCAAGGACGGCGAGGTGTTGGTCGGCGAGGTCGCCAAGCGGCAGGCCATCACCAACCCCGACCAGACCGTGCGCTCGGTAAAGCGCCACATGGGCACGGATTGGTCGATCGACGTCGACGAGAAGAAGTTGACGGCCCAGGAGATCTCGGCGCGAATCCTCATGAAGCTCAAGAGGGACGCTGAGTCTTTCCTCGGCGACAAGGTCACCGATGCGGTGATCACCGTTCCCGCCTACTTCAACGACTCCCAGCGTCAGGCCACCAACGAAGCAGGTCAGATCGCCGGGCTCAACGTGCTGCGGATCATCAACGAGCCCACCGCGGCCGCCCTCGCCTACGGCCTGGACAAGGACACCGATCACACCATCCTGGTTTTCGACCTGGGGGGCGGCACCTTCGACGTGTCCGTGCTCGAGATCGGTGACGGGGTTTTCGAGGTCAAGGCAACGTCCGGTGACACCCAGCTCGGAGGCGACGACTGGGACCAGAAGGTGATCGACTGGCTGGTCGAAGGTTTCAAGAACGACCACGGGGTCGACCTGGGTAAGGACCGCATGGCACTGCAGCGTCTCAAGGAGGCCGCCGAGAAGGCCAAGATCGAGCTGTCCACGGTCTCCGAGACCGAGGTCAACCTGCCCTTCATCACTGCCACCTCCGAAGGACCGCTCCATCTCCAGCGCAAGCTGGCCCGTTCCGAGTTCCAGAAGCTGACGGAGGAGTTGCTCGAACGCACCAAGCGGCCTTTCGAGCAGGCGATCAAGGACGCCGGTATCCCCGTCGGCGAAATCGACCATATCGTCCTCGTCGGTGGCTCCACCCGTATGCCGGCGGTGCAAGAACTGGTCAAGAGCCTCACCGGCAAGGACCCCCACCGCGGGGTGAATCCCGATGAGGTGGTGGCGGCCGGGGCCGCGATTCAGGCCGGGGTGCTCAAGGGCGATGTCAAGGACATCCTCCTCCTCGACGTCACTCCCCTGACCCTGGGCATCGAGACCAAGGGTGGTGTCATGACCCGGATGATCGAGCGCAACACCACCATCCCCACCAAACGATCGGAGATCTTCACCACGGCCGAGAACAACCAGCCCGAGGTCGAGATCAATGTGCTCCAGGGAGAGCGGGCCATGGTGGCTGACAACAAGACCCTCGGTAAGTTCCGGCTCACCGGAATCCCGCCGGCCCCTATGGGCATCCCCCAGATCGAGGTCACCTTCGATATCGACGCCAACGGGATCGTCAATGTCAGCGCCAAGGACCAGGCAACGGGCAAGGAACAGACGATGACCATCACCGGTGGGTCGGCCCTGGCCCAGGACGACATCGACCGTATGGTCAAGGACGCCGAAGCCTACGCAGACGAGGACGCCAAGCGCCGCGAAGCCGTGGAGACACGCAATCAGGCCGAACAGCTGGTGCATCAGACCGAGAAGCTGATCGAGGAGCAGGGCGAGAACATGACCGAAGACGAGAAGTCGGGAGTCGACACGGCCCTCGCCGCCTTGAAGCTGACCCTGGAGAACGAGTCGACGGAGACGCCGGAGATTCGGTCCCGAATGGAGGAGCTGATCAAGGCCAGTCAGACGATGGCGACCAGGCTCTACGAGCAGGCGGCCCAGCAAGCCCAAGCCGGCGGTGCGACCGAAGACGAGGATGACGATGTCGTCGAGGCCGAGATCATCGAGGATGAGTGACCCCAAGCCCGAAATCGTCGAGGCGGGAAGGTCGACAGATGCCGCGGCCCTCGGTCTCCAGCTCCCCGACGACAAAGACGAAGCCGTCGAGCTGCTCCTCGCTCATCTCGAGCAATCACGTGACGAGGCCACGTCTTATCTCGATGACCTGAAGCGGGTCGCGGCCGACTTCGACAACTATCGCAAACGGACGACCCGTGAGCAGGCTCTGGTGTTGGACCGTGCGGCCGAACGCGTCGTGCGCGAGCTGATGCCGGTCCTCGACTCTTTCGACGCGGCATTGGCCACCGAGGCCTCCACCGACGCCGAGCGACAACTACTCGCAGGAATGATCAACACCCGAGAGCAGCTGCTGCGGGCGCTGGAGCAGGAGGGCCTCGAGGTGATCGGGTCGATCGGTGAGGAGTTCGACCCGGAGATCCACGAGGCGGTTGGGGCCCCCGATGGCACCGGCGACCTGGTGGTGTCCGAGGAGCTGCGCCGCGGCTATCGGCTCAAGGGCCGTGTCCTGCGGCCGGCCATGGTGATGTTGGAAGCACGACGGTGAACCGCGACTGGGTGGACAAGGACTTCTATCAGATCCTCGGCGTCGACTCGGAGGCAAGTGCCGAGGAGATCAAGAAGTCCTATCGCAAACTGGCGCAGAAGCATCACCCCGATGCCAACCCGGGCGACAAAGCGGCCGAAGAGCGATTCAAGGAGATCTCCGAGGCCTATGCCACCCTCTCCAGCCAGGAGCAACGAAAGGAGTACGACCAGGTTCGACGCATGGTCGACTCCGGTGGCTTTGCAGGATTCGGCGGCCAGCCCGGCGGGTTCGGCGGGTTCGGCGGCCAACAGGTTCGGGTAGAGGACCTATCTGACCTGCTCGGCGGCATGGGAGGCCTCGGCGATCTCTTTGGCTTCGGGTCGGGAGGCGCCAGGGGACCGAGCAAGGGGCCCGACGTTCAGGCCGACCTGAGCATCGCGTTCGAGGATGCGGTCAAAGGTCTCGAGACCGTGGTCACCGTGCGTGGGGCAGACACCTGCTCGCACTGTCATGGAACCGGCGCCGAGCCCGGGACTCAGGTCACGACTTGTCCCACCTGCGGTGGCCAAGGGGTGGTGGCCCAGAACCAGGGCTTCTTCTCGTTCTCCCAGCCTTGCCCGCAGTGCCGGGGGGCAGGACGCATCGTCGAGACTCCGTGCAGCGTGTGTCGTGGCTCCGGCTCGGAGACCAGGACCCGCAACGTCAAGGTCCGTATCCCGGCAGGGGTGCAGGACGGGAACACCCTTCGCTTGAGGGGCAAAGGGGGCCCCGGGCGCAACGGCGGCCCAAATGGGGACCTCCTGGTGAGGGTTCGGGTCGCTCCCAGTCGCACCTTCGGGCGCAAGGGGAACGATATGACCCTGGTGGTTCCCATCACATACTCCGAAGCCGTTCTCGGCACCAAGCTCGACGTGCCGACACTCAATGGCGGGGTCAGGCTGAAGGTGCCGGCGGGCACTCCATCCGGCAAGACGTTCCGGGTTCGGGGCAAGGGTGTCACGCCCGAACGGGGAAAGACCGGTGACCTGCTGGTGACGGTGCAGGTGGCGGTCCCGTCAAAGGTGTCCAAGGAGGAAAAGAAACTGCTCGAGGATCTGGCCGAGCTCGAAACCGACGATGTGCGATCGCATCTGAGATGATGAGACGGTCATGAGCGAGCCACGGAGAGCAGTGTTCGTCATCTCGGTGGCCGCCGAGCTCGCCGGGATGCACCCTCAAACCCTGCGCATCTACGAGCGCAAGGGCCTGCTCGAGCCTTTCCGGACACCGGGGGGGACTCGTCGCTACTCCCAGGAGGACATCGAACGGCTCCAGCTGATTCAGGAGCTGACCAGTCAAGGCCTCAACCTCGAAGGCGTGAGGCGGGTGCTCGCCCTGCAAGAGGAGAACCGGACCCTGAAGCGCAAGCTCGACAAGCTGCGCGACAAGCTGGATGATCTCGAAGACGAGATGGACCAGAAGATCGAGGACGTCCACAAGTCGTACCGTCACGAGATCGTGCTGCGCTCTCAGGTGCGGCGAGCACTGGGAGAGGGCGGGTCGAGGTGATGGCTGGCTCGTTCGAAGGAGCGGTCAGGGTGCTCGGGGACGATGGAATCCTGCTCACTACCGGGGCCGCCAACCTCGCTTCCGACGTCGAGATGGGCAACTGGGGCGGCACGTTGACGACATACAACGGCACCGGGGTTGCCGGCAAAGCCTTGGTCGTCGAGCTCGAGATCCCCGGAGGCGGGAAGGGAAAAGCCCAGCTGACGCCGGATGGGATCAATGGGGAGATGGCGATCTCGCAGGTGATCGGTCTCGGCCCCGCCTTCTTCTGAAGTCTCCCCTCCATCGTTCGGTTACGGTGGTCGCATGGGTGCCGCGGCCGATTGCGAGGCCATCAGGACCGGGTTTCTCGGTCAGCCGGTCAACACCCTCACCACCATTGCCTTCCTCCTGGTCGGCGTCCTGGTCCTCACTTATCGCAAGGAGCGGGTCTGGATCGGTGTTGGGCTGATCGCCACCGGAGTTGGCTCCTTCCTGTTCCACGGACCGATGCCCGGGGGAAGCGAATGGGCCCACGATGTCACCCTGGCCTGGCTTCTGGCGCTGATCGCCGGGTTGGGAACCCGCTGGGAACGGATCTCCAAGGGGCCGGCCCTGGTCGGCCTCGGTGCCTTGTTCTGGCTGATCCCCGTGATTGCCGATCCGGCGGCAGTCGCGCTGACCGCGTTTGCCGTGGTGTCCATCCTGGTCAAAGAGAGCGCTTTCGGCACTTGGGGGCCACTGACGCTGGTGTCGGCGGCCGCTGTCTACGGTCGCCTTGGCGCCACCGGGGGCCCGTTCTGCGATCCCGAGGCGCTCTATCAACCACATGGGGTCTGGCATGTATTGGCCGCAGCGGCAGTGGGATGGTGGGCGACAGCCGGTTCACGCGATCAGTCGACCACCAGGCGGTAGCCCATACCTCGAACGGTCTCGATCAGGTCCTTTCCCAACTTCTTTCTCAGATACCCCACATAGACATCGACCACATTCGAGCCCGGGTCGAAGTCATAGCCCCAGACGTTGGACAGGAGTTGTTGACGTGACAGAACCTGGCCCGGGTGACGGAACAGTGTCTCGGCGAGGATGAACTCGCGGGCCGACAACTCGACGACACGTGTCCCGACGTGAGCTTTACGTGCCCTGAGATCGAGGGTGACATCTCCTACGATGAGTTCGACCTGGTCAGCGCTACCCGGGTCCCTGAGACGGACTTTGACCCTGGCCAACAACTCTTCGAAGCGAAACGGCTTGCTCACATAGTCGTCGGCGCCGCCTTCGAGCCCGGCGACTGTGTCGGACACACCACTCCTGGCGGTCAGGATGATCACCGGCAGCCGCTCGCCGCGCGACCTGATCTCCCTGAGCACTTCTTGGCCATCCATCCCGGGCAGCCCAAGGTCGAGGATCAAGAGATCGAAGTCTCGATCCCGTGCTGCCCCGGCTGTCGTTGTGCCGTTATCGACGACCAGAGTCGTGAAGCCCGCGGCCTCGAGGCCCTTCTCCAGGAACGAAGCGATTCCCGGTTCGTCCTCGGCGATGAGGATCCGGCTCAGGTCGGCTCCTCCCCTTCGATCCCATTGGTCGGAATGACAATGGCGAAGGTAGTGCCCCGCTCGCCGGCTTCGAGGTCGACTCGCCCACCGTGTCCCTCGGCGATTGCTTTGACGATCGATAATCCCAGACCCGCACCTTCGGTCCGCCGTCTTCCTGACCGACCCCGAGCGAACCTCTCGAACAATCGCTGCCGCTCCTCCAACGGTATGCCGGGACCGTCATCACCAACCCAGATACGTGTCCAGGTCCCATTTGCCTGCGCCCCCAGCGTGACATTCACCTCAGGCCCGGTGTGCTCGAAGGCATTCCGGATCAGGTTCATCACCGCCTGGGTGAGGCGCTGTTGGTCCCCTCGAACCACGGCGGGCTCGGAGGCCGTGACAACGACAGGTCGATCGGATAGGGACGACGCTTTGACCGCCAATTCGTCCACGAATTCGGCAAGGTCCAGCGGATGGGCCTGGATGAAGTCGGGCTGCTCGACCGTGGCCAACACCAGCATGTCTTCGACGATCCGTGACATACGGTCCAGCTCACCAGTGACCAGGAGAATGGTTTCCCGACGCTCCTCCGGGTCATCCCCCAGAACCTCGAGCTGGCCTCTGATCACCGTTATCGGGGTGCGCAACTCGTGGCTGGCATCGTCGACGAATGCCCGCTGGGTGGCAAACGCCTCTTCGAGCCGATCGAGCATCTCGTTGAATGTTCGGGCGAGGTCGGCGATCTCGTCGTCGCCTTCGGCCGGAATCCGCAGAGAGAGGTCGGTATCGGTTATCGAGCGCGTCGTCTCGGAGAGAAGGCGAAGAGGTCGGAGCACCTCACCGGCTGCGATCCAAGCGACGGCGGAGGCGATCACGAAGATCGATCCGAGGACGAGCGCTCCAACCCGGATCACCCCTTCGACGCGGTCCAGTTGGTTCTCGAGGAGCACACTCACCACGAAGACGCCGGCGCTGGCCTCGTCTCCGACCAGAGGGACAGCCAGATAGCGAACCGGGCCGATCTCGGTGTCCACCTGGTCCCGTTCCGACTGCTCCAGTGATGACCAATGCTCCATGAGGTCGGTGGCTTCGAAGGAAGATCCCAACACATCGCTCTTGTAAGGAGCTCCGCCGACGATGGTGACGATGGCCTCATCGGTGAGAGTGACGTTTCGGGCCAGGAATGTGTCGAAGATGGCTCCCACGTCGCCGGCGAACGGCTCACCCGTCTCGGGATTGACTCCCCCGGCCAGTTGGCGCAGCTCACCGACCTCCTGGTCCAAAGCCAAATCGGCATCCGAGATGACCTGATCCAGTAGAAACGCGCGTTGTATGAACAGGGCCGCAGTCAGGGCGACTGCAAGCAGCAACACGTACCAGCCGAGGATCCTCATCCGTGCCGAAGGGGCCCACCGCCACAGCGGCACTTCAGTCATCGTCAGGCGAATCGACAGAGGGGTCCGCAGAGTCCGCCGAATCCCCCGGGTCGACGGGTGGGTCCGGGAACTCCGGGTCAGGGGGGACCGGGACAGGGGAATCGACGTCGGCAGAGGCGAGGGAGTCGAGACTGTCATTGCCGATGAGACCGTCGTCTGGGGGGACCGTGACAGTGGTCACAGTGGGCTCGCCCAGAACGACCGACGGCGAAGGCACGACCACGAGCTCGGTTTGAGTGGGGTTGCCCCCGACTACTGGACCTTCGAGTCGCACTGGCGGCAGGGCGGCGGGGAGGGACTCGGGAGCGAACGAGATCGCTGCCGTCAGGGCGACGACACCCACGATCGTCAAGGCGACCCAACGTAGTCGCAATCTCATAGCGGCGAGGGTAGGACCTGGCGGCCGGTTTCAGACCGGCCGCCAGGTCCGGCATGCTCAGGAATCAGCCGAATTGTCGGAGCTCGACGCCGAGTCCGCGCTTTCGGGCGAATCCGGAGAATCTGCCGAGGCGGGAGGAGGTGGCGGCGGGGGAGAGTCAGGGGAATCCGCCGAAGCGGGCGAAACCACCGTGGGTGCCGGTGCATCCGGTGAGTCGGCAGAGACGGAGCTGACCGATAGGGAGCTCGTGTCATCGAACGGTGAGTCGAGATTGCTGTCGGCGCTGGCGTCGAACAGCCCGCCGAGGGTGGTCGGCACCGACGAAACGGTCGTCACCTCGGTGATCGAGGTCCGATCTCGGAGGTTGATCGGGTCAGGGTCGTCGGATCCATCCGATGGGCCGGCCAAGGCCAGGCCACTGATGCCGAGAGCCGACGCAGTCGCCACTGCAGCGATCACCTTCCAGTCCCGGGGGCGCTTGCTGTGTTGGTCTCTTGTCTGCATTTCTTTCCTCCTTAGAGGCTCGACTGATGCCAATCTCGTTCAGCGGGGTTAGAACGACCTGAGAGGAGGATGAGATTCCTCTTATTGGCCCAGAGCAGCACTCTCGAGCCAGCGCTCGGCGATGGCCACCCGATCCGCTGTCTCCCCGGGCCAGCCCGCGGCCTGGACTCGAAAGGGGCCTGTCGCAAGTGACAGTGCCACAGCCGCAGTCCGCACCCGCAGATCAACCGGGTCGAGGATTCCGTCCCACATCTTCAGAAGCCGTCTTCCCAGATCGAGCACACGCTCCGGACTGGAGCTCAGATCGGCCCAGATGGCGAGGTGGGCGAGCATGGTGGCCGCATCGTCGCCCGGCCGCCCCCACCCATACGTATCGACGTCGAGCATCCCAACCAGGCGGCCGCTGTCCACCAAGAGCTGGGTCTCGTAATAGTCGCCATGCGAGGGCGTCGTCGGTTCGCTCAACTCGTCTCCTATCCCGGTGACCAAACCCGCAATCCGATCCGCGAGCTCGGGGGCAATCGCAGTGAGCAGGCCAGCTAGCTCTGGCACCCGGGCGATCGGGGACGGACAAACATGATCGGTCTCAGGAACAGGCAATGAACCGACCATTCCGACGATCTGCTCCGGAGGCGGCAGCTCGTGCGACGGATCCTCGAGTGTCCCACGGAGAGTTGCACCAGGCATGGACTGAAGGGCAAGGAGACCCTGGTCGGGGTCGAAGCCGAGACTCTTCGGAACGGGAAGCGTGTCGGCCAGCCAGCGGTGTGAGGCGTGAAGTGCCTCGACTTTGCTCGGACGCACCAGCTTCAGGTAGAGGCCGTCACTCGTCCCGCTCACCGCTACCACTGCCCTCCTGCCGGGCCGGTAGGCGCGGAGGCGTGTGGTCACGATGCCCGGCGCCGCTCCTAGATCGGACAACAGGCGAGCCGCCCCGAGCTCGTCGAGAGCAGAGGCCATCCCGGGCAGGGCAGGGTCGTGAGGGATCCGCCACACTCCCACCGGACCGGCCTCTCCCTCAACGATCATCGATCCTTCCGGTATTCGTCCCCCAACACAGACGAATCCGTGACGACCGTCCAGCGACCCACCGGTGACACCCACCCGGTAACGAGCTGTGATGCTGGATCCCGGCCACCAGGTGACCTGGGCCAGCTCCGCCTCGGCCACCTTTCCACCGGCGATGTCGACGGCTGCCCGAAGGGGTGCGGGGATCGGGAATCCGAGCAACGTCGACACCACCGGCAGACCTGGGTCTTCGAGCACAGAGGTTCGGGGGTGGGCGAAGAATGTCACCCTTTGGATTCTCTCCAAAAGCGATGAACTGCAGATGAGATCCGGATGAGAGGACTCTCATCAAGCATCCAGGCAGGAAGGGATTCCCTTGTCATGTTGACTTCTGGGCGTCACATGGTACCGTGCTCTGCATGGTACTTAAGAGTACCGGACAGGACCGGGCAACCCAGCTCCTGCATGGCGTGCTCGACATGTGTCTCATGTCGATCATCGATGACGAGCCGTCCTACGGTTACGAGATGGTGAGCAAGCTCCGGGAGCGTGGATTGAACCTGGCCAGCGAGGGCTCGATCTACCCACTGCTCTCGCGACTGCAGAAGCAAGGGATGATCGAGAGTTATCTCGTCCAGAGCACCGAGGGCCCGGCCCGCAAGTACTACCGGATGACGGCCGCCGGGCGGGACGCCCTGCGGCAGTGGCGACAGGACTGGGCCGAGTTCCGGGACTCGGTGAACGAAGTGCTCACTGGAGGCAAAGGTGACTGACGATGCGACTGTCGTGGAGAGGATCGAGCGCTACTGGCTCGAGACCGGTGTCCCCCATGATGCTGTCGTCGCGATGCGGGCCGAGCTGGAACAACATCTGGCCGACGCAAGAGTCGACGGACGCACCCTTACCGACGTCGTGGGAAACGACCCGGCGAGATTCGCCGAGAGCTGGGCCGCCGCCTACCGGGCGCATCGGCGCTCCACGGCAACCTGGGGAGATGTGCAGACCGGACGAGCCCAGGTCACGAGAAAGACCAGGAGAGAACTGCTCTTTTATGGAATTGGTTTAGGCGCGGTGATCGCCGCCGTGGCCGTTGCCGGACAAGGAGGTAACGACGTGGACAATGAAGTATGGAGATGGTTGTGGACCATCTTCGCTCTGGTGATGGGAGTCGGTGAGATCTTCACCGCGGGATTCTTCCTGCTCCCGTTCGCTATCGGCGCCGCCGCAGCCGCCATCCTGTCATGGGCGGGGGCAGCGATCCTGGCCCAATGGTTGGTCTTTTTCGGAGTCTCGCTGTTCTCCCTCGCCTACCTGCGCAGGTTCATCACCCGTCAGGACGAGGCCGAGCAGCCGAAGGTCGGCGCCAATCGCTGGATCGGCTCCGAAGGGATCGTCCTCGAGGACATCGACCCCGCCAGCGGGGCCGGTATGGTCAAGATCGAGAGCGAGGAATGGCGGGCCACCGGCAATCAGGCCATTCCCGCCGGCCAGAGGATCGCGGTCGTGGAGGTTCGAGGGGCGCGTCTCGTGGTCGAGCCGCTCGAGAACGCATAGAGATTTGAGAATGAGAGCCAAACGAAAGGAAGAACAATGGAAGCAGTGATCATTCTGTTCGCTGTGCTGGCGCTGGGATTGATCCTTGTCGCCGCGGCGGGATTCAGAGTGGTGCGACCGTTCGAGAAGGGACTGATCGAGTTCCTCGGGCGGTACCAGCGAACGGTCGACTCGGGCCTGCGCTGGGTCCTGCCCTTCGTGAAGCGGTTGACCAAGGTCGACATGCGAGAGCGTGTCGTCGATGTCCCGCCCCAGGAGGTCATCACCAAGGACAACGTCGTGGTGACCGTGGACGCAGTCATCTACTACGAAGCCACCGATCCGGTGAAGCTCGAGTACAACGTCGGGAACTTCATCCTCGCCGTGACCAAGCTGGCCCAGACCAACCTGAGGAACGTGGTCGGTGATCTCGATCTGGACTCGGCTCTCACCTCGCGTGAGGTGATCAACGCCAAGCTCCGCCAAATCCTCGACGACGCCACCGACAAATGGGGTGTGCGGGTGGTCCGGGTGGAGATCCAGAGGATCGAGCCACCACAGGACGTCACCGACGCCATGCACCGTCAGATGAAGGCAGAGCGTGATCGGCGAGCGGCGGTCACCGAGGCGGAAGGCCTCAAGCGCGCCGCGATCCTCAAGGCAGAAGGCCTCAAGGAGAGCCAGGTACTGGAGGCGGATGGTCAGGCAGAGGCGATCAAGAGGGTTGCCGATGCAGAGAAGTACCAGAAGCTCACGGTTGCCGAAGGTGAAGGTCAAGCCATCGAGCGGGTGTTCCAGGCGATACACACCGGGAATCCGACTCCTGACCTGATTGCCATCCGCTATCTGGAGGCCCTCCAGGGTGTGGCCGACGGGCAGGCCACCAAGATATTCCTCCCGCTGGACACCAGCGGAGTGCTGGGCAGCGTCGCCGCCATCGGCGAGATGTTCAAAGAGACATCAAGCGAGGCGAGGGGCCACTAGCTCCGACATTCGGGTAGCCGAAGGAGGGACCGGTCCGATTGGGGCCGGTCCCTTCTCACAGCTCGAGCAAGGGACGGTCGAGGGCGGAGGCCACCTTTGCCACCGTCTCCATCGTGGAGGCAAACCCTTCAAGGGTGAGACTCTGGGGGCCGTCGCTCAGCGCCTCATCGGGCCGGTTGTGGACCTCGATCAGAAGACCGTCCGCTCCGGCCGCCACTCCGGCTGCCGACAGACTCGGCACCAGTGATCTCTTGCCGGCCGCATGACTCGGATCCACGATCACCGGCAAGTGCGATCTCTCCTTGAGAACCGGGACCGCACTGATGTCGAGGGTGCCACGGGTGGCAGTCTCAAACGATCGGATTCCACGCTCGCAAAGCACCACCCGCGGGTTGCCGGCGCCGACGATGTACTCGGCGGCGAGGAGCAGCTCTTCGATCGTGGACATGAGACCCCGCTTCAACAGAACCGGGGTCGGCTGGGCGCCCACTGCGGAGAGGAGCCTGAAGTTCTGCATGTTCCTGCTGCCCACCTGGAGCATGTCTACGTATCGGTTCATCAGCGGGATGTCCTCGGGTGCGACAACCTCGGAGACAATGCCCAGCCCGGTCTCCTCGCGGGCTGCTGCCAGCATCTCTAGCCCACGCTCCCCTAAACCTTGGAAGCTGTAGGGCGAGGTCCTCGGCTTGAATGCCCCACCCCGCAGCAGGACGGCGCCTTCCTTGACGACGGCCCGGGCTATGCCCAGCAGCTGATCCTCCGATTCCACCGAGCACGGGCCGGCGATCACCGCGACCCCCCGGCCACCGATCACCACGTCGCCCACCTTCACCGTGCTCGGCTCGGCTCGCGCTTCGCGGGCCACGAAGGGGTATCTCGGCGCATCGAGACTCACCGACTCCACTCCGGGAAGGGTTGCGATCGTCTCACCGATCCCCGCTTCCGGCTCGCCGATGATGCTGACGATGGTGGTCACCCCTGCCTCGCCGACATGCACCCGGAGCCCGTGCCCCTCGATGAAACGCAGGATGGCGGCCTTCTCCGCCAGGGTGCATTCAGGAGCAAGGGTTGCGATCACATCCTCAGCCCTTCGATGAAGGCCACCGGGTCGTCGCCGGCGGCGAGCACCTCGACCAGGGCGCTCCCCACGATCACCCCGTGACAGTGCTGTCCAAGGACATGAACCTGTTCGACCGTCCTCACCCCGAACCCGGCCAGGACCGGGGGACCTGAGACAGCCCGGACCCGATCCAGATAGTCAGTGACCTGGGGCCCGATATCAGCCCTGCCACCGGTGGTCCCCGTCATGGTCACCGCATAGGTGAAACCCTCAGAGGCCGCGGCGACCGTCGACAGCCTGTCCGGGTGGGTGACCGGGCTCACCAGCTGCACCAGACCGATGCCGCTGCCTCTGGCAGCCCGACCGAGTTCCTCCGACTCCTCGAGCGGTAGGTCGGGCACCACCAATGCGGCAACACCCGCCGCGCCCAGTCGGGGCATCAGCTCGTCAGGGCCGAAGGCCAGGATTGGGTTGAGATAGCTCATGATGATCAACTCGGCGCTCAACGGGGCGAGGTCCTCGATGGCGGCAACGATCGACCCGAGGGTGGCTCCACCCTCGAGGGCAGCGCGGCTCGACTCCTGGATGGTGGCTCCGTCGGCCATCGGGTCGGAGAAAGGAATACCGATCTCCACCGCGATCGAGCCGGTTGCGAGCGACTGCAGGGCCTCCTTGAAATGCGCCATGGTGGGGAATCCACCCGTCAAATAGGGAACGACAGTCGTGCCCCCACCCTCGAGCCGCTGTTCGAGAGTGGCCGCACCGGTCAGCGATGTGCTCATCGGCGCAGGCCTCTGAGGATGTCGATGTCCTTGTCGCCCCGGCCGGATAGGCCTACCAGCACCACCGTTCCCGGGTTGGCGGCCAGCCATCTCTTGGCTCCGGCAAGGGCATGGCTCGATTCGAGAGCGGGAATTATCCCCTCGAGTCGAGCCAGCTCGTCGAGAGCCGACAGCGCCTCGTCGTCAGTGGCGCTCTCATATCTGGCCCGACCCGTCTCGGCCAGCCATGAGTGCTCGGGACCGACTCCTGGGTAATCGAGACCGGCCGACACCGAGTGGGTCTCTTGGATCTGACCGTCCTCGTCTTGAAGGAGATATGAGTAGCTGCCGTGCAGGACTCCCGGGCTTCCGTAACTGATGGTTGCCGCGTTGTGGCCCAGCTCCGTGGAGGTTCCACCCGCCTCGACACCGACCAGTTCGATCGGGTCGCCGAGCAGTGGATGGAACAAACCGATCGAATTCGATCCGCCGCCGACGCAGGCAATGGCCACGTCAGGGAGACGGCCGGAACGCTCCAGCATCTGAGCTCTTGCCTCCCGCCCGATCACCGACTGAAGCTCTCGCACCAACCACGGGTAAGGATGGGGTCCCACCGCCGAGCCGAGCAAGTAGTAGGTGGTCTCTGGCTGGCTCACCCAGTCTCTGAGGGCTTCGTTGATCGCGGCGCGCAAGGTGGCATCACCAGACACCACCGGGGCGACCTTTGCCCCGAGCAACATCATCCGCTCCACGTTGGGGGCCTGGCGCTCGATGTCGACGGTGCCCATGTAGACGGTGCAGTCGAGCCCGACCCGGGCGCACGCCGCCGCCGTCGCCACCCCGTGCTGGCCGGCCCCGGTCTCGGCGATCACCCGCTCAGCTCCCATAGCGCGGGCGAGGAGCGCCTGGCCAATGGCATTGTTGATCTTGTGAGCCCCGGTGTGAGCCAGGTCCTCCCGTTTGAGCCAGATGTCACCGCCCCAAGCCTCCCCGAGACGCGTTGCGTGGGTCAGCGCGGTTGGCCTGCCCACCCACGACGACAGCTCGGCGTCGAACTCACCGAGAAAGCCGGGGTCGCCCAAGAGGGTGGTCGCGGTCTTCTCCAGCCTGGTCAGGGCCGAAATCAGGATCTCGGGGACATAACGCCCGCCGAAACGGCCAAACCGACCGTCGCTGCTTGCTGGGTTTGCTGTCGTCATCGTCTCTCCCTTCCAGATCCGAGACCAACATGGGCCCCTCGCGGCGCTTCTCCCCGCGCTGCCCTCACGAACGCTTTCATCAATTCGGGGTCCTTCTCACCAGGACGGCGCTCGATGCCGGAGCTGACATCGACCCCGAACGGCGCCACTCTCGAGACCGCCGCCGCCACGTTGCGGACATCGAGGCCACCCGCCAGGACAATGCTCTCGGAGACGGCGAGATTGGCGAGACGGTCCCAGTTGGCAGGCATTCCGCTTCCACCCTTGGCGGCGCTGTCGACGAGGACCATCCCGCTGGTAGTCGTCTCGAGGGCCCTATCGACGTCGGCTTCGAGCGAGTCACTGTCGACCACCACCGGCAGGATGCGATCGCCGGGCAGGCCGGCCAATGAGCGCAGCTCCGCCTGAAACAGGTCCGGCGCCACTTCCTCCTGCACCTGTAGCAACAATTGAGGCGTCGGATCATGGAACACAGCGACACCGAGCACATCGGTGGGCAACAGGCTCATCAGCGACCTGGCAACAGAAAGGGTGACTTGTCTCGGTGACTGGGTGATGACGAGGCCGACCGCGTCCGCCCCGGCCTCGACCGCGGCTTCCAGGTCTGTCTGGTTGGCGATGCCGCACAGCTTGACGAAAAGGGTCACGCCGTCACCGCAACTGCTCGCCGACCCGCCACGACCATGCGGTGGACCAGTCGGGGGGGATCATCGTGTTTCATCAAGGCGGAGCCGACGAGGACCGCCCGATACCCGAAGCCGGCGACACGCTCAACGTCGTCGGGCTGCCTGATCGCGCTCTCCGCGACCGCGACCACCCCCGGCGGGAGGTGCTCGGCGAGCTCCTGGTGCCGCTCCGGGACGATGTCGAGGCTGTCGAGGTCTCTGCAGTTGACCCCGATCAGCACGTTGGCCAACCCGTCCACCGCCGCGGCGAGACGACGGAGATCGTCGCTGTCGAAGGCTTCGGCGAGACTGAACATCCCCAACTCGGTGGCGCTTCCGATGATGTCGGCCATGACCTGGTCGGAGAGGATGCGGGCGATGACCAAGACACCGTCGGCACCCGCCAGCCGTGCCTCGAACACCTGCAAGGGGTCGACGAGGAAGTCCTTTGCCATCACCGGAACCTCGGAGCGGGCTGCGACCTGTCGAAGAATGTCGAGCGAGCCGCCGAACGCACTCGGTTCGGTCAGCACCGAAAGCATGGCTGCCCCGCCTGTCTGGTAATCGTCGGCGGTGGTGACCGGGTCGTGTTCGGGGAACGAGCCCTCAGACGGTGAACGGGGCTTGATCTCCGCGATCACATCGAAGGTCGACCCGAAATCTCGGAGAGGCCTGGGGCGGGGCCCGGACAACGCTGCCTCCCGGAGCGCGGTCATCGGGAGATGTCGGGCGGCCACGTCCGCCCGTTGACGGGACCTATAGGCCATGGTCTCCAGGAAGGCGCTCAAGACGCCGCCTCTCCCGAACCGAACTCGGCCAGACGCTTGGCCAAGGACAGGGCCCTCCCGTCATCGATGGCCGCCGTGACCAGTTCCACCGCGGCGGGGGCGCTCTCGGCTCTTCCGGTGACCTCCAGTGCCAGGGCCGCACCCAGCACGACGGCATCACGATGAGCGCTCCGCTCGCCTTCGAAGACATCGAGTAGGCGTCGTGCGTTGTGTGACGGCGCTCCGCCGGCCAGGTCCGACGGCTCACAACGAGGCATACCGAGGTCGGCGGGGTTCCGCACCGATTCCTTCACCCGGCCCGGTGTGACGTCGAAGAGGAGAAAGTCGCCCAGCGGTGACGGCTCGTCCCAGCCGCTGGCCCCGTGGATGACGAAGGCCCTCTCCATCTCGAACCCGGAAAGGGCACCCGCCATGAGCCGGGCCGCGCCAGGGTCGAAGGCGCCGATCACCATATGACTCGGAGCTGCCGGGTTGGTCAGCGGCCCGAGGATGTTGAACACGGTCCTCACTCCCAGCGCCCGCCGAATCGGGCCTACCGCGGCCATCGCCGGGTGAAAATGTGGGGCGAAGAGAAAGGTGAAGCCGGTTGCGGCGAACAGCCGGCGTACCTGATCCTCGTCGAGCGGCATCGGCAGACCGAGATGCTCGAGGATATCGGCGCTGCCGCAGTCGCTGGTCATCGACCGGTTGCCGTGCTTGACCACGGGGACTCCGGCCGCCGCGGCGAGCAGGGCCGAGCCCGTCGACAGATTGAGGCTCCCGGACCGATCCCCGCCGGTGCCGACGACGTCGACAGCGCCGGTCACGTCGATCAACGGGTCGGTGGCCAGATCCCGCATCGCACGGGCAAACCCCTGGACCTCTTCGGGAGTCTCCCCCTTGGCGCGCAGGGCAGCAAGTAGTGCTCCAGCCGTTGCCGGGTCGACCTCGCCGCCGGTCAGGTGCCGCACCAGCGAATCGGCCTCGTCGACAGTGAGATCCTTGCCCTGGAGCAGGTGGTCGAGCACCTGTCTCATCATGTGGTGCCTGCCAGGTCGAGAAAGTTGCGAAGCAACAGGTCACCGTGCGGGGTGAGCAGGCTCTCAGGGTGGAACTGGACCCCTTCCACGGGGAGCGAGCGGTGCCTGATGCCCATGATCACTCCATCCGAGGTGAACGCAGTCACCACGAGATCCTGGGGTAGGTCGGCTTCCATCACGGCCAGGGAGTGATATCGCCCGGCGTCGAATGGGTTGGGAAGCCCGGCGTAGATCGTGGCCGAGTCGTGATAGATGGGGGAGGACTTGCCATGGCGAAGCTCCTCGGCATGGTCCACGGTGCCGCCGAGGGCAGCAGCCAGAGCCTGATGACCGAGACAGACGCCGAGGATCGGCACCTCGTCGAGCATGCCTGCGATGAGCTTCATCGACTCACCGGCCGATTCGGGCCGTCCCGGACCTGGCGAGATGACGAGGTGGGTCGGCTCCAGCTCCCTGGCTTCTTCGAGACTGATGTCGTCGTTGGTGCGCACGACCACCTCCGATCCCAGGACGCGCAACGCCTGGACGACGTTGTAGGTGAACGAGTCGTAGTTGTCGATCAGCAGAACCTTGCTCATAACCCGTTCGCCGCCGTTTCCAGGGCGCCCCGCATGGCGCCCGACTTTGACAGGACCTCTTCCCACTCCGCGGGTGGGAGACTGTCGGCGACGATCCCCGCTCCCGCCTGAAAGCTGTACCCGCCGTCTGACATGACGATGGTTCGGATGGCGATGGCTTGATCCATGCTGCCCCCATGGCCGAAATAGCCCACGGTGCCCGCGTAGAAGCCGCGGGGCACAGGTTCCAGTTCCCGGAGCAACTCTATGGCACGGATCTTGGGAGCACCAACCACGGTCCCTGCCGGGAAGGCGGCCGCGAACAGATCGAAGGCGTCGATGCCGGCGCCCAGAGTGCCACTCACCCCACTCACCAGATGGATCACATGGCTGTACCTCTCGATCTGCCGATAGGGATCAACCTTTATCGAGCCGGGCACGGCCACCCGCCCCAGGTCGTTGCGGGCCAGGTCGACCAACATGACGTGCTCGGCGGCCTCCTTGGCATCTCCTATCAAAACTTCCTCGGCCATGCGATCGCGGTCCTCGTCGTTGTAACGGGGTCGGGTCCCGGCTATTGGCCGCAACTCCGCGGTAGTCCCACGCAGCCGGACCAGGGCCTCTGGCGAGGAGCCGATCACCTTGGTGGAGCCCAAGTCGCAGAAGTACATGTACGGCGACGGGTTGAGCAGCCGGAGCCCGCGGTACACCGTGAACGGATCGAGATCGCTCTCTCCCGAGAACCTGACTGACGGCACGATCTGGTAGACGTCTCCTTCAGTTATGTGATGCTGGGCCTTGCGCACCGCCGACTCGTACTCGTCTTTGCCCATCGATGCCACCGGGTCACCGAACCCGCCGACGGCGTCCGGTCCGGAAAGGCCTTTGGACAGGAGCCCCACCACCTCGCGACGCAAGGCGAGCCGGTCGGTGTCAGACCCCTCGTGCAGGAGAGCCGCCCTTCGGCTGAGATGGTCGAAGACGATCACACTCGGCGGGCCGTAGAGCTGGATCTCGGGACGGTCGCCGGCTGCCGGTGCCCGTCCCGCAAGACGATGAGCGACATCGAATCCGACTGCTCCGACCAAACCACCGTGAAAGGGGACTGCACCGCTCACCGGGCCCGGTGCGGGTGCCAATGCCAGTGTCTTGCGCAGGCCTTCCATCAGACCGTTGATGGTTCCGTCGGTCTCGATCCGGCTGCCCCCGGCCTGGATGCTCCAGCCGTCGCTGCTGACGTCCAGGCCATGACCGAAGCCGATGAACGAGTATCGGCCGACCTGGTCGCCCTGCTCGACGCTCTCGAGGAGGAAACGTGGGCCGAGCGGCGCGAGCTTGAGGTAGACCGAGGTCGGTGTGTCCAGATCGGCGGGGATGTCGAAGATGTTGTTCATGGGGCTCCTCTCGCCGGCTGCCGGTGATGGGGCCCTCACACGAGAAAACCCACCTGCCGGAGACCGGAGATGGGTTCATCGTGATCAGAGAGCGAAACTATCCGACCGAAGCCACCTCCGGCGCGCGCCAAGCCCACCACCAGGTGTGCGCGGTCAGGGGGGTGATCGATCGGTTCATACGCGCGGCACGGTACGCCGGGCTGGATGATCCGTCAAGACTACCACCGAAGCATCAGCCGCCGACGCGATTCATGGCGGCGATGACCTGTTCCACCTCGGGCGGGCTCACCGGCGGGTAGAAGACCAGCGTGTACAAGTCGCATCGTTCCCCTGGGGCCTCGAACCAACCCACCACCCAGGTGCCATCCGGGTGAGGTCCCACCGCGCCCCGGGTGCCGTCGATGAAGACCTCCCCCTTCTCCGCAGGCCAATCCACGGCAGGCAGGGTCCCGCGGATCAAGGCAATCGCCACCAGGCCGTCATCACGGGCGAGCAGCGTGGCGCTGGTCCCGGGGACCGACGTCCAGACATCGGGCTCGATCCCGGCTGGATCGAGAATCGTGTCGCCGACACCGGTAGGTAGAAAGCCCAGCTCGTAGGGCGGTTTGGGACACTCGGCCGGAGGTTCGGTCGAGGTGGTGTCTGAAACCGTTGTCGTGGTGGCGGCGGTTGTGGTGGTCGTTGTCGTGATGGTCCCGGCGTCCGGTGACGAGCAGGCGACCAGCACCAACACGAGAAAGGGAGTGAACCTGCACATCGAGCGAGATCTTACGGCGGGGCCTGGAATGGCCCGGTCATCGGTGAGGGACACCATCCCGCCGCGACGCAGCATCGGCCGGGGCGTGGATGCACAGGCTTACAATCCACGCCGCTGCTCGCGCAGCCGTTCCCGATCCACGAGCGTGTGGGTGGGCACGTACCTGAAACACCTGAACGAGGAGGCCTGCGATGCTTCGCAGACGCTTATACATAGTCCTGGCACTCTCCCTGGTTCTGGCTGCATGTGGAGATGGATCGTCCGACGACACCACCACGACCGCGGGTGATGTCACAACCACGGCGGCAGCCGAGACCACCACCACGGCAGCGGAGACCACCACCACCGGCGGAGCCGACGTCTGCTCGACCGACAGCGAGGCGCTGTTCGAGCCGGGAAAGCTGACCATCGCGACCGGTGAGCCGGTCTTCCCACCATGGATGATCGACGACGACCCGACCAATGGTCAGGGGTTCGAGAGCGCCGTCGCCTACGCACTTGCCGAAGAGCTCGGCTTCGCCGCAGAAGACGTCCAGTGGGTGCGCACCACGTTCGATGAGGCGATCGCCCCCGGTGAGCGACCATACGACTTCAACATGCAGCAGTACGGGATCACCGAGGAGCGCGATGAGATCGTCGACTTCTCGATCCCCTACTACGTCGAGCAGAAGACCGTCGTGGCCCTCGAAGGGACCGCGGCTGCCGGCGCGACCACCTTCGCCGAGCTCGCTGAATCGAACCTTGGCGCAACCATCGGCACCACCGACCTCGACTACATCGTGGAGGTGATCGGCGTACCCGATGCCGAGGTAGCGGTCTACAACGACCAGGCCGCCACCTTCGCCGCGCTCGCCGCCGGTCAGATCGACGCCACAGTGATCGGTCTGTCCACCGCCTACTTCATCACCGCCGTCGAGATAGACAACGCGGTGATCTCGGGTGTCCTCCCCGACGTGGGAGGCACCGAGGGTGGTATGGGTCTCCTGTTCACCGACGGGAACCCATACGTCGAGTGCGCCAACGCCGCTCTTCAGACCCTGACCGACGACGGGACTCTCTCGGCACTCGGTGACGAGTGGCTGGAGGCCGGTGGGGACATCCCGGAGATAACTGAGTGACAGAGGAGCGTTCCGCGCCGGCCCGGCGCACACGGAACGCTCGTGACCGTTGGATTCCGGTGCTGGCCAGTGTGGTCAGCACCGGGGTCGTTTTTGGACTCGCCGCGTGGTGGGTGACCAGCTCAGAGTTCTGGCCCGCGGTCCAGAGGCAGTTCTTCTCAGGGGAGGCGATCCGTGAGTCGTTCCCCGCGGTGCTGCGTGGCTTCTGGCTCAACGTCAGGATCTGGGTCATCGCCGAGATCTTCATCCTGGGCATGTCCCTGATCCTGGCCCTGATGAGGTCGTTCACCGGCCCGATCGCAGCCCCATTCCGATTCTTCGCCATTGCCTACATCGACCTGCTGCGTGGCATCCCCGCTCTTCTTCTCATTCTGCTCCTCGGGTTCGGGGTCCCCGCCCTGCAACTCCCCGGTCTCCCCCGTGGCGCCCTGTTCTGGGGAACAGTCGCCATGATCCTCGGCTATTCCGCGTACACCGCTGAGGTCTATCGTTCGGGAATGGAGGCGGTTCACGACGGCCAGCGGGCTGCGGCCCGAGCTCTGGGCCTCTCCCAATGGCAGACCATGCGCTACGCCATCGTCCCCCAGGCGGTCCGCAACGTGCTCCCGGCCCTGCTCAACGGGGCCGTGTCTCTACAGAAGGACGTGGCACTGCTCAGCGTCATCGGAGTGCGGGAAGCGGTCAGGGAAGCCCAGATATACACCGCTCGAACCTTCAACTACTCCAGCCTCATCGCCGCCGCGGTGCTGTTCCTGATCGCAAGCGTGCCCCTGGCCCGCTTGACCGACCGGTACGCCCGACGTGATCAAGAGCGGCGTCTGCAGAGGACCCTGTGATGCAGCGGGTGGAGATCAGGAGCTTGACCAAGTACTTCGGGGACAATCTGGTCCTCGACTCGGTCGACCTCTCGGTGGGGATCCACGAGGTGGTGTGCCTCATTGGCGCGTCGGGGTCGGGCAAGTCGACTCTGCTCCGGTGCATCAACCGACTCGTCGACTATGACGACGGCACGATCCTGCTCGATGGGGTGGACATCCAGGACGAGAGCCTGCCGCAGAACCAGTTGCGAAAGCGGGTTGGCATCGTCTTCCAGGCATACAACCTGTTCCCGCACATGACCGTCCTCGACAACATCACCCTGGCCCCACGAAAGGTGCATGGCCTGGATCGGGCGGAGACCGAAGCCAGGGCACACGAGCTGTTGGAGCTCTTCGAGATGGGGACCTTCGCCGGGTCGTACCCGGACCGCCTGTCCGGCGGCCAGCAGCAACGGGTGGCGATCGTTCGCGCCATGGCGACCAACCCCGACGTGCTGCTCCTCGACGAGGTCACCGCCGCCCTCGACCCCGAGTTGATCGGCGGAGTGCTCTCGGTGATCAGGGATCTCAAGACGTCGGGGATGACGATGATCATCGTCACCCATGAGATGGGATTCGCCCGTGACGTCGCCGACCGGGTGTGTTTTCTCGACGCCGGTCGCATCCTCGAGGAAGCTCCGCCCAACAAGCTCTTCTCGGACCCGGAGAACCCGCGTACCCGCCAGTTCCTCCAACGCATCATCGAGGCCGGACGACTGTGAGCGACGCCGCGGACCGCTCCAGAATCGCCGACATCTCCCTCGCTCCCAGTGGCCACCGGGCCATCGAGTGGGCGCGTCGCCACTCACCCGTCCTCGATGGGTTCGTGAGACACCGGCTCGACGATGACGTTCTCCGCGGCCGACGCGTGGCCGTGGTGGTCCATTTAGAAGCCAAGACCGCATTCCTGGCGACAGTCCTCGCCGACGCCGGGGCAGAGGTCGTGGTCGCCGGCTCCAATCCTTGGACCACACGTGACGACGTTGCCTCTGCTCTCGTGGAGAGGGGAGTTGAAGTCCACTCGAGTCGACGCTCCTCACTCGATCAATGGGAGTCCGACCTCATGGCCGTCGCCGACACCGAGCCGGAGCTGATCATCGACGACGGGGCCGAATTGACCGTGAGGATCAGTCGGGACCGTCCCCAGCTCTACGCGCACCTGGGCGGGGTTTCCGAAGAGACCACCACCGGCGTGGCCCGGCTCCGCCAACTGGAGGCGGCCGGGCGGCTCCCGATGCCCGCGATCGCCGCCAACGATGCTGCCTGCAAGCACTTGTTTGACAACCGGTACGGGACGGGTCAGTCGACCCTCCAGGCCATCCTTCATATGACCAATCTCCGGTTGCCGGGGAAGAGGGTCGTCATCGTTGGCTATGGGTGGGTGGGACGTGGAATCGCCGGCTACGTGCACCATCTCGGGGGCCGAGCCATCGTGGTGGAGATCGACCCGATCAAGGCCCTGGAGGCGCACACCGACGGCCACGAGGTGGCCAATCTCAGAGACGCCCTCGCCGGCGCCGACCTGGTCATCACCGCCACCGGCGGGATGCGCGCCATCGGCCGGTCCCACTTCGACGCCATCGCCCCCTCGGCGGTTCTGGCCAACGCCGGTCACCACGACCTGGAGATCGACGTCCCAGCGCTCGAGGCGGCGGCATCTGTCATCGACGAGGTCCGGCCCGGCGTGACCCGCTACCTCCTCGAGGAGGCCAAACCCGTCTACCTCCTTTCCGGTGGGGCCCTGGTGAACATCGCTGGAGGTCTGGGCCATCCCATCGAGATCATGGATCTGTCGTTCTCGGTGCAGGCGATGGGGTGTCACCTCTTGGCGAAGGAAAGCCTCCCCCCTGGTGTTCACCTGTTCCCGGCCGAGCTGGATCGGGAGATCGCCACCGCCAAGCTGGAGAGTCGCAAGATCTTCCTGGACCCGATGGAGACGGCACAACAAGACACACTTCACGGCATCCTCGATCTCTCGCAGGGTGGAGACGGTCATGTCTGATATCGGTAGAGGGATGATCGACTTCGCCAGGCAGTTCATGCCTGCCCTCGAGGCGGCGGCGGACACCGTCCGGATAGGGGGAAGGCTCTCCGGGCGCCGGGTCGGCATCGCCCTCACCCTCGAGCCAAAGACGGCATGCCTGGTGGAGGCGGTTGCTTCGCTCGGCGCCGAAGTGGCGGTGTTCGGCAGTGGCCATTCGACCAAGGGCGAGGTGGTCGAAGCCCTCGTCGCCGGCGGGATCAGCGTCTTTGCCGAGGTAGGGGCAACACCGGAGCGGGTCGTCGAGCTTCGGGACCGCTTCATCGACACCCGGCCCGAGTTTCTTTGCGACGACGGGGCAACCGTCGCCCGCCGTATCCACGGAGTGCGTCGCGACGTGCTCGACGACCTGCGCGGGGTGGCCGAAGAGACGACCAGCGGAGTTCGCCCGCTCCGTCTGATGGAGGCAGACGGGAGCCTGATGGTCCCGTGTGTGGCGGTGAACGACGCCCGGACCAAGCTGCTATTCGACAACGTCTACGGAACCGGCCAGTCCGTGGTGATGGCGACGCTCGATGCCACCAACCTGCAGATGTCGGGCAAAGTCGTGGTGGTGGTGGGCTACGGCAAGGTGGGAAAGGGCATCGCCTCGGTGGCCAGGGGACTCGGTGCCCGAGTCATCGTCACCGAGATAGAGCCGGTGGCGGCGCTTCAGGCGTACCACGAGGGCTTGCAGGTCCGGCCCCTCGCCGAGGCTGTGGCCGAAGCCGACTTTGTCTTCACCGCCACCGGGATCGGGCATTCCCTAACAGCCCATCACGTGACACAGATGAAGGACGGCGCCGTCATCGCGGTGGGCGGGGCGGGCCGACCCGAATTCGACCCGACCGCCGGCCCCCATCTCGTCGAAGGTGATGAGGTTCGGCCTCAGGTGAGGGCGCTGACGGCTCCGAATGGCAACACGGTCTTCGTGGTCGCCGATGGCTATTGCGTCAACACGACTGCCGGAGAGGGGAACCCAATAGAGATCATGGACCTCTCCCTCGCCCTCCAACTCAGGGCGCTCGACCACCTCGCCGGCGGGGATCTTGCCCCAGGGATCCACCTGTTGCCGCGCCAGATCGAGGACGAAGTCGCCATGACCCAACTCGCCTCGGCGGGCATCCGAATCGACCAGCCGACCGAGGATCAGATTCGAGCCGCGCGCACCTGGTGAGCAACCCGACCATCCACACTGCCCCGGCCGTGGTGCCGGTGGCCGGCCCACCCCTCCCCGACGGCGGGGTGGCCGTGGCCAACGGTGTCGTCGGGGCCGTGGGAAGACGCGCGGAGCTTCTCGCCGCCCATCCTGAAGCCGAGGTCATCGAATGGGGTGGAGTGCTGATCCCCGGTTTGGTCAACGCCCACACCCATCTCCAGTACACGTCCTTTGCTTCGGTGGGTGCTCAGCCTCATCCCAGCTACGTCGCGTGGTCGGAGCGGTTTGTGTCCGAGTACGAAGGGCGTCGATCGGAGGACTGGGGAGCTACTGCCCGCACCGGTGTGGAACTGGCGCTGACCACCGGATCCACCTGCTTCGCCGACGTGGTGACCGACGTCGGGGCGCTCAACGCGCTGGCCGACACCGGTGTCCCCGGTGTGTCCTACCTGGAGCTGATCGGCGTGGACGATCAGGCGTGGGAGGAGCGTGTGAGAGAGAATGTGTTGGCGACCCTACGTGGGGCACACCGCTCGCCCGACTCCCGAATCGGCCTCTCTCCACACGCCCCATACAGTGTCGACGAGCCGGTGTTGAAGAAAGCAGCCTCCCTGGCCCGCGAGGAAGGCTTGCGTCTCCACATCCATCTAGCCGAGTCGGACAGCGAGGACTCCTACTACCGCACCGGGACCGGTGCCCTGGCGGAACGGGTCACACTTCGCGTCGGCCGGCCTTGGAGCATTCTCGCCAAGGGCGGAACGGGACTGGGCGCCGCCGAATTCGCCGCTGCTTGCGGTCTCCTGGGCACAGACAGTCATGTCGCCCACGGGGTGTATCTCGGTCCCCAAGGTCGGGCTCTCCTTCGCGCCAACTCGACTCATGTCGCTCTTTGCCCTCGCTCCAACATCACGGTTGGCATTCAACCGCCCCCGGTTGCCGACTTCCTGGCCGAGGAGAGCCCGATCGCGATCGGCACCGACTCGCTTGGTTCCAACACCTCCCTCGACCTGCTCGAGGATGTGGCTCTGCTGCGAGCCCTCGCGGTTGGCGGGGGTTACCACCTGGCCGACCTCGACCGGCGTCTGCTCCACGCCGCCACATTGGGTGGAGCCACCGCCATCGGGCTGGATCGTGAGCTCGGGTCACTGGAACCGGGGAAGAGAGCCGATCTCGCCGTGCTCGGGGTCGACCCCGAACTGTCGGAGTTGGAGCGCCGCATCGTCGAGCATGGGGCCGGCAGCTGCCAGGCCACCATCGTGGATGGTGAGGTGCGCTGGAGGCTCTAGTCAGCGAAGGGCACGTATGTAGCCGTCGCGAGATCCAATGAAGATGGCGCCCTTCCAGACAACCGGGGTCGACTCGAGACACGAGCCCCCGAGATCCAGCGACCAGAGCAGGCTCGGCGAGCGCGGATTTTGCAGTGAGTAGGCCCGCACGTCGCCGAGACAGGTGGCGGTGACCAGGGTCTCGTCGACAATGACGGGTGAAGACCACGAGTGGAAACCGACCTCGTCGTCCCAGAGCAAGGCGCCGTCGTTGGCGTCGACCGCGATCAGCGACCCCTGCTGGATGTTCAGGTAGACCACACCCTTATGGACCGCAGGGGTCGCCCACGAACCTGCATCTGAGGATCCGGCGGTCAGGTCCAGTCCCCAGATCCGTGGGTCACCGTCCGTGTAGGGATCCAGTTTGACCAGTTGCCCCACCTCGAGGTTGCGGGCGGTCTCGGTCGAGCCCATCTGGGACGGCTCATGCTCGATGGAGACGTAGAGCATTCCCTCCTCATCGGCGACCATGGTGGCGTCGATGTCCCCTCCCGCGTAGTAGTCGAAGACGATCGGCGCGTCACCGTCTCTCACGTTGGAGACGTCCAGGCCCACGACGCGACCACCGGAGTTGGCGAAGTAGACCCGTTGGTCGTAGGCAACCACCGAGGTTTCTATGGAGACATTCCGCCCCGAGTTGGCCAACAGCTCGTCGTTGTACCCGGGGATCTGTACCAGTTTCACCGGGTCCACGGTCACGTTGCCCTCCCCGTCGTAGCCCCGATTGAGCTCGACGGCGAAGAACCAGCCGTTCTCTCCACCTTCATACATGATGTCGTCGACGATGGCCGGATTCGAGTCCCAGTCGTCGTTCCAGATGCCATTGACCTCAGTGGCGTCCATCGACCACAGAAGGGTTGGATCACCACGGTCGAGGGCGAGAATCCGGAGCTTGTTGTCGCGGGAGCCAAAGTAGAGCAAGGGGTATCCGTCCGGGTCGAGGGTCACCGAGCCCTTGATGATGTCCCCGGTGAGGAACCTGGGCCGCAGGTCCTCCCCCGTCGCCGCATCGACGAAATGAACCGCCGAGTCGTAGGCGCCAAAGATGAGCTCGGTCAGCCCGTCCGGTCTCTCCCAGATCGCGGGCTGGCCGGTCCATCCCATCCCGCACCAGATCCGCGTCTCTCCACCCTCTGACGATGGGCTGCACATCTGGGCGTCGGGATAGCGCCAGGACACAGTTGGCGACTCGGGCACCGGGCCGACTCCATAGAAGCTCCTGGTCGGATTGCCCCGGAACATGGTGACACCGACCGTTGATCCCCAAGGCTGGCCGACGGTCCAACCGGGCACCGTTCCCGGCTGGCGTGGCTCGGGGGGAGGAGTGGTGGTGGTTGCAGGCAGGGAAGTGGTGGTCGGGTCCTCCGGGTCGATCCGCTCTTCCGGCTCGGTGGTGACGGTGAGTGTTGTGGACGGAGACTGGAGGGTGTCGACCGGGGCGGGGTCATCTCGCCGAGTGATCAGGAAGACGGCCAGACCGAGTATGAACCCCACAGCCACGATCGTGATCACCTGGCCCGCTCGCTCGTTCACGATCGGTCCTCTCTATCCGGGTAGGGCACAAGTTGCCTCACCCGTGAGAACAGGGCGGCCGTGAGTCTCGATGTATGCCGGTATCAGACACGCCTCGACTGACCCGTCAGGGGCCACCACAGCCCGGGCCACTGCCGTCGTCGCGCTCGGCACAGAGTTGTGAGGCCAGACGAAGTTGCCCAGCGACCAGAACACGGCGGCACCGTCGATCATCTCCAACGGCTGCATCCGGTGGGGATGATGGCCGAAGATGATGTCGGCTCCGACGTCGATCATGGCGTGGGCTCGCTCGATGTCGTCCGCCCGGGGGGTGGTGTCGAGCTCTCGACCCCAGTGGACTGATACCACCACGATGTCGGCCACCGCGTTGGCGGCTTCGACCGCATCCACCATCTGGTCGGTGTGATCGCCGCTCCGCATCCCGGCCCGGTCGGCCGAGGCGTACCAGCTGTCGTTGGGTGCCACTCCGCCGAACCCCACCACAGCGATCTTCCAGCCGTTGACCTCAAAGAGCGCCGGCTCACCCGCCTCGTCGTAGTCGCGGCCAGCGCCAACCGCCCCGATTCCGGCGGCGATCAGGTTGTCCCGACCGTCGACCAGGGCCTCCTTGCCGAAGTCGCCGGAGTGGTTGTTGCCCATGTTGGCGACGTCGATGCCGTTGGCCTTGATCGAAGGAAGGGTCTCGGTGGGGCACCGGAAGACAAAATCCTTGGCAAGGGGGACTCCGATGTCGGAGGGGACGCATTCGAGGTTGATCACCGTCAGATCGTCTTCCACGAAGAGCCCGTCCAGGCCCGACCAGGCGTGGTCGTAGCCCTCTTGGGCGAGTGTGGGGATGTAGCCGGGATCGACCGCGACATCACCGGTCCCATGAATCACCAACCAACCCTTCTCGGGCTCAGTCGTGGTCGTCGGTGGCGCGGTCGTTGTCGTAGAAGGTGTGATCGTCGGTGAGGCGGTAGTCGACGGCTCTTCCACCGCCTCCGGTTCGGCGGTCAACGCGGCTCCCGCTGCCGGCTCATCCGCTGCGTATGCAACGAAGGAGGCCACTCCCAGAATGACGCCGCCGCCGAGCACGATCAGGTACTTGAAGGTTCGAGTCAAGGTCGTGTGGAGGGTATACGCCGGGGAGGGGCTAGCCCGCGCTTGGATTGGCGGCTGGCACTGGACCGATTTAGAGGATCTGGCTGAGGAACAGCTTGGTCCGGTCCTCCTGGGGGTTGGTGAAGAAGTGCTCCGGCGTGCCCACCTCGACGATCTCCCCGTCGGACATGAACACCACGCGATTCGCGACCGCCCGAGCGAAGCCCATTTCGTGGGTGACCACGATCATCGTCATTCCCCCCTGGGCCAGCTCCACCATGACGTCGAGCACCTCTTTGATCATCTCCGGGTCGAGCGCCGACGTCGGCTCGTCGAACAGCATCACCTTGGGTTGCATCGCCAGCGCCCGGGCGATGGCGACCCGCTGCTGCTGGCCACCGGAAAGCTGACCGGGGTACTTCTGCGCCTGCTCGGGGATCTTGACCCGTTCCAACATGTTCATGCCCAGCTCCTCCGCCTCCCCTTTCGGCAGCTGACGGACATACCGCGGGGCCAGGGTGACGTTGTCGAGTACGGTGAGATGCGGGAACAGGTTGAACTGCTGGAACACCATGCCCGTCTCCCGCCGCACAACCTGGATGTTGCGGATGTCGTCGGAGAGCTCGACCCCGTCGACCACGATACGGCCCCGGTCATGCTTCTCCAGCCGGTTGATGCAGCGAATCAGGGTCGATTTGCCCGATCCGGACGGGCCGATCACGACGACGACCTCCTGCAGCCCCACCCGCATGTTGATGTTGGCCAGGGCCTGGAAGTCACCGAAGTACTTGTCCACGCTCTCGAGGAGGATTATCGCCTCACCCGTGGACTGGGTTGCATCGGAAAACACCTGCGGTCGTTCTGTCATCTCTCTCCCACTCCAAGCTTTCTCTCCAGACGCCGCGCCTCGCGCGACATCGTGTACGAACCGACCCAGAAGGCGAATCCGACGAAGGGCAAGGTGACCAGGTGCAGGCCCTGGGCCAGGAACGGGGCCTGGGCGTTGGCAGCCTGCGAGGCGCCAAGGATGTCGATCATCCCAACGATGATGACCAGGGTCGTGTCCTTGAACAGGCTGATGAACTGGCCGACCATGGCCGGGATGGTGTTGCGCAGGGCCTGGGGCAAGACGATGAGCCTCATGTTCCTCCACGGGGACAGACCGACGGCCTGGGCCGCCTCCACCTGGCCCTTCGGCACCGACTGCAGGCCACCGCGGACCACCTCGGCGATGTACGCCGACTCGAACAGGGTGATGGCGATGAGGACCCGGGTCACGTTGCCGGGTCTGAGCCCGCTGGGCAGGAAGAACCCGATCACGAAGATCCCCATCAGCAGCAGCGTGATCAGTGGGACTCCCCTGATGAACTCGATGTAGGTCACCGAGGCGACCCGAAGCGCGGGCAGCGTGGACCTGCGGCCCAGTGCTAGGAGCAATCCGAGCGGGAAGGCCAGGGCGATGCCGGCGACGGTGAGGAAGACGTTGAGCTGCAGCCCACCCCATTGGTCCCAACCGATCCCGCCACCGGAGAGCACCGCATAGACCGCGACTAGGAGAATGACGACCAGAGCCAGGCCGAAACGCCGCACCGCGGAGGGGAGGACCCGGCCTATGGAATAGCCCCCGATCCCCGAGACCAGTGAGGCACCGGCGATCAACCAGGGTGTGAGCGTCCGGGTGAGAAGCAGCACTGCCACCATGAAAACCAGCAGCGGCCAGAAACGCCGGACCAGGGTCAGCGGGCCGGCCGCGTTGAACTCCACTCCGGACCGACGCGCTCTCCCCAACGCCGAGGCGGTGGCCATCCCGGCGATGAGGCCGATGAGGAGGGCAGTAATGATCAACGCCGCCGAGGGTCGCCACAGCTGATCGCGTGGAAACCCGCCGACCATCATCAGCGCGAGGTTGACCCGGAGTATCTCGAAGTCGGTGACGAAGAGGAAACGGACCACCCACCACAGGGCTACGACGAAGACCGAGGCCATGAACAGGGTGAGGAGGGCGTTGTACCAGGTGGACACCAGGTGTCTCCGCACCCAGGCCCAACCGCGCAGACCGGGCTCGATCGGTTGCAGGCTCTCCTCAGGGATCTGGATGTCGACGGTGTCGAAGGCGGTCATTGCGTGACCAGTTGCAGACGACGGTTGAGGAGGTTGACCACGGCCGAGATGACCAGGGAGAACAGGAGGTACGACGCCATCAGGATCAAGATCATCTGGGGCGCGGGACGGCCATTGCCCACCGCCTGGAATGCGATCAGGGTCACCTCGGAGTACCCCACCGCGATGCCGAGGGAGGTGTTCTTCACGTAGTTCAGGTACTGGTTGATCGTCGGCGGCAAGGCGATCCGCATCGCCTGGGGGAGAGTCACATGACGCAGCCTTTGGAACCCGGAGAGAGCAAGAGCATTGGCCGCCTCGGTCTGCCCTTTGGGGACTGCCAAGATCGACCCGCGCACGATCTCGGCGACATGGCTGGCGGTGTAGAGGACCAGGGCGATGAGCATGGCGAAGTAGCCCCCCAAACCCGAGTAGCCCCCGGTGAGGACGCGCCCGTCGAGCGCTGGCTTGGACAATTCGAAGGGTTGGCCGATGACGAGGAACCCGACGACTCCAACCCCGAGCAACACTCCGAGCGACCACAGCACCCGATGATGTGGCTTCCCGCTGGCGTCGAATACCCCAGTGCGCCAACGCCAGACAATGGCTGCCACCACCAGGGCGCCCACCATGACCCACATGAAGATCGAGAGGCCCGGGTTGGCGGTGAAGCCGGTAACGGCGATGAACCGGTTGTTGACGATGGCCAGGTCGAAGATCTCCATCGGCTCCTGAATCGTGGGCAGAGGGAGGATCCCGACGAAGAAGGCGACCAGGATGACCAACAGCGGGGGGATGTTCCTCAGGGTCTCCACATAGATCGTGGCCGCCTTGGCGACCAGCCAGTTGGTCGAGAGCCTGGCCACTCCCACCAGAACCCCGATGATGGTGAGAAGGGGCAGCCCGACCACGGCCAGAGCGAAGGTGTTCTTGATCCCGACCACCAGCGCCCGCCACACGGTGGACCCGGCGCTGATGTCACTGCCGGTGACACTCACCCCCACCGGCTGCTGGAGGAAGTCGAACCCGAGCTCGATCCCGATCCTCCGCATGTTGTTGGTCAGGTTGAACCACAACACGTACAGGATCAGCCCGATGGCAGCGGTCGCCGCCAGCTGGACCACGACGCGGAGAACCCGGATGTCCCGCCACCAGGGCGGGCGGGCGGTCTGCTGGGCAACAGTCGAGGTCACGTCGGCAATGATCTGGGGGGTGACCGTCGGTCACCCCCCAGATGGTCTATTGGCTAGCGGTAAGGCGGGGCGTAGAGCAGCCCACCATCGGTCCACAGCGAGTTGGGCCCTCGCTCCAACCCGAGGGGAGTGTCCGGCCCCACGTTGCGCGCGTATATCTCGGCGTAGTTGCCAACCGCGGCGATCACATCGGCCGCCCATCCCGGCTCCAGCCCAAGACCCGACTCGAAGACTGCGACATTTCCTTCGTCGTCCTCGATCTCCAGCCCGAGCAGACGCCTGATGTTGACGTCCTCGGTGTCGGTGAAAGTGTCGACGTTGCCGGACTCGATGCCGAACTCCTCGGCCTGGATTGTGGCAATCACAACCCAGTCGACGATCTGGGACCACTGGCTGTCGCCATCGCGGGTCACCGGCCCCAACGGTTCCTTGGAGAAGGTCTCGTCGAGGATGGTGAGCGCCTCTGGGCCGCCTTCGGCCTCGGGGAAGTTGGTCCGAACCCCAGCCAGCTGGGACTTGTCCGACGTCCACCCGTCACATTGCCCGGCGAGGAACGCCTGCTGGAGAACCTCATTGTCCTCGAAGGTGAGCAGTTCGAAGGGGACATCGCCGAAACGATCGGTCACGTTCTGCTCGGTCGTGGTCCCGGTCAGCGAGCAAATCGAGGTGTTCGCCATGTCGTCGATCGAGGCGAAACCGTCCTCTGCCCTGACCATCATTCCCTGCCCGTCGTAGAAGGTCGTGGTGGCAAAGGTCGCACCTTCGCCTCCATCACGGGACGAGGTCCAGGTGGTGTTCCTGATCAGCACGTCGATCTCACCGGACTGGAGAGCGGTGAACCTCTGCTGGGCGTTCAACGGAACGTACTCGACTGCCTCGGGGTCACCGAGGACTGCCGCGGCAACCGCCTTGCAGAAGTCGATGTCGAACCCGGCGAAGTTGCCCTCAGGGTCGCGGAATCCGAAGCCTGGCACCGCGTCGTTGACCCCGCAGTTGAGGGCTCCACGGCTTTGTACCTCGGCCAGGGTGTCACCTGCGGGGGCCTGCCCGCCTGTGGTGGTCGTGGGCTCTTCACCACCGCCGGCGGTGGTTGTCGGTTCCTCTGCCCCTGCTGTGGTGGTCCCCGGCTCTCCCAGGGTGGTGGTGGTGTCAGCTGCCTCGGTACAGGCGGCGAGCACCAACATCAGGGCGGTCAGTACCGCCAATAGCCTGATTGATTTCATCATCTTCCTCCGTTGTCGCTTCACGCACGCCAGAGGCGGTCGTGTTGCCAGATCGCGACCCTAGCCCGGAGGCCTCAGGTGGGGTCGGGAAGATTGACACCCGGCCGAGGCCTACTTTTCGAGCACCATTCGCAGGAACCGGCGAGTTCTCTCCGCCTTCGGGTTGGTCAGCACCTCGGCTGGTGGGCCCTCCTCCACGACCACCCCGCCGTCCATGAACACCACCCGGTCGGCGACTTCCTGGGCGAAGCTCATCTCATGGGTGACGACCATCATCGTCATCCCGTCCTCGGCCAGTTTTCGCATCACATCGAGCACCTCCCCGATCAACTCGGGGTCGAGCGCCGAGGTCGGCTCGTCAAACAGCATCATGTCGGGGTCCATGGCAAGGGAGCGGGCGATGGCCACACGTTGCTGTTGACCACCGGAGAGACGAATCGGGTACTCGTCGATCTTGTCGAGGACGCCGACGCGATCGAGCACCTGTCTGGCCACCTCCCCGGACTCTTTCATCGACCGCTTCAGCACTTTGCGTTGGGCAATGGTGACGTTGCCGAGCACGGTGAGATGGGGGAATAGGTTGAACTGTTGGAACACCATGCCGATCCGGGTTCTCAGCCTGTCGACATCAGCGTCGGGGTCGGTGATGTCGTCCCCCTCGATCAGGATCGTTCCCGAGGTCGGCTCCTCGAGACGGTTGACACAGCGGAGCAGCGTGGACTTGCCGGACCCGGAAGGACCGATGATGCACACGACCTCACCCTCGTTGACCTGGAAGTCGATTCCTTTCAGCACTTCCAGTGCCCCGAAGTACTTGTGCAGGCCGTGGATCTCGATTGCGGCGGTCATCGTGACACCGCTGCTCTCTTCTCCAGCCGACGCACGAGCCACGTGAGCGGGAGAGTGATCGCCAGATACACGAGAGCTGCGACCGTGAGCGGGGTGGCATTCCGGATCTCGACCATGAAGTCACGGGCGAACTTGGTCAGCTCCTTGGTGAGCGGAGTGGTCCCCAGGACGAAGAACAGCGATGTGTCCTTGATGAGGAGCACCATCTCGTTTGTGAGCGGAGGGATGACGATCCTGAACGCCTGAGGGAGGACGATGGTGAACATGGTCCGGTTCGCCGACATGCCGAGTGAACGCGCAGCCTCGCTTTGCCCCCACGGGACGGCTTCGATCCCAGCCCGAATCGTCTCCGCCATGTACGCCGCGGCGACGATGGAGAGACCGAGAACGCCGGCACCGACCCTGCCTCCAGGCATTCTGAGATCGAAGGCGATTGGGATGCCGAACCCGATCAGTATCAGTGTGATCAGGGCGGGCAGACCCCGGAACAACTCGATGTAGCCGATGGCAAATGCCCGGTAGGGCCCGATGGTGGACAGCTTCATCAGTGCGAGGGCCAATGCCCCCACCAGCCCGATGGCGAACGACATCAAGGTGTAGAGGATCGTGTTCCGTGCAGCGATGGTGAGGACCTCAGGGAACATGTCCGTCATGACCTCGACGTTGAAGAAGTTGAACCTGATCCGCTCCCAGTCGCCGAGCACGATGGCGAGGACAACGACTACGACGGCGAGCGCGTACATCGACCATCGGAAGATACGTTGGCGCTGACGGGGTTTGATTGCCATGAAAGAAGGGGCGACCTTACCGGTCGCCCCTTCTCGGTGTACTGAGTCGGGTCGGCTAGGCCTCAGGGAACCACTTGCCGTAGATCTCGTCGTATGTGCCCGCATCCCGGAGCCCGGCGAGGCTCCCGTTGATGGCTTCGAGGAGGTTTGGCGCGTCCTTGGTGGCCAGGCCGTATTCCTCGTCCGTGTCGTAGGTCTCGACGACCGTAACGGTGTCGTCGTTGTCGGCGACATCCTGCTGGCTGACCAGGTCGAAGACCACACCGTCGACCTCACCGGCGTCAAGCGCCAGATAGGGGCCTGCGGCGTCCTCGAATGACACGATCTCGACGCCCTCCCAGTTCTCCTGGGCATAGATCTCACCGGTGGTACCGGTCTGGGCGGCGACCGAAGTCAGGCCCTCCCAGGTGGTGATCCCGGAATCGGCCTTGACCAAGAGCGCCTGCTCACCGTTGAAGTAGGGGTCGGAGAAGTCGATGTTCTCCTCCCGCTCCTCGGTGATCGTGATCGAGGCTGCGGCCAGGTCACACTGGTCGTCCTCGAAAGCCAGACCGCCGGTGATGGAGTCCCAGCCCGGTGTCGCGACGGTGGGCTCGAGACCGAGGTCCTCGGCTATGGCCACCGAGAGCTCGATGTCGAAACCGTCATAACCCAGCTCTGAGTTCGAGTCCTCGAACTCCATAGGTGGGAACGGCACGTCGGTGCAGATGGTGAGAGTGCCTGCCTCAACCAGCTCGAGATCGCTGGCGTCAACACCACCATCGCCGCCATCGTCGCCACATGCGGCGAGGACCAGGGCCATTGCGGCGAGCACCGCGACCAGTCGGTTTGCTTTCTTCATTCTTTCTTCCTCCCTTGGATGACCCGGAACCCGGTCCCGGGTGCGCTCAAAGCGTATACCCAACCGCGCCCGGAGGAACAATGAAACGGGTTCAGCCACCCACCGCGATCGGCGGCAGGTACTTCATGTAAGCAGTGCGAGGACCCTGGACACGACCGAGTCGGGATCGAGGCCGACGGCGTGGGTGATGTCGGACGCCGAGCCGAAGGGGAGGAACCTGTCAGGGACACCGATGCAGGTGACCTCTTTGACCATGCCAACCGCGGAGAACGCCTCCATCACCGCAGCCCCGAACCCGCCCGCCACCACGTTGTCCTCCAAGGTGACTACATGCGCCGCCGCCGCGGCCCACTCGAGGATGCGCGGGTCGAGAGGCTTGACCCACCGGGCGTTCACCACGCCGACCGAGAAGCCCTTGGTTCGGAGGTCTACAGCCGCCTTCTCGGCGGTCTCCACCAGCCTGCCCACCGCCACCAGCATCACGTCGGACCCCTCGGAGAGACGCTGGGCCTCGCCGATCGGCAGCGGCTCGACCGGGATCGCCGGGACCGATACCGCGGCACCCTTCGGATAGCGGATGGCGATGGGGCCGTCGTGGTCCACCGCGGTCTCGATCATGGCGCAAAGCTCGGTGGCGTCGGCCGGGACCGCCACCACCATGTTGGGGATCATGCGCAGATAGGAGAGGTCGAACACGCCGTGATGAGAGGGGCCGTCGGGGCCGGTGATACCCGCCCTGTCGATCAGGAATGCAACGGGAAGGTCGTGAAGGGCGACGTCGGCGACGATCTGGTCGAAGGCTCGTTGCAGGAAAGCGGAGTAGATGGCGACCACCGGCTTCTTCCCTGCCATCGCCATCCCGGCGGCAAGGGTCACTGCGTGCTGCTCGGCGATCCCGGTGTCGTAGACCCGATCGGGAAACCTCTGCGACATCTGCATGAGACCGGAGCTGCTGACCATGGCCGCCGAAATGCCCACCAGGTCGGGTCGGGTGACTGCGGCGGCAGCCAACGCGTTCCCGGCGACATCACTGAGACGCAGCTCGGGCTTGAGCGCCTTCCCGGTGGCCAGATCGAACGAGCCGACACCGTGCAGCTTCTCCAATTCGTCCTCGATGGCCGGCTGGTAGCCGCTGCCTTTCTCGGTCACCACATGGATGACGACGGGCTGGTCGTAGGTCTTGGCGGTGTTGAAGGTCTCTTCGAGCAGGCTGATGTCGTGGCCGTCGATTTGGCCGGTGTATTTGAGATCGAGAGCGTCGAAGACCGTGGAAGGCTCGAGTATCTGCTTCACCGCGTCTTTGAGACGACCCGCCAGCTCATCGGCGGTCTCCCCGACCAGGGGAAGACCCCTGAGCATTCGACCCAAGGTGCGTTTCGTCTTCTCGTACCTGGGGTCGAAACGGTAATGAGCGAGGCTGGCCAGGGCTGCCAGCCCGCCGACCGTGGGCGCATAAGAGCGGCCGTTGTCGTTGAGCACGATGATGAGCCTGGGGGGCTTGGTCACTGCGATGTGATTGAGCGCCTCGTAGGCCATGCCTCCGGTGAGGGCGCCGTCCCCAACCACCGCCACGGTGTACCCGGGGTAACCGGCTAGCGCATGTCCCAACGCATAGGACAAAGAGGTCGATGCATGGCTGTTCTCGACAAAGTCATGCTCCGATTCTTCACGGCTGGGATACCCCGAGAGACCCCCCGTGTGCCGGAGTTGGTCGAATCCCGCCGTCCGACCCGTGACCAGCTTGTGAACGTACGCCTGATGCCCAACGTCCCAGATGAACCGGTCGGTGGGCGAGTCGAAAACGCGGTGCAGGGCGAGGGTGAGCTCGACAACCCCGAGGTTCGGCGAGAGATGCCCCCCGGTCTTGGACACCTTGTCGAGGATGAAGGAGCGGATCTCGTCGCAGAGCTGTGCGAGCTCCTCCGGAGTCAACCCACGCAGGTCGGCAGGGCACGTGATGGACTGGAGAATGGACATGGTGAAGCCTGCTCAGGCTAGCTTGGCGCCCGCCTTGTCCCCTGCGAGCACCGGCAGATGGACCACGAAGGTGGATCCCACCCCGAGCTCGCTCTCCACTTCGACACTGCCTCCGTGACTCTCGATCACATGCTTCACGATGGCCAAACCGAGCCCGGTTCCACCGGTAGCCCGTGCCCGAGCACTGTCGACACGGTAGAAGCGCTCGAACACCCGGTCGAGGTCTCGTGTCGGGATTCCTTCACCGGTGTCGGTGATACGCAGAAGCGCGTCGCCATTCACCGTGGCCAACTCGGCCCTTATCGATCCTCCGACCGGGGTGTAGCGAACCGCATTGTCCAGAAGGTTGCGGACCGCTATCGCAACGTCACGTCTGCTTCCCGAAACCTGCACCGGTTCGGCGTCAACGGCGACGCTTATCTCTTGCTCCTCGGCGACTTGTCGAATCCGCTCCACTTCCTCTCGAACGAGATGGTCGAGACTCAGCGGATCGAGCTCGGGTTGGTCGCGCTCCAAACGAGACAGGTCGAGAAGGTCGACCACCAAACGATCGAGCTGTCGGGACGAGGCCTCGATCTGGCGGGCGAAGCGAAGCGCAGAGTCGTCACCCCGCTCGACGGCGATCTGGAGGGCTTCGGAGGAGGCGATGATCGCCGACACCGGGGTCTTCAACTCGTGCGAGGCGTTGGCCACGAAGTCCCGCCGCACCGACGCAGAGCGCTCGCGTTCGGTCACGTCGACTATCACCAGGAGGACCCGGCCGTCCTCAGCGAATGGTGTGGCCAAACCGCTCAACTGCCGGATCGGCTTGCCGTGCTCTACCACCCGCGAGGTCTGGGACCGGGCTTCCCGGCAGGCACGAACCGCGGTCTGGAACGGGAACGGCGTCAGCCCCGAAAGGGTTTGAGGCACCGCTCCGAGCAGCACGTAGGCCGACGGATTGGCATAGACGACACTGTCATTCTCGTCGAAGAGAATCGTGCCCTCTGGCAACGCTCCGAGCACGACCTCGAGGGTGGCCGAGGCCCGGCGCGTCTCCATCAGACGTACCCGGTTGTCCTCCTCGAGACGGGCCACGGCGACACCGAGCTGGTCGATCTCACGGATCGGCGACCGGTGCAGTTCCTGTCCCGACTCTCCCCGGGCCATGGCCAGTGTCTGGCCGGTCAGCCTGGCGATCGGCGACGAGAGACGCCGGGCCAACCAGGCCACGACTCCGAGGCCCACCGCCAAGGTCACGGCCGCGATGACGATGACCGGGTTGCGGGCGGTTGGGAGGTCAGCGCCCGACCTATCCACCGAGACGAGGACCAACCACGTCATCACCAGAATCAGAGCCGTGTAGGCGATGCCAAAGTAGATGAGCAGCCGAAGCGCCAACGAGACACGGCCGGCGTTGCTATTGCTCATCGACGAACTTGTAGCCGAGACCCCGAACGGTGACGATCTGGCTTGGATCGGACGGATCCTGCTCCAGCTTCTGCCGTAACCGTTTGATGTGCACATCGAGAGTCTTGGTGTCTCCGAAGTAACTGGGCCCCCAGACTTCGTCGATCAGCGTGTGCCTCGCCGCCAAACGGTTCTTGCGACGCATCAACGACTCGAGCAGCTCGAATTCCTTGGGGCGGAGCTCAACTGTCTCCCCGTCGACCCTCGTCTCGTGGGCGTCGATGTCCAACTCGATCGACCCACCCCGCAGCACCTCGTTGGATTCGGAGAGCACTCCGCTCTTGGTCGCTCGCCTCAGTTGGGCCCGAATCCGGGCGGTCAGTTCCCTCATCGAGAACGGCTTGGTCATGTAATCGTCGGCACCCAACTCGAGACCGGCCACCTTGTCCGACTCGGCGTCCTTGGCTGTGAGCATGATGATCGGCACGTCGGACGAGTGGCGGATCTGACGACAGACATCGAGACCTGACATCCCGGGCAACATCAGGTCCAGCAGCACGAGGTCAGGTTGGTTGACCCGAGCCGACTCCAGACCGCCGACGCCGGACTCAGACACCAGCACTTCGAAGCCTTCGGTCTCCAACGAGTACCTGACCGACTCGGCCAGACCGGGCTCGTCCTCTACGACAAGGATGCGATGTCTTCGGCGCTCAACTGGAGTCGTCATCGGCCGACCCATCGAGACCCGCCTCGTTGAATTCAGCTCGCTCGCCCGTGATCAGGTAGACCGTCTGCTCGGCGAAGTCGACCGCCTGGTCCCCAACCCGTTCCAAGGCACGAGATGCCATGAGCATCTTGGTCGCCCACTCCAGTTGCTGCGGGTCGCCCCCCACCGCCACGATCTCCTTGTACATATTGGCGTTGAGCCGGTCTACAGGTTGATCCATCGCCGGCAGGAGCCGGGCCTCCTCGATGTCCTGTCTGAGATAGGCCTCGATCGCAGCCCGGATCATGGGCCGCACCAGGTCACCCATCTCCTGGATCTGCTCCACGATTCGCTCGACTCGGGGCAGCCCCGCGTTGAACTTGGTGATCTTGGCGATGTTCACGCACTGGTCACCCATCCGTTCGAAAGTGTTGTTGAGATGGAGCAGGACACTCATCCTGCGCAGATCCGATCCCAGTGGTTGGAACCGCGCCATCAGATGGACCCAGTCGTTGTGGACTGCGAAATACGTTCGGTCGATTTCGTCGTCGAGGTCGATCACCTGCTTGGACAGCTCGAGGTTGCCGGTCGTCACCGCTTCGACTGCCATCTCCACCATTTGCTCGGCCCGGTCGACCACTCCGAGCACGACTTGCTCGAGAGCGTCCAGTTCCTGATGGAAGTGAAGGTTGATGTCTGGTGCGTTGGTCATCCGAACCGTCCTGTGATGTAGTCCTCGGTCTCCTTCTCCTCAGGCGACGTGAACAGCTGATCAGTCGGGGAGTATTCGACGAGACGACCGGTTCTCATGCCCTTCTCATCGAGCTTGACATTGAAGAACGCCGTCTTGTCGGAGACGCGAGCGGCTTGTTGCATGTTGTGGGTGACGATGACGATCGAATAGTCCCGTTTCAGCTCGAGCATCAACTCCTCGATACGGAGGGTCGCGATCGGGTCCAGGGCGGAGCAAGGCTCGTCCATGAGGATCACGTCGGGTCTGGTGGCGATGGCACGTGCTATGCAGAGCCTCTGTTGTTGACCGCCGGAGAGCGAATAGCCCGATTCCCTCAGTTTGTCCTTGACCTCGTCCCATAGCGCGGCAGCCTCCAGAGCTTCGCGGACCAGATCCTCGACGTCCGACTTCGAGCCCCGATAACCGTTGATCTTGGCTCCCCAAGCGATGTTGTCGAAGATCGACTTCGGGAATGGGTTTGGTTTCTGGAAGACCATGCCGATGGTGCGCCGGACTTGCACCGGATCGATGCCCTCGGCATAGATGTTCTCCCCGTGATAGTTCACCTCTCCTTCGGTGCGTGCGGTGGGGATCAAATCGTTCATGCGATTCAGCGACCTGAGCACCGTCGACTTGCCGCAGCCGGAAGGGCCGATCAGTGCCGATATCTCGTTTTTGGCGAAGTCGAGGGAGATATCGGCCACGGCAAGGAAGTCTCCGTAGTAGATGCTCATCCCTCGGGTCTCGATGACATTGCGAGCACTGCTCTGAGACGAGGAGCCGTCAGCACGGTCGGGCAAGGAGACGGTCTGTTCTTCAGCCACGGCGGCGTCTGCTTCCTCAGTCGTCGTCTCGTTCGTCATTCGGCTCTCCTGGAGTATCGGTTACGGAGTATCACGGCAACGGCGTTGAGGGTCAACAGCAGAACGAGCAAGGCGATGCTCGCCGCTGCGGCGATGTTGTGGAACTCCTGCTGGGGGAAAGATGTCCACTGGAAGATCTGGATCGGCAACGCCGTGAACTTGGAGAATGGCCCGGTGGGGTCGGAGGTGATGAAGCTCGCTGCCCCGACCAGGATCAAGGGCGCCGTCTCGCCGATGGCCCGCGCGACCGCGAGGATGGTGCCGGTGAGCAGGCCCGGTAGAGCGACCGGCAAGATCTGGCTGCGGACGGTCTGCCACCTGGTGGCGCCAAGCGCCAGCCCGGCGTGTCGGAGCGAGTCGGGCACCGACTTCAAAGCTTCCTGGGCGCTGATGATCACCACCGGCAGCGTGAGCAGCCCGAGGGTGAGCCCGGCCGACACCACCGTCCTGCCGTTCTCCGCGGGTGGTACGCCATCGGTGAAGATCGCACCCGACGTCCATGGCTCGAGGACCCTGACGAAGATTGCCAGGCCGAGCATTCCGTAAATGATCGACGGCACCCCGGCGAGATTGTTGATATTGGTCTGGATCAAGTCGTTGAGCCGGGTCGGTTTGGCGTACTCCACCAGGTAGATGGCGGCGCCGACTCCCACCGGGACCGCGAACAGCAACGTGATCACCACCAGCCAGAGCGAGCCGAGGATGGCAGTGCGGATCCCGGCGACCTCGGGGATCGAGTTCTGCGGTGTCCTGAGGAAGGTCGGGTTGAACCACGCCCGCCACTCGATCGAGGTTTGCTCCAGCGTGTACTCACCGAAGCGCCCGGCCTCGAACCCGCGCGTAACCTGATCCGTGAATCCCTCGGGGTTGAGCAACGAGGGCACCAGTTCGTACGAGGCGATCACATCCGGCATCACCACCCGCTCCTGAACGAGGGCAAAGACATTGGCCTGGTCGCGCGGACCAGCGGTGCATCCGGTCGGAGGCTCGGCGGAGGAACAGATCTCGGTCCAAACAGCGTCTGACTCGAAGACCAGGCGGTCGTCGTAGAAACGCTGATCTCGCTCCAGACGACGCCCTACACCGCTGGAGACACTCGCCTCCAGAAGCCCCACCAATTCGTCGTAGGGAACCGCGTCGAGGGAGACCTCGGAAGGGTTGTGACCCAAGTCAGCAACGATCGCAGCGGGATCGTTCTGATTGACGATGGCCACCAGCCCGAACGAGTCGTTGATGATCGTGTAGAGAAGGGTTGCCAGGGCGAGCACGGCAATGGTCAGGGCGGCAAGACAGGCGGCCTGGAAGAATCGGGCTCTCCGGGTCCGTCTATTGAGCAGGCCTTTGTACTCATCGTCGGTCGGGAAGTGTTCGTCGACAGACACCCGCTCGGTAGCTTCGATGGTCATTCGTATGCCTGACGGAATCGTTTGACCAGTCGCCGGCTCAACGAGTTGAGCCCGAGCGTCATGAAGAAAAGGGCCAGCCCGATGGCGAAGATGGAGTTGTAGTCGATGGTGTTGTAGCTGAGGTCGCCCGATGCAGTGATGGCGACGTAGCCGGTCATGGCTTGGGCGCCCTGGAACGGGTTGAGCACATAGCCGAAAAACGAGTCCTGCCCGAGATCGAAGTTGCGGGGGGAGGCACCGGCGGCCAGGGTGACCACCATTGTCTCGCCAACGGCTCTTGACATCGCCACAACAACACTGGCGGCGATGCCGGAGAGAGCGGCAGGCACCACGATCCTCGTCGAAACCTCAAACTTCGATGCCCCCATGGCATACGCCGCCTGCCGCAACGAATCGGGAACCGCGGCGAGGGCGTCCTCAGAGAGTGAGCTGATAAGTGGCACCACCAGGATCCCCACCACGATCCCCGCTGACAGGACGTTGAAGAACCCGACCACGCTGGTTCCGAATATCGATCGCAGCAATGGGGTCATGAAGGTGAGAGCAAAAAAGCCGAAGACCACCGTGGGGATCCCCACCAGCACCTCCAGCACCGGTTTGAAGAAGCTCCGTACCCGGCGACTGGCGTACTCAGACAGGTATATCGCCGAGGCCAGGCCGATCGGAATGGCCACCACCATGGCGATGATGCTGATGTACATAGTCCCCAGGATCAGCGGCCATATCCCGAAACCCCCGACCTGGGGCTGCCACATCGTTGTGGTGAGGAACTCGAAGATCGTGACACGCTCGTCCTGGAAGAAGAGGATCGACTCGGTGCCGAGCTCGTAGACGATTCCGACCGTGATCGCAATCGAGACTGCTCCGCACACGAAGAGGAAGCCCCGGATGAGGGATTCCCCGGGACGGCGCTGCTTGCGCAGCGACGACCTTCCCCGTTCGGTTTCGACTGGTCCTCTATCGGTCATCTGCCCTCTTCGCGCCTTCCGCTCTGGTTCGATTGTGGCTGGAGTCCGGCCTGACCGGGCTCCAGCCAATCGTTGGTGGTCCGATGACTACCAGCCCGCTGCCGCCTTGATGTTGTCGGCAGCCTCCTGGAGTGCCTCTTCAGGAGCCGGGAAGTACCCCACCGCTCCGATCAGGTCGTTGACGTTGTTCAGGTAGTAGGCCATGAACTCGGCGACCTCGGGCTTGTCCTGGATGACCGCATCCGAGGTGTACATGTACAGCGGTCGTGCAATCGGGTAGGTGTTGTCGTTGACCGATTCGGCGCTGGGCGGGATGCCTTCGACCGTCACCACGGCAAGTCGGTCGGCGTTCTCCTGGTAGTAGGCGTAGCCGAAGTAGCCGATGGCACAGGTAGAGCTCAGGTCGCCCTCGGTGCACCCGTCCTCAGCCACACCAACCACAGTGAGGTTGTCATCTTCACCAACGATCTCGGCGATCGACGACAGGATCGGAGGCGGGTCCGCCTCTTCGAAGACGACCTCGTTGAAGTAGTCGAAGGTCCCGGAATCGGCGCCAGGCGAGAAAAGCTGTATCGGGTGAGCCGGAAAGTCCGGGTTCACGTCGGCCCAGGTCGCCCCGGCATCGGTGAGCGAGAACGCAGTGGCGATCTCCTCCAGAGTGAGCTCTTGGGCGAAGGTGTTGCCGGGGCTGATCACCAGGGACAAGGCATCACTCCCTACCCGAACCTCGATCGGTGGGGTGCCCCAGGTCTCGGTGCAGGCCTCGACCTCGTCATCGGCGATCTGGCGTGACGCGTTGGCGATGTCCGACGCTCCCTCGACGCAGAACCGCTCCAGCCCACCGCCGGACCCGATCGAGTCGATCGTGTATTGGGGCCCACCTTCATCGATCCATTGTGACAACACCGCAGTCGACAGTGGGAACACAGTCGACGAGCCGGCGATGCCGATGTCGACGGAAGGGTCGACGTCGAGCGGATCGATGATGGGGAGGCCAAATTCGCCTTCTGGTCCCATCGCCTCGGTGGTCGTCGGCTCCTCGCCTCCTCCATCATCGGAGGGGGCAGTGGTGGGCTCTTCAACGGCGCCGGCAGTGGTGGTGGTGTCGTCGGCTCCATCCCCGCCACATGCGGCGAGGACCAGAGCGAGAGCGGAAACCACGCTTGCCAAACGTATGTATCGGGACTTCATCCCTTTGGGCTCCTTGTTCGGGAACTTCTTTTCAACGGGCAGGAGAACGAGCCCCTGACCCGTCGATGAACGTATGGGGTGTCGTTAACCGTGCGTTGGCTCCCTGGTGAACGTGAGATGAACGTTGAAAACGGTCTGAGACGGCCAGCAGTCGACTTGGTTGCGGGCCGCGGGCAAGCCCCTCGCCCCTGGCTCGGCTCGGATGACCCTCTGAGAGAGCGGGACGGGCCAGGCCCGTGCTACAACATCGCCGACGCCCGGGCCCGGGCCAGCTCCTGAAGCGCGATGTGGGAGTCGACGCCCGAGGTGCCCACGACTCGATGCCAGCTCCCGTCGGGATCCAGCTCCCAGGCGAGATTGTCATCGGCCAGCAGCACATCAAGGAACTCGTCGATACGGAACTGCAGACCAGGATCGGTGACCGGAGCCAATGCCTCGACTCGACGGTCGAGGTTTCTCGGCATCAGGTCGGCCGAGCCGATGTAGTAATGACGGGTCCTCCCACGGGCCCCGAACCGATAGATCCGGGAATGCTCGAGATACCGACCCACGATCGACCTCACCCGGATGTTCTCCGATAGCCCATCGACACCGGGCCGAAGACAGCAGATCCCCCGCACGATCAGGTCGATCCGGGTGCCCGCCCGCGACGCTTCATACAACGACTCGATCATCCGGGCGTCGACCAGCGAGTTCATCTTGAGGGTGATCTGCCCGACCGCCCGGGAGGCCTCCTCCTCGATCAGCTCGGTGAGCCGGTTGCGGATCCCGTTGGGTGACACCGCGAGCCGTTGGTACTTGGTCTGACGGGAGTAGCCCGTCAGATAGTTGAAGAGATCCGAGAGATCCGAGCCGATCTCGGGGCCCGAGGTGAACATGCCGACATCCTCGTAGCTCCGTGCGGTCTTCTCGTTGTAGTTGCCGGTGCCGATATGGGCGTAGCGGACCACACCCTGGCCCTCCTGACGTACCACCAAGGCGATCTTGGTGTGGGTCTTGAGCCCACCCACCCCGTAGGTCACATGCACCCCGGAGTCCTCGAGTCGCTGGGCCCATTCGATGTTCCGCTCCTCGTCGAAACGCGCCTTCAACTCAACGAGGGCGACCACCTGCTTGCCCATCTCGGCGGCTTTGATCAGAGAGGCCATGATCGGGCTGTCACTCGAGGTCCGGTACAGGGTCACCTTGATGGCCAGGACCTTGGGGTCCCGGGCGGCGCGCTCGATGAAAGCCTCGACGGTCGAGGCGAACGAGTCGTAGGGGTGGTGGGTGAGCAGGTCGCCCTGCTTGACCGCTCCGAAGAAATCGACCACTTCACCGGGTGGCCCGGCGAGCCGGGGCGGGGTGACTCCGGCGAACACCTCGAACTTGAGCTCTGGTCGTTCCAGCTCGTAGATCCCCATCAAACCGGCCAGATCGAGCGGGCCTTCGACGCGATAGACATCGTCCTCGGTGGCCCCCATCTCCCTCATCAGGAGGTCGAGCACGTCTTCGGGCATGTCGGGATGGATCTCGAGTCGAACCACATTCCCGAACCGCCGCCGCGTCAACTCAGACTCGATGGCCATCAGCAGGTCACCACCCTCGTCTTCTTCGACTTCGAAGTCGGCGTTGCGGGTCACCCGAAACACGTGTTGGCTCAGAACCTCCATTCCGGGGAACAGGGCATCGATGTGAGCCGCGATCACCTGCTCCAGCGGCACGAACCGCTCCAGATCGGGAAGGACGACGAACCGGGGAAGAATCGGGGGCACCTTGACCCGGGCGAACCTCGACACACCGGTCTCCGGGTTTCGCACGAAGACCGCCATGTTGAGCGAGAGATTCGATATGTACGGGAAAGGGTGGGATGGATCGACGGCCAGCGGAGTCAGCACCGGGTAGACGAGCTCCCTGAACTGACGGTCGAGGTAGTCCCGATCCTCCGGGTCGAGCGTGGGGTAGTCGCTGAAGACGACCCCCTCATCGGCCAACGCGGAAGCAATCTCGGACAGGAAGTGCTTCGAGATGGACTCGTATTGGAAGTCGACCTCTCGTCGAATCGCGGCCAATTGCTGGGTGGGGGTCATGCCGTCCGGTGGAGTCGACCCAACTCCGTGGGCTACTTGCTCCTTGAGGCCGGCCACTCGGACCTGGAAGAACTCGTCGAGGTTCGATGCCCAGATCGCCAGGAACTTGACCTGCTCGAGAAGAGGGAAGTCGGGTCTGGAGGCGAGATACATGACCCGCTTGTTGAACTCGAGCCAGGACAACTCTCGATTCAGATAATGCTCTGGATTGAAGGATTCCACGGTGTCACATACCTAACAGAGCCGGTTTACCGAAGGGTTAACGCTCGTAGCTGAGCCCTCCCACCAGAAAGCGACGGAGATGGCTCGTCACCGTCACAATGCTGTCGCGCGGGTCACGGGAGGAAATCACAGTGCGGGCAGCCGACATGATGGTGTCCTGAATCAGTCTTCCGGCGAGCTCGGGAGGCATCGACCTGAATTCACCTCGTTCGACCGCTTCGAAGTAGAGACCGACCATGGCATCGGCGAGGTTGGCGTGTGCCTCCCGAATTCGCTGCTGGGCTTCGAGCCCCATCCGACCGACCTCACGATGCAGGATCAATCCGAGGACCGGATCGCTCACCACGAACTCGACGGTCCTCACCGCGAGGTCGGCGAGTCTCGCCGACGGGGAGCCGATAACCGACGAGCCGGCGATCAGACGGTCCACCACGCCGGGCAGCTCGTCTTCGACCATGGTGGCGATCAAGTCGTCACGGTCGGTGAAGTAGTCGTAGAGGGTTGTGCGGCCCACTCCGGCGGCAAGGGCGACCTCAGCCAGGGGGATGGCAGCGGTTCCGGCATCGGCGATCAGCTCCTTGGCCGATTCGAGCAAGGCACTGCGAGTCAGTGCCTTGTGCTCGTCGATGGAGGTGGCGCGGATTCGTGGCATGACAAGAGGCTATATCGCTCAGAGCGAAACAACCATCGAAGCCGACAGACCACTAGATTCCGGTTTCGACGTCAGGAGTCCGATGAACACCGAACAAGAGTCCACCACGACGGCATTGATCACCAAGAGCGCCCGGCCTTTCACCGGTCTCTTCCTTGGTCTGATTCTCGGGATCGCCCTTGCTGTCATAATCCAGCAAGCGGGCATTTGGCCCCTGGATCAACTTCTTCTCTTCGGAGCCGCCGGCCTCTTTGCATTGATCGGGATTCTCATCGGCGGGGCCGGGCGTGAGAAGGCAGGGCCTTTCACCAGCATCTTCCCCCTGGTCCTGTCGGTGGCCCTGCTCGCCTTCGGCGCACTTGGGCTTGCCTCCGTCAACCAGAACGGAGAGATCAACGGTGGATGCACGGTAGATGCGACTTCGAGCGTCGATGCCACTGTCGTGACCGACAGCAGTCGGCGCGACCCGTTTGAAATCGACCCCAACGGAAGTCTTTCCTGGGTTGCCACCTCACCGGGCCCCATCACCGACCACTTGTGGAACATCTATGTCGATGTCGGAGGCTTCTCGATCCCCATCGCGGGGAACGAGGAGCCAGAACCGAATAGCGCCGGAACCCAGGAGAACTTCGGCGACGTCGCCAATGTCTCGAGCTACGTGCAAGAAGTCTCCAATGTCGCCGGATTCGAGTTGCGTGGCGTCCTGGAGGTGGGCGGTGACATCGAAGGTGGAGGCGGGGCCTGTGATGGATTTGGATTCGTCGTCCTGACCGCGGATCCTCTGTCGACCCTGGTCTCCCGGATCGCCGCCGCAATCGGCGCTCTGGCGCTTATCTCCCTGCTTCTGCTGGTGTTCAATCGGACTCGTGAGGCCGAGGTAGTGATCGCCGACGAGGCCGGCGCCAGCCACCCGTACGCGGAGGCCGGCGATGCCGGTCCCGCCGGCGCGGCGGCGGGAGGGGCCGCGGGGACGGTTGGGGGCACCGGAGCGCACGAGCGGCGAGATCCACCGGTTGACGACAACGAGACCGCGGAGCCGGATCCAGACACCGGCCGGCACGACGACATGTGATCCACCCCGGTCTCGCTGGTATTGGCAAACCGGCTCCCCTGCCGCCAAACTCGGAGGGTGACCACAAGCCCATATCAATTGACAGCCGAGCTTGCCGCCGACTGGAGGAACCTGGCGGCTTGCTCCGGGAATCAGCACAATTTGTTCTTCCCCACGGACGGTGCGGGTGAGGCCTCGGCGGGGCGCGCCCGGGCCATCTGTGCGAGCTGCCCGGTTTCAGCCGACTGCCTCGAGTATGCCCTGGAGACCAACCAGCGAGCCGGGATCTGGGGAGGCACCACGGAGGACGAGCGGAAGTCCCTGAGGCGGAAGTGGCTGGCGGCTCGCCGTCGGGCGAGTTGACCCGCTCCGAAGGCCGCTCCTGACCACCGTCAAACGGGCCACCCTGGGCGTGGCGCTGTTGTTCTTCGTCAACGGCGCCGTGATCGGAAGCTGGCTCCCCCGGCTTCCCGAAATCAGGGATCGGCTGGGGATCGATCTGAGGACTCTTGGCCTGACTCTCGCCTTGGGCGGGCTGGGCTCTCTGGCCGGCTCATCGATCAGCGGGCTGGTAGTGGGACGGATCGGTGCCCGGCGGGC